>CAJUJO010000004.1 GCA_910586675.1 uncultured Christensenellaceae bacterium | reverse complement strand
TCGGTTAACCTCTTTTGAACCACGCGACTATCGCGTGGTTTTCGTTATACAAAAAGCGCCCGAACGGGACTCCGTTCGGGCGGCGGATATAGCTTACCTTTTATTTCTTTTTCGGAGCGCTACCGGAAGATTTTTTGGCACCGCCTTTTTTTGCGGAAGACGTGCTCTTCCTCGCGCCGCTCTTCTTCGCGGAAGATTCTTTGACCTCTTCTTTTTCGACGTTTCTTTTGAGCACGATAACAACGATCGCCGCAGCCGCGCCGATTGCGATCGCCCCACAAACACAACCGACTACGATCGCGACTACGTTTACGCCGCCTTCCGCCGCGAAGTCCTTCATAATCTGATCGGGCGAAAGTACAATAAGATCGGGGCGCTTGATTGCAACACCCTTAGCCTGATAGCTTTCCGCAGATTTCACGGTTACGAAGGAAGCCTCCAACGTATTACCATTGTCAAGTTCCGACTTTTGAAGGGTGATTTTTCCGTCCTTATATCGTTCCGCTCCGATAACTTTTCCGTTCAGCATAACGGCGTCGACACGGTACCCCTCCTCGGCTTCGATGGCATAAGTAACGGAATCTCCGGTTACTTCGGAAATGCCGCTCATTCCGTTTTCCGCACGAATACTTCCGCCTTTGCCCGAAACGCTTGCATAAACGCTCTTTGTCGTATTCGCGGGAAGCGCCGATTTTTTAACCTGAACCACGGCGAAGGGGCTGAAGCTCTTTACCTGGGCGATAATTCCGTATTCGGTAATGATAACGGGAACTTCGGTAACGCCCGTGATATTCCCCTTGTCGTCGTGCTCGTAGTGATAAATTTTGAAGGTAGTGCCCGCATCGTCGGGACTGAACCCTTCCGGAAACCCAAATGCGACCTGCATATAGCTACCGTTGGGAACTTGTTGTACAACACCGCAAATTTGTAGATGAATTTCATAAGTTGCCGTGGTAACAACGTCGCTTTCTGAAAACCCCTCTTTATCCGCAAGAACGTCTTTCATCTCTTCGGATTTGGAATTTCCCGGCTTATCCGCAACCAAAAGAAGCTGGCTCCTCTGATTCTTCGCGTAATAATCGCCGTTCTCGTCTATAAAATTATTTACCGAGAGATCCGCCGTGTCGAGCATTTTAGGCTCGCCGAACACATTCATATAAAGCCTTCCATCGTTGAATATCTTACTGCAAACGACGCTTTTGCCCTTAAACGAATATGAAACGGCCAATGGAATTTTATTGCTCCTTTCTCCGACGAGATTCGTGGGGCAGAAATAATAATCCGCAAGATTGTGAATGAACATCTTGCTCGGCTTAAATGTAAACGTAATCGTTTTATCTCCGTCCCATTTGAAATCGGTTACGACGATATTGTCGTTTACGGTATCGTTTCCGCGGGAAGAAGTAACCTCGAGTTTCACGTCTTCCGCACGCTTCCCTTCCATTAAAACGAGTTTATCGCTGTAAACGAATTTCATGTTATACGTACCGTCCACGCTCCAGCTTCCCGTATTGGAAGGCGTTACCGAAATGGCGGCAGGGGCCGGAATGTACGAACCGAATGCTTCGTTCTGATAAGGCGAACTGATCCCGCCGATATGATCTACGGTAAGATTTTTTTCGGAATATCTGCAATTGAAAATTTCACCGGTTCCCGGTTTTGTGGAAGGATGTCCGTTAATATAAAACGGCTCGTCGGGCGCATAATCAATCAGGGCAAATTGGATGTATTCCAAATTCGGCATAATATAGAAGAGCGTCTTATCGTCGTATTCGCAATTGATAAATCCGCTCGTTAGTTGAGAAAACGAAGTCGCTTCACTCCATTGATCCCAAGTGATAGTACCGTCTTTGGCGGCGTCGCCCAAACGGAATGCAAGGTAAGAGCCGCGCGAAGCGAGCTGCTCCGCCCCCATCCCGTCGTAAACGACGGTAAGAACAAGCTGTTTCCACTCACCGGAACCGCTCTTGTATTCTCCCTTGATATTCATGCCGTTATCGTCGGTATCCTTTCCGAAATCGTAAGGTTTCAAGGCGGGATACTTTAATTGGAAACCCGAAGAAGAAACGACGTTATCTTCCACGTGATCCCTCGAAAGGGTGTTTTCTCCGACGAGAAGCCAGCCGTCCGGCTTGTTTGCCGTATCGTTCCAGGTTACGTCCACGCCGTACCACATGCCGTCGAGCTTGACAGCATTCCACATATGCGCGACGAAGTTGGACGACTCGTCCGAAAGGCTGTATCCCTGCACGCAAACGCAGGGAATCCCCAATCTGTCCATGACCGCTTTGAAGCCTTTCGCATACCCGCCGCAGATGGCTTTTCCGTTTACGAGCGCGCCGTATGCCGTGTCGATATAATCGGCTTCGGGGAGGAAGCCCTGGTTTCCGTTATCTACAACGGGGCAGAAGCTGTATTCGGTATGATCGATCATGTATTGATTGACGTATTCGATCTGTTCCTTCACGCCGCCTGCGGCTTTCGCCCCCGCGACGATGCCCAAAAGCTTTTCCTCGTAATCGTTGACGGCTCTGTTGATTTTCTCTTCGGTATCCAAATGCCCGATATAAAGGGAATCGGTGCGGCTGGTATCTAAATAAGCGACATAATTGCCGTTTTGCACGCCCGCGCTCACCGAAACGCCGAAAATATCGGCGTAGAAGAGATCGGGATGATCCATAAGGTAGGAATCGCGCGCCGCGCCGAAGGCGATAGGAAGCGTCGCGCTGCCGTTTTCAACATAGTTTCTTACGTCTTCTCCGACCACAACGCCCTTTTCGACAAGATTGAAATCCACGTCGTTTTTCTTGAAAGCGCCCTCTTTGTTCAAAGTTTCAAACGCTTTATAAAACCTTTCCGCCCTGGGGTTGGCAAAAAGATTGTTATAAAAATATGTAAGTCCTTCGTTCTCCGCAGCGGGTTCGGCGCTTGCCGTTATCGCAAAGATACCCCCCCCCGCAAAAATCGTTGTTGCATAGGCGGCAACAGCTAAAATTGCGCCCGCGCGTTTTGTCTTGAAATTCATAAAAACCTCCGAAACAGTTTTTTGCTTCTCATCACCGCCCGATGCGACGCGCTTCGGCGTTGACTGTCGACTATTATAACCCAATCCAATCAATTTTGCAACCGTTTTTTCCATGTGTATTAAAATGAGAAAACGGACGCCGTATGCCGTCCGTTTTCGTTTTACTTACCTCTTCTTTCTCTTCAACAAGAACGCTGCGGGAACGAGGAGCGCAAGTCCCGCGCCGACCGAAAGAACGCTTCCGCATCCGCCGCCGTTATTCTCGCCGGGCTTTTCCGTATTGCCGGGGTTATCGGGGATATCGGGATTGTCCGGATTGTCAGGATTGTCGGGATTGTCGGGCGTATCGGGCTTCTGCGCCTCTTCCACCGCCGCCTGCAATTCGCTCACCTTGGTAACCTTTGCCGCAAGATACGCGGGAAGGGAGTTATACAGTTCAAGCGCGCTTTCCACGTCCGCCTTGAAGGTCGCGCTCGTCTTGTCGAGGGCGAGGATGCGGCCGTCCACGTATGTTCCCACGCCGTTCAACGCCGCCGTCATCTTCGCGTCCGTGCCGTCCGCGCACTGTTCTTTGAGTTCAAGAAGGCTCATATATTCGCCGTAAACCTCGTCCACCGCGGTAATTTTCTCCACGGAGTCCACCGTGCCGAGCGCATCGATTTTCGCCGCGACCGCCTGCGCCGTCGAGCTATCGTTATCGCCCACGCAGGAGAAATCGGAAATGCCTACGCTGAACGCTTCCGAGTAAATCCCCACGCGCGCCGCGTCGCTATCGGCGGTCAAATCTCTGCAATAAACCTTCCTTGACACGAAATCCGCACCTGCAGGAATTTCGACGGAATTAGAGTCATCGGGATCAGCCGATACGCCTTTATCCTCTACGATCTGGTGCAGCTCGAAGGAGCGGCAGGTATAATCGCTTCCGCCCACCGTTACCGTTTCGATTTCGGATACGACTTTCAGCGTAATGGTATGATTGAGGATTGCGTTTCTTTCCCCTTTGATTGCGGGATTAGACACCGAACCGTTATCCCACCACATGTCGTCGTACTCGTCCGTGCGCCAGGAATCGCCGTCCGCCTGCGCCCAAGCTTTGAACGAACCGTCTACACGACCGTAGAACTGACCCGACCAACCGCCGTCCAGTTTTTGCTGTAACCAATAAATGAGATAGTTATCGGAATCCACGTACCAGGGAACAATACCATATGCACGCTCGGTGGAAAGATCACTCTCCTCATCGGGCGTGAAGGTTGCCGAAACGGTGTAGGTTTCGTCGCCCGCATGTTCGGTATCGCGGATCGCGTACATGTTGACGCGCTGGTTTGCGATGTCGCCCTCCGCCGCGTTGATTGCCGAAACGTTGCCGTCCGCGCCGAACTCGAAAAGAGTTTCCTCCGTCGGGTTACAGACCAAACTCCAACCGTAATGCATAACGTCGTCCGCGTCCGTAAAGCTTGCGCCCGCCGTTACCGCCTGTGTTCCCGCGAGAGCCGCCGCCGTAAGCACGGCGCCCGCCAATAAAAGTTTGCCTTTCATATTATTCCTCCTTATTTTTATCCGATTTTTCGGATTTTTTCCTTTTGAATACGAACATTGCGGGAATCAGCAATCCCAAGCCCGCGCCCGCTGAAATCGCGCCGCCGCAGCCGCCGCAAGAATTGGTGCCGGGGTCGTCGGGGTTATCGGGGTTATCCGGATTGTCGGGCGTGTCGGGATCGTCGGGCTTATCCCCTTTTACGTTGGTCGTTACCTTATCGAACTCGTCGGTATAATCCCGATCGGAATACGTTCCGAGCTCCAGCTTTTCCTCTTCGACGGAGGTCGCCTGCGAAGGAAGCGCGGGTGTCGAAACGCTCACCGTGCCGCCTGCGGGCGTGATCGCCCATTCGGAAACCTCGATCGCGTCGTTGAGAACGTAGATCCCGCTGTAAACGGTTTTCCCTTCCGTGGAAGGCAGCCCCGCCGCCACCGTATAGTTAAGCAGCCCGATGGAGCCGTCTACCGAACAGGTGAAGGTATTTCCCGACTTGGTAACGCTTACCGTATGCCATTTGTCGAGCTGAGAATTTTCCGTCGCCGTCGTGCCATCGCCGAGGTCTTTATCGCCTTCGGGAAACCAGCCGCCGTGATTGTAGCGCGTGGGAAGATATTCGCCGTTAATAAGCCCCGTGAAGGTCGTACGCGCAACGGCGCTGTCCGAACGCCATCTGTCCATGAAGAACATGAGATAGTTCTCTTCGTCCACGTACCAGACCATTAAACCGACCCTGTCCTGCGCGCGGGATTCCGCCGTTACGCGCATCTTCGCCGTAACCGTATAGTCTGCGTTTTCATTTTCTACGAGCGCCCAATTTTTGTCGTCGTCCCCGTCGTCGGGCGTCATATCCTCGGTATAGGTCGCGTCGGAAATCAGCCAGCCTTCGGAACTTACCGACCACTGATTGTTTTTGATTCCCGAAGTGATCCAATCGCCTACCTGCTCCTGCGTGTACTTTTTGTACCCTTCCGTTTCAAAGGAATTAACCGTAAGGTCGAGGTTATAGGCGTAGATTCCGATGTCCTCGGCGACGGCGGCGATGCCTTCAATTTCCCGCCCGTACACGAGAGTACCGTTGACTTCTACGCCCACCGCCGTACCGATTTTCTTGACGCAGAGCGTAAACGCATTCGCAAGATCGACGGAGGAAATTTCCGATTCCTTGACGGTATAAGCAGGCTCTTTGCCAGCTTCCTCGTCCTCTTCGGTAAACGCGCACGCATAAATGCGGGCGTATACCGCACCGTCCTTCCAGGCAAGTCCCGCGCGGACGAAGTTGAACTCGTCTACGATATAGGGCGAGAGCAGAAGCTCGGAAAGCTGTTCGCCCGAGCCGAGCGAAGCCTTTACGTTCGCCGTTACCGTTACGTTCTTATCGGAAATATCGGAGGAGCCGAGCAAGTAGGAGCGCGCCGACTGCTGCGCAGAAGTTTCCTTTGCGGAAAGCGCAATCTTACCGCCGTCGAAGTTCCACGCCGTTTGCGATTTGCCCGCGTTCTTCCAGATTTTACCCGCCTCGTCAAAAGAAGAAATTTCGTCGTAAGCGGAATAGATAGCGCGAGCGGTTATCTTCGTCGCCGAATAATTTACGTTATATCCCTCGTATCCGTAATGGAAATTCTCGTCCGTTCCCGCAATGCGCTTGGAGATGATCGGATTTTCCCCGCCGTCGAGATAGACGAAGAATCCGACCGATTTTTTCTCCACCCTGATCGTATGCTCCTGCGTTTCGTCAAAATCGGAAGGAAGCGCGTACACGGTCGTACCCACACCGAGGTTGCTCCCTTCGATCCAGCCGTAGAGCACGACTTCGTGCTTCACAGTAGAAAAGCCCTGCTTCCCGCTCTCCGTTCTGCGGACGGTTGCGGAAACGAAGTTCTGATCGTCTTTATACCAGGCGATGAGCCCGTAGCCGAGCTTATATTCCCGCCCTGTATATACCGCGAGTTCGTCGACAGAAAAGACAGCGGAAACTTCGTAATTCTGCGGAAGCCCATCCTTTTCCGCAACGGGATTTTGAGTAAATCCGCGGTTCGTATTATAGCCGCCGTAGTTAGAGCCCGTAACGGTATATGAAGATTTTCCGTCCTCCGTCGGCGCCGCCTTAACCGAAACGCCACCGTCCTCTTGGAACGTCCAGGCATCGAAGCCGTTGAGCGTACGATAGGTGTAACCGTTCTTGTTCTTCCAATCGCGCGCAAGCGCGGGCGTTCTGTTTTCTGCGTATCCGTCGGTAAAGCTTGCCGCCGTATATGTCGCGCGCACATCCTGCGCCATAAAGCCCATTGCCGAGGTTTTGGCGACTTTGTTGTAATAGTATGCCGACATGTTGCCGACGGAAACGCCGTTGTAAGAGAGGGAGAACTTCATGAAATTTCCGCTCGAACCGCTGTTTTCCGCTTCCACCTTGATCGTGTGCCCCTGTTCGGACAGCGGGCTGCGCTTTGCCGCAGCAATTGCGGGCACCGTATTAGAATCGAAAACTGTGTTTTCCTGCTGCGCCGTCGCGCTGTTGTACTTGGCTTCGCCGTCCAGCCTTCCGCTGACGATGATTTCCTGCAAGGCGTACCCTTGCTCCCGCTCCTCGTCCGTCGTGAAATACTTGCTCGCGTTAGTAAACTTCAATTGTACGAACAAATAATTTTCATAGTCCACATACCAGGGGATTATCCCGATCATGGGATTCTCCACGTCGTTTAATTCCGATATCACGAATGTCGCTTCCGCCTCATATGCGCCGTAAGCCTGCCCCTTCGCGGTGAGGTACGTCGCACCCTCCATGGCGTACGCGCCGCCGTATGCGTCCACCGTGATGCCCTCCGCCGTCTTTTCCCAGATACCGAAGTCGGTCATCTCGCCGTTATCGTTGTGAAACCAATCGCCGCTTTCCGACTGCGCGATGAGGTCTACCGTAACGGGCGATAAGAGCGCTTCCGCCGTGAGCACGGTTACCGACAGCGCGCAGCACACCGCCGCGCCGAGCGCGCTCAGCCCCATAACTGCTTTCCGTACTGTTTTGTATTTACTCATAATTCCTCCTTTTTCTCCTTTACCGAATCTGATCGGCGACGGTATTTTCGTACACGGTATGTTCGTACCCGCCCGCGCCGATTTTTTTGAGCGTTTCTTTCAATTCGCTCAAAGGCTTGCCCGCAAATTCCGCGACGTCCGCCTTTCCGAAGCCCGTATACATTTTGGCGATCGGCTCGATATTGGCGGCCGAGCTCCAGGTTACCCACGCGCCGTCCGATGCCGACGAGAAGGTGAAGCCCGAAGTGGTGGACGCTTCGGCGACTAAGCTCTTGTATTTGTAGCCGAGCGCTCCGTCCCAGTTCATGATGGATTTGGTGTTCTGCTGAATGAATTCCGCCTGTTTGAGATACGCCGAATCGCCCGTCAAAACGTAAATACGGAACAGCTCGTAATAGATGAACGCGATATAATTGTCCGCGCCCTGCGTATTGACGCAGATAAAGCTCATGCCGTCGTTGTAGCCGTGCTCGCAGGGGTACGCCGCTTTGAGAGCCGAACCGCGCACGGGATAGCTGTAAATCTGAACGGTGGACATGGTGAACGCCGTCGCCTCTTTCAGGCATTGCAGCCACTTACTCTCGCCTGTGAGCGTATAGAGCGCGTCATAACAGTACATAGCGTACACGCCCGACTCCTTATCCACGCGGTTGGGATTGTCGCAGGTGCCGCCCGTATACACGCCCGTGGGATAAATGTTTTCATAGACGAACTCGCCCGCTTGTAGCGCCGCCGTCTTATAGCGTTCGTCGCCCGAAAATTCGTACATCTTGGCGAGAAAGCGCACGGGCAGATTGGTGTTGAGCTTGCTCTCCGACTGGCAGATATTGCCCTGCGGCTCCTCGATTCCGTTGTCCCAATTTTTGAAGGGCTCGCCGTCATAGTTGTAGCAACGGAAATAGCTTCCGTCGGCGTTCTGGTAGTTGACGAGGAAATCGCCGAACCGTTCGATTGCGTTCAGCCATTCGGGACGGTCGATGCCGTGCGCCGTTACAAGGCGGTAGCCGTCGAGCAGTCCTTCCATTGCGTCCACCGCCATACGCAGGAAGCAGGGATAACTGCGAAACCCGTCCGCCCAAGTATCGTACCAAATATAGGGCACGCCCGCCGCCGACATGAACTCCGCGCCGCTCACCCAGAAGTCGAACACGTTTACGCCGTTTTGCAGGCTTGTCAAATCGTCGTTCATGATTCCGTAAAGCATCATGTTGTACGCGGAAGGGAGCTGCTGTCCGATAAATCCCGCCTGATAGGTAAGCGGACCGAATTCGCCGTCCTCGATGGTGATGCGCCAGGGCAGTCCGTAAGAGTTGTATTTTTTGCCCGTTTCCTTGTCCGTCTGTTCGGTGGTGTGAAGAAACGTCTTGTAATCTTCGCAGACGACCTTATACACCTCATCGATGTCCGTCGCGACGATCCGCTGATTCTGGAGCGCGAAGTGCGCGTTGTAGGCGGACACCGTAGCCTCGCCGTGCGTTTTCGTATTTTCCACGCGCATGCTCATGTGCAGGGCATGCGTGCTGCCCACGACGAGCGGATGGAACTTGCGCGCCGAATCCTTGCTCGGATACTCCACCGAGATACTCCCCGCGTTCTGCGCGTTGGTCATGGATAGACTGGCGTAATTGTTGTTCTCGTAATGGATGACGGGTTGATAGCGTCCCAAAGAGAGCGTCGCGCCCGACGTACGGTTGCGCATCATGATGAACGGCGCGCCGAGGTTGGTTTCCCTGTACGTGTTGGAGCGGTAACTCACGGAAGCAAATTCGTGGTTGGGAATAAACCAATCGTAATTGCCGGAAGCGCCCGCGGGCGAGCTTACCGTGTAAACGCTTTCAAAGCCGCTTTCCCCGGCACCCGCCTTCACGACGGTAACCTGCTTGGCGACGTTGAACACGCCCTCCGCCTCCTCGGGAAGATAGTATCTGTCCTCGACGATAAGCTCGCTCCCCGCCGAAGAGGTAAGGCGCGCCGTCGCGAGGAAGCCGTATTCCTTTTTCTCGACGGAATCGTACTTTTCCGAAAGTTCCGAAGAAGCGCGGAGATATACCTGCGCGGGCTTTTCGCTTTCGAACATAACCTTTCCGTTCCCGTCCGTATACCGCACGGAATACGCGCCCGCGCTCTTTACGAATTGCAGCGAATAACTTCCGCTCGTCATGGAACTTTCACTCACGCTCCCCATCTTAGCGGCGGGCAGAGCGCTTTCGTCCACCGTTGCGGAAGGGAGCGGCATTTCGCCGAAATTCCTGCCGACGCGGTAGGAGGTATCGACTTCCCCTCCCGGAGTGTCGGGATCGGGCTTTACGGGCTCTTCCGGGCCCGAGGGCGTATTCCCGCAAGCCGCCGCCGAAAAACACAGCGCCGCGCATAAAAGAACGCACAATGCTTTTTTCATCGTTTTCCCTCCTTGCTTATCGGATATATCCGTTGATCGCGCTCGTAACGTACTTCCTGTGCGCACCGCCGCCCACTCCGTAAGCGTTGAGCTGCGAACGAAGCACTTCGAGCGAGGTTTCCCCGAACTCCTTAACGTCCGCCTTGCCGAAATGGTCGTACATCTTGGCGATCGGCTCGGCATTGGCGACCGAAGCCCACGGCAGCCATACCCCCATCACGCCATCGTCGTCCGTCGCCGAGGCGAATCCGAAGGAGTAGATCGTCGTCGCTTCGGGAACAAGGCTCTTGTAGGCATATCCGAGCGCTCCGTCCCAGTCCATCGTGGACTTGGTGTTCTGCTGAATGAATTCCGATTGGCGCAAATACGTCTTATCGCCCGTCATGATATAGATGCGGAAGAGCTCGTAATAGATGTACGCCACGTAGTTATCCACGCCCGTGCCGCCGCAGACAATAAAACTCAGTCCGTCCGTATAGCCGTGCTTGAGGGCGAGCGCCGCTTTCAGCTGCGTGCTGTTTTCGTTGATGTCGAAGCTGTACGTGATCACCGCCGACATGGTGAATGCCGCCGCCTGTTTTAAGCATTCCAGCCACTTGCTCTCGCCCGTGAGCATATAGAGCGCGTCGTAGCAGTACATGGCGTACACGCCCGCCTCTTTATCTACGGCGTTGGCGTTGTCGCACGTGCCGCCCGTGTAGACGTTCGTAGGATAAATATTCTTGTAGACATACTCCCCACCCTTGATCGCCGAAGCCTTATATTTTGCGTCCCCTGTAAGCTCGTACATCTTCCCGAGGAAGCGCACGGGCATGGTGGAATTGAGCTTGGAATCGGACTGACAGATATTTCCGCCCGGTTCGGAAATGCCGTTGTCGCCGTTGCGGAAAATCTTCCCGTCCCAGTTGTAACAGCGCCACCAACTGCCGTCCGCGTTCTGTTCACGGACGAGGAAATCGGCAAAGGAAACGATCGCCGCCCTCCAAGTTTGCCGCTCGATCCCGTGCGCCGTTACGAGGCGGTAACCGTCGAGCAAGCCCTCCATCGCATCCACCGCCATGCGCAGGAAGGTAGGATACTTCCAGAAATAATTGGCGTCTCCCCCGTACCAGATTTTGGGCACGCCCTTTTCCGTCATCATACCCGCGTTCACCCAGAAGTCGAGCACGCGCATGCCGTTGCGGAAGCTCTTCGTATCGTTCTCCCGCACGCCGTAATGGAGCATGTTGTACGCCGCGGGAATCTGCTGACCGACGAATCCTGCCTGATAGGACTTGGGCCCTATTTTTCCGTTTTCGATGGTAACGCGCCAAGGAAGCCCGTAGGAAGTTACGCCGTTCGCCGTGGTCGAAAGCAAAAAGGTCTTAAAATCCTTGCACACGGCGGAATAGACCTCATCGATGTCCGTCGCGACGACGCGCTGATCTTGCAAATCGAAATGCGCGTTGTACACGGAAGCCGTGGCCTGGGAGAAGGACGCGCTCCGTTCGGCGCGGAGGGTCATATCGTACACGATTTGCTTGCCCTCTTCGATATCGAAATAGCGCCGCGCGGAATCGCGCGCGGGATAGGCGATTTCGATCGCCGCGCCGTCTCCGCCGAGCAGCGCGACGGAGGCAAAGCTGTTATCCGCAGGCGTAACGGCGGGTTGATACCGCCCGAGTGAAAAGGTGAGCCCCGTCTTATTCTCGCGGAACATGGCGTAAGGAAGACCTAAAAGCGTTTCCCTGAAAATTTTACTCTCGACGTAGGAAACGCCGTTTTTGGGAAATTCGCCGAATACGTTGTTGGGCACAAACCAGGAATAGTCGTTCACGCCGCCCGAAGGCGCGCTCACGGTATACAGACTTTCAAATCCCTTATCGGAGGCGGAAGCCTTGCGGACGGAAACGCTCCGCCTCACGTTGAAGGCACTTCCCGACTGTTCGGGAAAATAATATAAATCGTCTACGACGAGTTCCGATCCCTTTTCCGAAGTCAAGACTGCCGTCGCCTTCAAACCGTAGCTTTCCGTCGTTACCGAGCCGTACCCTGCGGAGACGAGCCCGTCGCCGCGGAAATAAAGCTGTGCGGGCAGTTTTTCTTCCGCACATACCGCGCCGTCCTCCGCAACGACGGAGAGCTTAAAGGTGTTGTCCGCGGTTTTGACGAGCCGAAGGGAAAAACCCTCCCCCTTCAACCCATAAATGCCGTCCTGCATAAAGACGCGGCTGCCCGCGGAAGGAAGCTTTTCTTCGTCTAAGCGGTTGGAAGGCGCGATGCGCGAGATAAGGTCGCGCTCCTCCCGCACGCGTTCGGGCTGTTCGGGAATATCGGGTGTATCGGGAACGGGATCGATCCCCGCAGGCGGCACGAGAGCGCCGCACCCCGCCGCGCCAATCGCGATACATCCGCCGAGCACCAAAGACATTACTTTTTTCATGATGTTCCGTTTCCTCATTTTTTCTCCTTACTTCAAGCCGGAAATGCTGATTCCGTCGGCGAGATATTTTTGGCAGAGCAGAAAGAGCACGCACGTAGGCAGCATGGCGACGACGCAAGCCGTAAGCAGCTTTTCCGTTTCTACGGCATACGCCGAATTCATCTGATTGATGGCAAGCTGTACGGTAAACAAACTTTCGTTATTCCCGAGATAAAGAAGAGGCGTTAAATAGTCGTTGTACTGAGTAATAAAGCAGAGCAGAATCTGCGTGATGACGGCGGGCTTCATGAGCGGAAATATTATGGTTACGAATATTCCGCCGCGGCTCATTCCGTCGAGAATGGCGGCTTCCTCGTAGTCGCGCGGCAGCGTGCGCAGGAAGTTAAGAAAGAAAAACATCATCACCGTAGAACCGCACATGGCGGGGAGCATGACAGGCAGAGGCGTTCCTACCCACTTGTAGAAATTGGCGAACATGACATAGGACGGTATCATGATGATAATATTTGGAATGACGAGCGTCGCCATCATGCAGGAAAACAAGATCTTGCTCCCGGGAAAGCGCAGGCGCGCAAATCCGTACGCCGCAAGCGCGCTCATGAACACGCCCGCCAAAACGGGAGGAATGATATAGACGAACGTGTTCAGAAAGGCGCGCAGCATTACCGTTTCACGGAATACCGCAATGTAGTTTTCCCCCGTCCAGGCAATGGGGAAGAAATTGGAAAGGTTGATTTCTTGCGCGTTCTTGAAGGAGCACGCAATCAGATACACGAACGGAAGAAGAATGAGAACGGAAACGCCCGCGAGCACGAAATACGTTAAAATCTTTCCGCCGATAAACGCAAAATTTTGTTTGATTTTCATGCCTCCCCTCCTTTACGATTCGTAATAGACCCATTTTTTGGACACACCGAAATTGATTGCCGTAACGACGGCGATGATGAGCCCCAGCAGAATAGCGAGCGCCGAAGAGTACCCATAAAAGGCGCCGTAGTTTCCGCCCGCGTAGTTGTAGATGAGAATGACGGGCATCATCGTATTGGCGGGGCTGCCGTTGGTCATGACCTGATAAATGGCAAAGCCTTGAAGCGACCCGATGATCCCCGTCGTAAGAATATAGAAAGAGACGGGCGAGACCGAAGGGAGCGTGATGTAGAAGAACTTCTGAACGGCATTCGCGCCGTCGAGTTCCGCCGCCTCATAATAGGAGCGCGGCACGTTTTTAATCGTCGCGATATAGAGCAGGATATTGGTTCCCAGCCCAAACAGCACGTTGAGGAAAATGAGCGAAGGAACGGCGTGCGCGGCGTCCAGCCAATTGACTTTATCGAGCCCGAACAGCCCGAAAAAGGAATTGAGAAAGCCGTACTGATAATCGTAAATGCGCTTCCACATGATCCCCACCGCGACCGCCGAGCAAATGGTCGGCAGAAAGAAAATCATGCGGAAGGTATTCGTACCCTTATTCTTACCGCAGAGCAGGTTTGCAAGGACGAGCGAAACCGCCATGGAAAGCAAGACGCCGATGCTCATGACGAACGCGTTCCCGACGGACGGCCAAAACTGCGATTCGTTCGCGGAGAAGGCGCGGATAAAATTGCCGAATCCGATAAACACGGGCGCGTTGAACAGGTCGTACGTGGTGAGAGAAAGATAAAGCGCGTAACACAGAGGCGCCGCGAGGAAGAGCAGAAGCCCGATCGTGAGCGGTGCGACACAGGCGTACCCCCACAGCATTTCGGAAAGACGGCTGCGATTGATTTTTTTCTTTTTGGGTTTGATCTGCTCCATATCAGCCTCCGTCCGCAAACAAATGCGGGAAATCCGTCTTGATAATGTTGAGAATCACTTCCTTTTCGTCCGTTAAGAACTGTTCCGCCGTGGCGCGCGTGCTCGGGTCGGAGGTAAACAGCACGCCCGAGTCGTCGGCGAGCTTATCCTTCCAGCGCACGCTGGGCAGATACTGCCACAGCCCCGCGCGCTGATGCTCGGCGGCGCGCAGCCACTCCGCAGTGTTGGCGGGCTTCTTGCCCGCATCGAATTCGTAGAGCTTCGCGATTGCCGCTTCGTCGTTGTACAGCGGAATGGAGAAGCCCGATTCCGTCATGATAAGCTGACCCTCCACCGAAGTGAAGTACTCGGCGAGGCGGTAGGCAATGTCGGGGTAGGGCGTTTCCTTATACACCGCATAGCCGACCGAGCCCGACCAGCCGTTGCAGTCGGGGTCTACCCCGAACGCGGGGATGGGCGCGATGTCCCAATCGAACGTCGCCTGCTTTCTCAAATCGGAGGTTACCGAGCGCCCCTCGATATAGCAAGCCGCTTCCCCGTTCAGAAAGAGCGTCTTTTCGCTCGTCGTGGAGAGAATGGCGGAAGTTGGCGTTACGCAGTAATCCATCGTGGAGGTCTGAATATAGTCGTATACCTCGATAAATTCGGGCGAGTCGATGAGCACATCCGTCCTGTCCTGCGAAAGATAGTCGGCGCCGTTGGACCAGATAAAACTTTCGGGATAAATTTTCGCCACGCCGTATACGTGCCCATCGCGTATCTTCGTTTCCCCCGTCTTGGAAGAAACGTAAACGGTGCTCCCCCCCATCGATTCGGGGCGGCTGTATCCGAACATGCTCCAATATTCCAGCGCCTCTTCGGGTGTCCAAGGCGTTCCGCCGTCGGGATAGGGCACGCCGTATTCGTCGAACATATCCTTGTTGTAATACATGACGTAGGGCGTTACGTCCTTGGGCATGCAGTACACGGAGCCCGACCCCATCGTCCTGCCGTTATAGCGGTAACGGTCGATTGCGGACGGCCAGACCTTTTCTAGGTCGATAAGCTCGCTTCTTTCGATATAGTCGGTAAGTTCAAGCATAACGCCCGTTTGCACCCACTGTCCGAAGTTACCGTCGGGCACGAGGAACACGTCGGGCACATTGCGCGAGGCGATAATACTGTTAAACTGCGTTTCGTAGCTGCTAATTACGCTCACGTTTATCTTTATCTTTTTGAGCGGCTCCTCCCCTTCTTCCAAAGCGGCATTTTTTTCGTCGATTTCGCGGTTATACGTCTGCTCGAATGCGGCGCACACCTCTTTGACAAGGTTGGTTTCCGTCGCGCCGCCGTTATCCCAATGGCAGAGCGTGAGCACGGTGCGGTCACCGTAATCGGTACCCGCGGAAACGGAGCAAACCGCCACTGTAAAGCAGGCAACGACAAGAACGACCGCCGTCAACCATGCCGCGAGCTGTTTCCACGTTAAGATCCGAAACATAGTACCTCCTTTTTCCCGCGCTGTCGGCGCTGCATGAGCAAGTAATTATTTTTCGTACGTTCATGTGAACGTACAGCAAGGGGCGCGCCCCTTGAAAAATCTTAAAAATATAAGTTATTTTGCGCGATACGCGCCGTTTTTATTTCCCGATTGCGCCGCGCAGCGTTTCGATCGGCGCTTTGGGAACTCTTTCGATGTCGCACAGCCCGTTGATTTCCGTTTCCACGTCGGTCAGCTGCGTTACGCAAAATCCGCAGATCCCGTCGATTTTTTGAAGCGCGGAAGCAAGACTTTTCAGACGCGCACAGAACGCTTCCGCGTCGGTAACGGAATCCCCGTATCCCCAGCCCGCCTGCGAGTCGCTCCGAAAACCGATTCCCGCAAATTCGGAAATCACGACGGGTTCGCCGCCATAGCAGAACCCTTCCGTAAAGGGCAAGCGCAATTGGGAATATCCTACGGAATGATTTCCGTTCAAAGCGCCGTTAAGATCGGCGTAGAAACGATAAAGTTCATCCGCGTCTTGCGCGTAATTGTGGAGCGTTATAATATCGCTCTTGGTGTGTTCCCAGCCGTCATTGGATATAACGGGGCGACGGGGATCATACGCCTTCGTTGCATAGTACAGCGAAAGGGAAAGCGCTTGCTGCGCGGGATCGGTGAGGATCCTCGGCACGCCCCAGCTTTCGTTGAGCGGCACCCAAACGAGTATGGACGGGTGGTTGTAATTCTGTCGGACGACCTCCGCCCATTCTTCGGATACCTTGCAAACCGTTTCGCTCTTGAATTCGTATGCGGACGGCATTTCGCACCACACCGCCATTCCGAGCACGTCGGCATAATAATAAAAGCGTTCGTCCTCGATTTTCTGATGCATGCGGATCCCGTTGTAGCCGAGTTTTTTGACAAGCAGAATATCGTCGACGAAATCCTCTTCGCTCTGCGCCGTAAGCCCGCTCTCCTTATGATAGCCCTGAAAGAGAACCATCTTCATATACACGGGATTGCAGTTGAGCATGAGGCAGTTGCCCTCCGTCCTGCATTCGGCAAGCCCGAAATAAGAGCCGACTTTATCGACGACTTCCCCGCCCCGCGTGAGATAAAATTCCACGTCGTACAGGTTGGGTTTGTCGGGCGTCCAATAGCGCACGCGGAACAGATCGCCGTCGCCGTTCAAATCGGTCTTGACGTTCAGAATGCGGCGGGTGAACGCGCTCACCGTATCGGAAACGGTTTCCCCCTCGAAGGATACGACGGCACGGAGGGAATACCCTTCCGCAGATTCGTTCAAAGTCGCCTCGAATTCTACGTAATAGTCCTTGATACTCGGCGTGATTTTTACGGATTCCAAACGGATTTCGGGAACGACTTCCGTCCAAACAGGCTTCCATATCCCCGTCGTATCGGTATACCAGCACCCGACGGTGCGCCCCAGCGAGCTCTGTTTGCCGCGCGGCTGCACGGCTTCGAGCGTGTCCTCGGCGCGGATGGTGATTTTCGCCCTGCCGCCCGCGGAAAGGACTTCGTCCGTAATATCGAAGGAGAAACGGCAATAGCCGCCGCGGTGCGAACCGACGAAGCTGCCGTTTACCCACACCTTCGTGAAATAGTCGCACCCTTCAAAATGGAGAATCAAACGCTTGTTTTTCAGCCTTTCGCAGGAGTACTCCGCTTCCCGTTCGTACCAGACGCAATCGTGATTCTCCCTTTCGTTCACGCCGCTTTTTTCCGTTTGATAGGCAAAGGGAACGATTATCGTTTTTCCTGCGGGAAAGGCGCAAAACCACCTGTTCCGCTCCCCCTCCCTTTTATCGTCGAAGGAAAACGCCCACGCGCCGCTGAGGTCGCAAAATTCCTCCCTTACGAACTGCGGGCGCGGATATCCTTTTGTATAACATTTCGCATGACGCATATGACGGCTCTCTTTTTACTTTCTTTCACAAAACATGTGAAACGGAATCAACTTGTTTCGCTGTTGTCTTGATTATAACGCACAATTTCCTATTTGTCAATACATTTTATAAAATTTTTGATATTAATTTTAGTTATATAATATTAGTACGTATTTTTACGAATTAATGTAACGAGAAGGGATTTTTTATTGCAATTTACAAAAAAATGTGATACACTAAACGAAAACAGACCTTTTTTGAACTTTTGAGAAGGGGAAAATATAAGCAAATATGAGAATCATAGAAAATCTAACGGAAGGCATTCCCTTATTCGACGCGCTGAGCAACGAAGTGCGCATTCAGATATTGCAGCTACTTTTGAAGAACCACCGCATGAACATGAACGACATTGCGGTAACGCTGAAAATACCCAAGAGCACGCTGACACCGCACATCAAAAAGCTCATTCAGGCGGGACTTATCGACGTGAGCCTGAACTCCGAAACGCGGGGCACGCAGAAAATCTGCCGCATTGCCGAGGATAAGCTCATCGTGAATATTCTGCCCGAGCAGACGGAGCAGAAGGTATACGAAACGGAGCTGGACGCGGGACAATACTCCGATTGCAATGTTCAGCCGACGTGCGGACTGGCTACGTCCGAGCACGTCATCGGCGACGGATTCGATGACACGCGCTTTTTCTACCTTCCCGAACGGTTTCACGCTTCCGTCATTTGGTTTACGCAGGGGTACGTCGAATATACCTTCGCGAACATGCTGTCCGCTTCGGAAAAGCCCGTGGAATTGCAGATATTTTTGGAAATGTGCAGCGAAGCGCCGGGTGTCATCAGCTATTACCCTTCGGACATCAGCTTTATCGTCAACGGAATCAACCTCGGTTATTGGACCTCGCCCGGGGAATGCTACGACCGCAAAGGCCGCTACACGCCGCATTGGTGGTTTTCCAATTTCCCGCAATACGGCATTATGAAGGTACTCACCATCAACGAAACGGGGACCTATCTCGACGGACTGTTCATCTCCCCCACGACCATACATAACCTTAACTTAACGGAACACGACTCCATTTCGCTTCGGCTGGAAATCCCCGAAACCGCCGAACACGTGGGCGGCATCACGCTATTCGGGAAAAAGTTCGGCGATTACGAATCGGGCATCCGCATTCGCCTACTTTGTTCGGGAAACGATACGAGAAACTGAAAAAAGCCGTACCCGTTCTTCGGTACGGCTTTTTGATTGAAATATTTCGTATACACCTTGCAAATTGCAAAAAATATGATATAATTAAAACAAATAAAAAATGGGAGAAATTTATGAACTGTAAACAATGCAATACGGAAAACCCCGAGGACGCAGTTTTCTGCAAGGAATGCGGCAATCGGTTGGACGGCAAAACAGAATGCCCTTCCTGCGGTAAACTCCTTCCTTCCGATACCGTTTACTGCATCTTCTGCGGAAAGCGCGTCGACGGCAAAACGGTTTGCCCGGAATGCGGAACGTTGCACGAGGGCGCCTTCTGCCCGACCTGCGGAACCGCCGCCCGCAAAAAAACAAACAAGACGGTAAAATCCGCCCCGAAAAAAGCCGCGATTACGGACGGCGGGCTGCCGCTTTGGAAAAGGATCGTAGACATTTGTGCGACTTCCCTTGCTCTTGCGGGCGTGCTCTGCTCCGTTCTCTTCGTGTTCTTTATCGGATTCGGGCTGGGCGGCTCGCCCAATTTCAATTCGGCAATGGAAGCAATGGGAATGAGCGGAATCCAGGTAAACGACCTGTATTACTTCTTCGGCAAGGGCTACGAAGACGCGGCAAACGCGCTGAGCGGGTTACAGACGTACACCGCGCTCTATGAAGTTTCCCTGTATCTGCCCGTCGTGTTCGGAACGGTCATTTCGGCGGGGACGCTCGTATCGGTTACCGTGCTCTCCGTTCTCGCGGCGGTAAAACTCATTCGCAAACTGATGGGGAAAGAGGTTCGGGGCGCGGAAAAGCTCGCGTTTGCTTCCTTCTTTACCTACGTTGCGGGCGCGGTCGCGCTCCTCGCGCTGCAGCATATGACCGTTTCAAGGACGCAATCGCTCTCGGAAATATTGCCGAATGCGGCGGTCTCGGTACACGGCGGCGTCGTATTCAACGCCGCGACCGTCGCGGGGCTGACGCTGGGCGGCGTCTTTATTTCCCTGTTTGCGGCGTGCAAAATCGCCCTGCGCGGAAAGGAGCTTATCTCCGCTCCCGTGCTCGTAAAAACCTGCCTTTCACTCGGCTGTATGGTGCTCGTCGCCATATGCTGGACGTTTGCGGGGCAGAGCGCGGGCGGATTCACCGTTAAAGATACCGCGAACAGTTCGTCTTTACTCATTTCCTTCCCGACGCTCATGTCGCTTATCGGTTTGAATAACGCCGTGTCGGACAGTCCCGAAGCGATCAACGCGTTTGCGTTCAGCTGCTGCGCTTATGCCATTCAGCTCGCCCTTATCAGTCTGCTCGCCGCGGTAACTGTGAAAACGTGCACGGGGCTGTGCGAAGAGACGCGCACGACCAATCTCGGACTTTCCGTCAGCGCGGCGGCGATTGCAGTCGTCTGCCTCATCTTCTCCGTGCTCGCGGGGACATTCTCCGCGACGGCGCTGCTCGGCGATCCCCTACCCGCAGGAACGACCATATTCTATACGGGCGTTATCGTCGCCCTCGTGTTCGCGGTTCTGAATCTTGTCGCGAGTATCGTGAATTACGTGCTCGGGAAATCGTACGCCGCACAGGAAGAATAATATAGTAAAATAAAAACAACCCCCGTTGCGAAAACGCAACGGGGGTTGTTTAATCTAAATTCCTTAGAAAATATCGTTTTTCACGGGAGAATAAAACAGGCGGGCGACTTCCTCCGCTTTCTTCGTCTGCGCAAGAATCCACATCAATTTGGTAACGGCGGCTTCCAGCGTCATGCAACGCGCTTCCAGAACGCTGCCGCAATCGAGGAGCTTCCTGCCCACCTCGTACTTATCGAGCGCGCTCCCCTCGCGCTCCACCTGCGTGGTTACGACGACCGTTTTCCCCCGATCGAGAAAGGCTTTCAGGCGGCGGAAAAACTCGTCGTTTTCATAAGCGGGAAGTCCGCCCGAACCGAACGATTCGATAATGAGCCCGTCGTAATGTTCGGAAAGATAGTGAAAAATATCGGGGCTGAGCCCGGGTATCATTTTGAGCACGAACACGTTGGGATCGAGCGCGCGGTAAAACTTCGGCGCATCCTTCGGCTTTTCTTCGTTGATATAGTAAAACGGCTTTCCGTCGCGCATGACGGCGGTTTCGGGAAAGTCGATTGCAGAAAAGGCGTTGTAGCTGCGCGTGCGCGTCTTTTTGGCGCGCGTGCCTAAAATGACGTTACCGTCGAACACGATGTGCACGCCCGAAGCCCCATCGTCCGCGCAGTACGAAAACGCGTTAAATAAGTTATTGCGCGCATCCGTGTCGCGTAAGTATGCCGATTTCTGCGAGCCCGTGAGCACGACGGGCTTTGCGCCGTCCTGAATAAGATAAGAGAGCGCCGCCGCAGTGTACGCCATGGTATCGGTGCCGTGCGTTACGACGAAGCCGTCGTACTTTTTATAATTGTCCTCGATAAGGCGCGCGATTTCCAGCCAGTGCTTGCAATACAGATTGGTGCTGTCGAGGTTGAAAGGCTGAACGGTTTCCACCTCGCACGTCTCGGCGATTTCGGGAACGCAGGCGAGCAGCTCCTCGGAAGAAATGGCGGGCGCCAGCCCCGCGCCCGAATTTTTGGAGGCGATCGTTCCGCCCGTCGCGATCATTAAAATTTTTTTCATATTTAATCCCTTCTTTCAAATCAATTTTGCTCTTAGCGCGCGCAAAGTATCGGGCGGAATATTCTCCGTGCAAAAATAGCTTCCGCCGCTTGCAGAACTTTTTACGGTTTCTTCCCGCGAACACCCCGCAAGCCGAAAAAGATACACGCAGACGGCGACGCCCGCGCTTCCGAGGAAGAGTACGCAGCCCTTCTCCTTTGCGGCAAAATTTAACGCGTCCGACGCATCGGAAAAGCGTAAGACGGGAATGCCAGCAATCTCCCCGCCGCTGTCGCGCATATCGACGACCGCCGTAACGCCGTACTCTTTCAGGACGTCAACGTCCGAACGGGAAAGTTCCCGTAAATTATCCGAATACAGAAACGAGCCGAACCGCGTATAACGTTTGCTATCATACCGCACGCCGCCAAACTCCGTGCAAAATCCGCCGCCGAGCGGCAATTTCCGCGCGCCGTACTTTGCCGCGACGCGCTTGATGAAGCGCATATCGTAAGGAGCTTGCTCCGCCGGCGCCGAATATACGCGCTCCACACAGGCGAGCTGTAATCCGTCGCGGTATCCGACGGGCGCGAGAACGCGTTCCCCCTCGCGCAGGGGAAAGGGACATAGATACCAATATATGCGGTCGGAAATGTTTTCGTCCTCGAAAAATCGGAGCGCCGCAAAATGATACCGTTTTTCTTTGTCTACCATTCGTTCGGAAAGGGAGGGTTTTCCTCCGTCCACCAATCCTCGTAAAACTTTACGTACTGCGAACAATTTTCGCTCACGTCATCGGTAAGCGGTAGTTCGCTCTGTTTCCAAAACGCCTGTACGAATCGTTCGCAATTTTCTTCCGTTACGTCTTCGAAAAAAGCTCTCCCCAATGTAAGAATATTATCGGGGCGGCGGGAACAAGCTTGTACCGTTTCCTCCAATCTTCTGTTGCAGGGGAAAAGCACCCTATTTTCCGCAAGAATGAGCCTGTATACGCTGTACACGATTTCCTGCGCAAGATGAGAGCGCATATATGCGTTTTCCCGGCTTACACAACGGAGAAAATATCCGCGATTGAGCTGCAAATTTGCGTTGAAACAGCGTACTTTATCATCCCTCTCTTGTTCGGGATAACGCGCGATTTTTTCCACGAGCGACGGGATTTCATCATCGAGCGAATAAATCACGCGCGCTTTATAAAATGCGTTCCGCGTCGGCTCGCTTGCGAAGAGCGCCGCGCGGACAAGATATGATTTCGTTTTATACTTTACATCGAAATAACCGTCCGAATACGTGCAATGTCCCGGAATGACCTCGGCAAGGCGGTTATCCTCTTTCAGGCGGCGATGCTCCTCGTCCGTTACGACGACGATTGCATCGATATCGGAATCGGGGCGGGCGTTCCCCTTTACGACGGAACCGTCGAGAACGATTGCAACGACGCCCTCCCTTTTCATAAAATATTCCTTTAATTTTTCAATCGATTGTTCGTGATGCGGATACATTGATGCCTCCTTCAAAGACTGCGCCGCAATCAAAGCGAGCTTTTCCGCGCGCGTCAGCTGCTTTATATGCCATTCGCGGCTGCGCGCCTCGCGCGCGGTCTCGTACGCTTCGGTATAAACGAGCCTGACGGGCAGGCGGCTCCTCGTATACTTTGCCCCTTTCCCCGCATTATGCGCGGCGATGCGCCGCGCCGCGTCGTCGGTAAAACCCGTATACAGGCTCCCGTCCGCACACTCGGCGATATACACGTAATAAGACATAGCCTTCTCCCGTAAAAGTATACCATATCCGGCGCTCCGCCGCAAGCATTGCGCATAAAAAAACGCCCCGTAAAAACGGAGCGGTTTTTGATACGCGGTTTAATTTTGTCCGCCGTCTTTATTTTCTTCGTCCGCGACTGCTTCCGCGTTCGCCCTCGCCCTGCGGTATTTGGGAGCCTCGATGATATACACGATGATACACGCGATGACGAATGCCGCAATAAAGCCCGCCGCAGCTATGAGAACAACGCTGGAACCGCCCTCTTCCACGGCTTTGCTCGTCTGGAAGCGTACCGTCGCTTCTTGGTTATACAGACTGACCGAAACGCTGTTAAGCGTTTCCGTTACGGAAGCGAGCTTTTCGGCGACGCCGTTGAGCTGTGTTTCAAACGCCTTGATGTTTTCCTTTGTCTTTTCGAGATTGGCGTCGGAAAGCGCGTCGAGCTCGTTGTCGATCTGTGCGTTCCGCACGGAAAGTTTGGAAATCTCTTCCGCGAGAGGCAGCGGCATTTCCATTTCGGTACTGCCGCCCCTGATCTCTTCCCATTGCGCCATGAGCGAACGTATCTTCGCAGAATTGCTCGCTTTTTCCGTTTGGAGGTTTTTTTTCTGCTCTTCCAAACTGGATACGGGCACGTAACCGTTCAGTTCGAGATCCTTTTGCAGATTCGCCTGCACGACGTCGGTAAAGGCAATATTGACTTCCGTGCGGTAGGCTTTAAGCGTTTTTCCCGTCGCACGGTTGCGGTAATTTTCCCCGTAGAGAGAGATCCATTCATCATACTGCGCTAAAAGCGCGTTTTTCTGTTCCTTCAAATAACCGAGCTTCATTTCAAAAGAAGGCACGGTGCGGTACGCTTCGAGATTGGAATCGAAATCGGCGCGGGCAGCCGCGTCTCTCGCATACTGAACGGGCAGATTGGCAAGCGCGCGGATAAACGCCGTCGCCTGATTTCTGTCGGTAAAATACGATGCGGGAATGGCAACCGTAAATGTTCCCACTTCCCAGTAGACCTCCTCTATGAGGACCTTTTCCGCCGTAATGCTTACCGCGTCGTTCTCGTACATCTTCTGTACGTTGATCTTAGAGAAGGCTTCGTCGGACTTTTTCGCCTCCTCCATGCTCTTCAAAGAAATAATATCGCTGTAATAGAAGGGCGAGCCGTCGGGATACTTGGACGTCTCGCTCCCGGGATAGGCGATCCGGAAACTGAGATGGTAAACGGTGTGGTCGAGCACAAATATCGCGCAGAGCGCCGCAATCACCGCACCTGCCACGGAAACACCGAGGATGATCCAGATCTTTCTCAATATAATACGGCAAATTTCGCCAAGCGTTACGCCGCTTTCCGTTTCTTCCGTATCCATATCCGTTATACCTCCAGAACCTTTCATTGTAAAAAATCGTTTTTATTATACCATAGCAACGCAAAAAAACAAAGATTTTTTACGTTGCCGTTCAAAAACCCTTGCAAACGAGCTTTTTCAGTTGTATTATAACGCATTTGTGTCCGCCCGTCAACCGCTGCGACGCCGTTTTACGAAATTTAAGAATTCGGGAAATGATTCCCGAAATATTCGGCGAAAATTTTGCCCATCCACAGATAACCCGCACCGTTCGGATGAACGGGATCCGCCATATAAGAGGCAAGCTCTTTCTCCTTCGGCTTTTTCATGCCCCGGAAGGAATAAAAGTCCAGAATACCCGCTCCCCACTTTTCCGCGACCCGATAAAGCTCGTTAACAAGCTCCCCGTACTCTCCTCTTCCGAAATCGGGATTGGTATAATACGTAACGGCGCAGTTCCACCTTTCTTTCGCATAGGCGACGATATATTCCACCGCGCCTATCGTCGTCGACAAATCGAACGCGTCCTTATTGCGGGAAGGTGAAAGGCAGCCGCGCGGCACGCCCCGCACGACGTCGTTGGTGGAAAGCTGCACGATAAGGTGCGTAACCCCTTCGAGTTTCAACGCGTGAAGGCGTGAAACGTAGGAATCGCTTCCGGTATCCGCGAGCGTCGTGCCGTTTACGGCCTCTTTCACGCACGGAATGCCGAGCGCTTCCTCTACATATTCGACAAAGGAGACGCCGCCGTTTGCAAAACCGTAGGTTACCGACGAGCCGAGAAAGAGAAACAACCGTTTTTTTCCGTTCATGTGAATACCTCCGTTAAGTTAAAAAGGTGCGCGTAAGATCCGCGCACCGAAAAGTTTGATTAAATATCGTCGCACCGCTCGATCGAGCAAATAAAGGGATTCTCCCCGATGATCTGATCGAGCTCTGCGGAAGAAAGCTCCTTATCCGTCTTTAATTTGGCGCTGTAAATAATGCCGTCCTCCCGCCGTTCCATGACGAGATGATAGAATCTCTCCGCGCCGAAAATTTCCTTTATCTTCGCGCTTGCGTCGCCGTCCTGCCGAAAATTGATGTTTACGGTAAAATATTTCTTCGCGCGGAAGGGCTTGATGTTCAGATGAAAAATGCACTGCACGCCGATGAGGATGACGGTCGCCCCGACGGCGACGATATACAGTCCGCCGCCGCACGCCATGCCGACGCCCGCCGTCGCCCACACGCCCGCCGCCGTGGTTAGCCCGTGGATCTCCTGCTTGTGATAGACGATGATGCCCGCGCCGAGAAATCCCACGCCCGAAACGATTTGCGCGGCGATGCGCGCCGCGTCCGCCGTCTGCCCGCCGAACGCGTATTTAGACACCACCATCATGAGTGCGGAGCCGATACACACGATGGTGTGCGTTCTGATTCCCGCCTCCTTTAAGCGGAATTTTCGCTCCAATCCGATGACGAACCCGAGCAGAGCGGATATCAGAACGGGCAGGAGATACCAAAGCTCCTGCAAAAACTGTTCCCAAGTCAAGGAAATATTTCCTCCGAAATTATGATACGATTCTTATTATATCCGAATTTATGCGAAAAATCAATTCGCAAATGAAAAAATCGGGCGGAATATTTTCCTTCCGCCCGTTAAATTCAATTTTTTTAAGCCCAGACGCGCTGAGAAGGCTGTTCATCCGCGGAAAGCTTGATTTCGAGTTCCGCCGAGAGCGGCAGCTCGCGCGAGGATCCGCCGACGGACACGGTATAAATCCCGTTCTCCGTGCGCCAGCCGTCCAGCTCTTCGCAGTAGTAAGCGAAATCGCGAAGAGAAAGCGTAAAGACAACCTTTTTCTTCTCGCCCGCGGCAAGCTCTATCTTGTCGAACGCTTTCAGCTCGCGCACCGGACGGGCGACCATGGACTGCTTTGCGCCGATATAGAGCTGGCATACCTCCTTTCCCGCGACGGAAGATACGTTTTTCACCGTAAATGAAACCTCGTATTTACCGCCCTTTTCCTTGACGGAAAGTCCGCCGTACTCGAATACCGAATAGGAAAGTCCGTGCCCGAAGGGGAAAAGAACGGGCATATCCGCCTCGTCGTAATAGCGATAACCGACAAACACGCGCTCGGTGTACACGTCGGCGCAGCCGTTGCCGCGGTAACTGCCCGTAGGCGTATCTTCGAGGCAGAGCGGGAAACTCTCCTGCAATTTGCCCGAAGGATTGACCTTGCCCGTTAAAACGCGTGCGATTGCTTCGTTTCCGCCCTCGCCGTTAAAGTTGGCGTAGATCACGGCGGCGACGTCGTCGATCCACTCGCTCATATCCACCGCGCTTCCGCCGTATACGATGACGATCGTGCGGGGATTGGCTTTCGCGACGCTCCTGATAAATTCCACCGCGATGGGCGAAAGCTTCAAGGTCGTTCTGTCCGTGCCCTCGCAATCGGTATAGCGGTCGAACCCGACGGCGATCACGGCTTTATCCGCACTTGCGGCGCGGGCAAGCCCGCCCCTTAGATTATAAAAACCGTGGCGCGCGCCGTCGTCGCTGAAATAGGCTTCCTGATAAACGGCGTTCACGCCGCATTCCTTAATACATTCGGCAAGGTCTTTGGGCTTGAACTCGCTCTCCACGTAGGAGGAGCCGCCGCCCCCGAACGCGCCCGTTTTAGCGGGCTTCCCGCCGACGTATATGCGCTCGCCCTCCTTTAAGGGGAGCACGCCCTCGTTTTTGAGGAGAACCGCCGCCTCCGACGCTATCTTCACCGCAAGCTCGTGCCGCTCCTCCTTGGTGCGCGTGATCTTGCGCTTGGATTTATTCGAAATCACTTTCTCCGCGAGCGCGACGAGCCGTTGCACGGAAGCGTCGATCTCTTCGTCGGTGATGTACCCGCGCTCGTACGCCGCTTTCAGCGTATCAAAGGCGTTATCGGTGTGCGGCATCTGCAAATCTACCGTCGCTTTGAGCGCCTTTGCGCGGTCTACGACGGCATCCCAATCGGATACGATCACGCCGTCGAAACCGAAATCTTCGCGGAGCACGCCGTCCAGAAGCTTTTTATTCTCCGATACGTACACGCCGTTGAGCAGATTGTAAGAGCACATCACCGTCCAGGGCTTTGCGCGCAGCGCGCGTTCAAATGCGGGGAAATAAATTTCGCGCAGCGTGCGCGCGTCCACTTCGCTCGACTGGAACAACCTGTCGAATTCGCGGTTATTCGCCGCGAAGTGTTTGAGCGACGTACCGATCCCGCGCGACTGCACGCCCTCGATATACTGCTCCGCCATATCCCCCGCAAGGCAGGGGTCCTCGGAAACATATTCGAAATTTCGCCCGCACAGCGGCGTGCGCTTGATATTCACGCCGGGAGCGAGCACGATATCGACGTTACGCTCGATGGCTTCCTCGGCGATGGCTTCGCCCATTTCCTTTGCGAGAACCTTATTCCAGGTAGAGCCGAGCGCGGAGAGTGTGGGAAACGCCGTTGCGGGAAGCGTTTTCCAATCCTCCGTCATGGTGCGCAGTCCGTGCGGCCCGTCGGACATGAAAATTTCGGGCAGCTTACCGCCGAGCGACTCCGTGCGCCAGCAATCTTTGCCCGTGAGCAGGGTCAGTTTTTCGTCGAGCGTCAAAGAATTGAGATCAAACATAATGCAATTTTACCTTTTTATTTTTTTATTTTTTACAGAAGTTCCAAATCGAAACGAAAAGCCCCCTCTCTCGGAACGCGGTACTCCTCCGCGAGGACGGGACCGCAAGCTGCGGAGCCGACCCCTTCCTGCTCACCGAGAAACACGTAAACGGCGGACGGGCGCTTTAACTCGAAATCGTGTTTCGCGCGCATGAGTTCCTCCGCCGAATAGGGGAGGACGGAAAAGTCGAACGCGCGGTTGCAGGTTATATTCATCTTTCCCTGTATCTGCACAAACTCCGCGCCCGTACGGTTTCCGCTCTCCTGCGGCTTGATATAATGAAAATATTGGTTGGAGATCCTCTCCCTCCAAATATCCTTTGCGCAGGAGCGCATGTCGCGGTAGCTTTCCTGCCCGCCGTACGCGAGATAGCGCACGCTCTTGCACTCGGTACCCAATGCAAAACGAAGCCCGACGCAGGGCAGGCGCTTGACGTAATCGGGAATTTTATAGTCTAGCGAAATCGCAACGCCGTTTTCCGTGAGCGCATATGTAATTTTATAATCGAGAATGCTCCTGCGGTACACGGCGAGCATTTTTCCCTCTGCCGTAAACGCGCCGTCCGCCGAAACGTTGCGGACGCGGGGCGCGGCGTCATATACGCCGATATTCTCAAATTCGGACAGAAGCGGCCTTTCGTTGTCGATCGGCGCGCGCATGACGGACACGCGCACGGGTTCTTTCAGATACTCCTTGCCGCCCTTTTTCAGAGATACGAGATTGCCGCTCGCCTTATCGACGACGAGCACCGTTTCTCCGTGCTTTAAGATGACTTCCGATTCGCGCTCTTCCGCGCGGACGGCGACGACATGCGCGGGCGCGGGGCGCGGATATTCCGTTAACTCGAAGAACGCTTCGGAAACCTCCCCGCTCTTTTCCGTTACGGTAACGGTAAGCCCCGCAAAGCCCTCTTCGGGAATTTCGATGCTCCACTCCTCCGCCGTGCGCGGCGCGAGGGAAAGCTTCGCGGAAATGCGCTTGACGGGCTTTCCGTTCACCTTTACGACGGCTTCGAGCGAGCCTTCCAGGAGCTTGAAGAAATAGCGGTTGAACAGGCGGAGCACGCCCTTTTCCAGCGTGAGCGCGGCGGGCTGATAGACGGCGCTCATTTCCGCCGTGCCCGCTTTTACCCTGCGGTCGGGCGTAACGATCCCGTCGACGCAGAAATTTCCGTCGTGCGGCGCTTCGCCGAAGTCGCCGCCGTAATAATATTTTCCGTCTTGAAGAATGCCGTGATCCGCCCATTCCCAGATAAAGCCGCCGGCGAAACGGTCGGACGAGCGCATGAGCTTCCAATAATCCCGCAGATCGCCGGGCCCGTTGCCCATGGCGTGGCAGTATTCGCACAGAACGAGCGGGCGCGTTTCCCGCTTGTCGTTCAGAAAGCCTTCTTTCATCCACTCCAACGTCGGATACATGCGGCTTACGACGTCGAGCACGCCGTCGTAATACGCTTCCGTGCCCTCGATATTCACGTGGTTCTCGTAGTGCACGGGGCGGTCGTCGCGCGATTTGAGTTCGAGCGCCGCCTTTCGGAAGCACCTGCCGTAGCCCGACTCGTTGCCGAGAGACCACATGACCACGCACGGGCGGTTTTTGTCGCGCTCGTACATCGTGATCGCGCGCTCGCAGATCGCCGCTTCGTAAAGGGTATCGTCGGCGAGCTCATTATATCTGGAAACATCGTACCAACCGTCGGTATTCACCACGCCGTGCGCTTCCACGTCCGCTTCGTCGATGACGTAAAAACCGTATTCGTCGCACAGGCGGTAGAATTCGGGCGCGTCGGGATAATGCGAAGTTCTGATCGCATTGACGTGGAGCTTTTTCATGAGCTCCAAGTCCCTGCGCATATCCTCGACGCTGACGACGGCGCCCGTTACGGGATGGGATTCGTGCCTGTTCACGCCGAGAAATTTGATAGGCTTTCCGTTAAAGAGAAACACGCCGTCCTTGATTTCCGTTTTGCAAATACCAACCTGTTCGCGTATGACCTCTTCGCCGCAGACGATGGTAAGCGGGTAGAGATTGGGGCATTCGGCGCTCCAAAGGCGGGGATTTTCCACGCTGAAAACCGTCGTTTCCCCCGCGGCAACGCGCCTCTTTTCGTCGGCAAACCGAACGGTGCACTCCCCGCCGCGCAAGAGAGTGAAATCCACCTCCGCGCCCTTTTCCGTTAAACGGGTGCGGACGGAATAATCCTCCACGCAGTTTTCTTCGCGGTACAACAGATACACGTCGCGGATGATTCCGCTGTAACGCCATTTATCCTGGTCTTCGAGATAGGAGGAGGCGCACCATTTGAGCACGATCACGTCGAGCACGTTGTCGCCGTGAGCGTCGCACAAGCCTTTTAAGGAAAACTCCGTCGTCTTGTGCGTGATTTGGGAATACCCCAAAAACTTTCCGTTGACGAATACGTAGAACGCCGCGTCCACGCCCTCGAACACCAGCCGTGCATTCTCTTCGCGGCAGTGAAAGGTGCGGCGATAGTGAAAGGCGGGAATGTCCGCCTCGATATAGGGCGGATTATACGGAAAGGGATAGCGGTGATTGGTATATTGCATCCGATCGTAGCCGTGCAGCTGAACGCAAGCGGGAACGGGGATCTTATCGGGGAGCTCCTCGTCCAACTCGCAGTCCTCTACGCGGGAATGTGCGCGGAATTTCCATTCTCCGCTTAAAAATTCCAAACGGGAAGAGAGCTTTCTGTCCCGAGAGGGCGCGTCCGAAGAATCGAAGGGTACAAAGTAACAGTGCTGCGGAAGAGCGCCGACGTTTTCCGTGCGCTCCCACTCTCGTTGATTGGGAAACACAAAATATCTCCTTTTGCCGATAATCAAACTTACAGACAGTATAACATAATCCGTTTTCAATACAATCGTTTTTTGAGAAAAAATCTTAAAATATTTAAGATTTTATTTTCATTAACGCTTTTTCCCGATAAAGCGGGCGGTCGGCTTCCCGACCGCCCGTATACAGTGCAAATAACTCGTTTAACCGCGCTTCTTTTTTGCGGCAAGGAGCACGCCCGCGCCGAGTGCGGCAGCCGCAAGCGCGCCGCCGAATGCGCCGACTACGCCCGAACAGCCTTTTTGCCCGCCCGGGGTCTCATCCTCCCCGCCCGGTTGCGCCTGCTTTTCCTTGAAGAAAACTTCCACCGTCGTATTTTCCGTAACGGTAACGGAATATTTTCCGTCCGCACCCGCGGCGGTCTCCGTTCCGTTGAACAGAACTTTTTCCACCTCGTGCCCTTCCGCAGGCTGCGCTTCGACGACGAGCCTATCCCCCTCGTACAGGCGCGAGCCGGAAATGTTGCGCGTAATCTTGCCCTTTCCGTTGAGCTTTACCGTGAGCGTATAGGCGGGAGCGTCTGCAAAGACAAGTTCAACTTCGTTGAACGTCTGCGTGTTGCCGTCGGGTATGATTTTCAAAACGCCGCCCTTCAAGCAGTCCGCCGTAACGTCCGCCCGATTAAGAAGAACTTGAGAAAGCTTTTTTCCGCGCACGGCATGATAGCCGATTTGGATTTCTTCGCCGTCGGAAAGATACACTTTCTTATCGGCGGAACCTCCCGCCCCTGCGGTAACGGTATAGGTGTATTTGGCAAGGTTGGCAACCGCCGTCTGCGCGAAGCGCTGACCGAGCAAATACATATCGCCCGCGTTGAAATGATAATCGTCCGAACCGTTCGCCGTTCCGTTGTCGTTGTGAATCTTGAACTCGTCGGTATCGAACGTGAACACACCCGAAAGTTTTGCCGCAACGGCGTCCTCCGCCGCGCGCACCGTAGCGATATTATTGCCGAACCAGCCCGAAGAACAAATTTTTCCGATGACGAACGGACGATTTGCCGCATCTTCGTCCTCTGCGATTTCCGCTACGTCCGAACGCAAATCGTCGATAAACATGGTAAGGTTTTCTTCATACGCGTTGGCAAGCGCAGGGTCGCCCGCGTCCGCTTCACCCTGCATCCAGATATACCCCTTTACCGAGGGCGTATATCCCTGCGCGCGGAGCGCCGTAAATGCATCGCGCGTTACTTGCAGCAAACGGTCGTAACAAACGCCGTTATACTGATGAATCGTCTTCCCTTCCGATTTCCACTTTGCCGTAAGCGAGGGGGAAGCCCAATTGCCCGCATTTTTCGTTTCGTTTTTGGTACCCGCATAGTCGCCGAGGTACGTTCCGCCGAACGCGTATTTTACGATAACGGCGGGATTTTCGTCCGTATAACTTTTGGAAAGCTCCTTCGCCATACCGAGCTCGGGACCCATATACCCCGCAGCCCTGCCCAAGCCGATTTTCGTCGGTTGAAGGGCGGGCGTGGGCATGGCAGCCGAAGCAGCAATATCCGCCGTACCGAAATACAATACATTGGAATACCCCGTGCCGTTGCGCGAATCGTCCTGCCCTATCTGCTGTTCGTAGGTTACGGAAGTACTTCCGTAAACCTTTTGTTTGATGTTGCTGTAACCCGCCGCGTTGCTCTGCCCTGCCAGAATATATAAGTCGGCTTGTTTTACGGGAGCTTCCGCCTGTGCCGCTGCGGAGAAGGGCGCGCAGAGAATCCCCCCTACGGCGAGAATCGCCGCTACCGATAAAATTTGTTTTTTCATAACCGTTTCCTCCTACCTGCATGATACGCCCTTTCCCGTTACATTTCAATGACAAAAATCATGGAAGGCATTGCAAAAATCACCCGTTCGTCCGTTGGCGGAGCGGGAGCACCCGCCCCGCCAACGGAAATTGCCGCATCCGCTATTTACCTGCTCAGGACACGCCGGAAAGAGTGATACCCGTGAACTCCGCCGCGCTGTCCGAAACGCCGATCCCGCAGCCCGTAGCTCCAAACGTATAACTTGTGCCGTCGCCGAAATTGCGCGAAATTGCAAGCTGTAAATTTTCCGCCGCGCCCTCGCAGGTATCGACATACCATTCAAACGTCAAATCGGTACGCACGATTCTCATTCTGATACCCGTCGTCTTTAAGGCTTCCAGCTGCTTTGCCGACATAGAAACGCCGTCGTTCCAATCGTCCCAATGGCGCTCGATACGGAGCGTATAGTTATCGTCGGAAATATTCGTAATATCGCATACGAACGGGCCCATTCCCGTGTATACCGCAAATGCGGTTACTCTTCCGTTCGCGGGAACGGTCGCTTTCACCGTAAAGTCAAGCGTAAGATTGGTCATGGCGTTTTTGAAATAGACGATTTCCGAAGAAGGCGTTGCCCAGCTCAATTTACCGTTCTGTTCGGAGAATTGCAAAGCGTCCGCCAAAATCTGCCCGTTATATTCGCAACTCTTAAAGCCCGTACCGCTGTCGGTAACAGCCATAACGTCCAGTTTTATAAACGCTTTTGCAACTTTTTCGTTCCCAAACGCCGTACCCTTTTGAACTGCTTCCAGCTGCAATTCGTTGAAATTGACTTTTTGCGCAATTTCCGCGCCCATCGTAGCGATTCCCACGCGAATATTTTGCTCGGCAAATCTTCCCGCATACGACGTATCGTTAAATTGCGCGACGATCTTGATTTCGCCGTTCAGTTCGCGGAGCATATAGAACGTGCCGTTTACGCGGGCAAATCCGAGGCGCACGCCTTCGCCGCCGTCCATCGCGGTCGCCGACGCATCGTCCAGGAAATATCCGTTCCAACCGGGAATGAACTGCATGACGTACTGCCGTTCCCTCGGCGTGTTTACGTCTTCATACCACTGATAGCAAAGGGGCGCGTAGATGCGTTCTCCCTGTTCGCCCGTTTCGACATTGTCGCCCCAGATTCCCGTAATATTTCCGTCGTCGTTGTTATCGCGCCCGATCCAGAATCCGAAGCGCAGGGAATCTGCGTCCTTGTCCACGTTCTTGAAGATCGCGCTTACGTAGAAATCCTCGTTCGCCTTGATTTCCTGTTTGAAGAGAACTTCGCCGTTGGAATTGATATTGAGAGAAACATTGCCGTTGTTGGCGTCCGTCGTATCGATATCGGCGGTACTTCCGATGAGGTCGTATTCGAGCGTAACTTCCTCATCCACAGCCGCAGTTACCTCTACGGGTAGCGCAACGTATCCTGCCGCTTCGAGCGTATAGGATCCCTTTGCCACTTCGCCGAACGTTACGGAACCGTTTGCCGAAACCCCTTCGTACGTATTTACGCCGCGGAGAACGACGGAAACGCCGTCGGGAATGCTTAAAAGATTATTCGTGCCGATACCGTACCTGTGGAGCTTGATATCGAGCGCAACGTTAACTTCCGCCTTTTCCACAAAAGCACTTTCGATAACGAGGTTCTTGCTGCCCGTATAATTCGCAAGCGTAAGCACGGAGCTGCCGCCGCTCGTTACGAGCGAAGAAGTTTTGTTTTCTCCGTTTACCGTAACGGAAGATATGGTATAGCCGCTGTCGGGCGTAAGCGTTACGGTTACGTTTCCGCCGAGCACGGGATTTGCGCTCATCTCTACCGTTCCGTTTTCCCCGCCCCTCTTCACGACGTCCAAGGGAATACTTCCGACCTTATATTCAAAGCCCGTATATTCGGCGCCCTTTGCCTGCCACCAGGTTTCAAAACCTACGTTTATCACGGCGTTCGAGAGGATACTGTGTTCTGCGCTCGTCATCATCTTCATCACGCCGTCCTCTTCGGCGAACATATAGAATTTGCCGCCGATCCTCGCCGCCGCGATGCGGAGTCCTGCGCCGTTCCATGCGGCAACCTGCTTTTCCGAAAGCTGAGCGGCTTGATCATTGAATACGCCCCAGTCCACAAGCGTTACGTTGTGCACGCCCCAATAAGCGTAATCGCAATTTAATGCGCGCCCTGCGCCGACGAACTTGAATCCGTAACGCCCGTCGTTGGTGATTGCAAAAGTGCTTTGATTGCGGATTATTGCGGAAACATAAATATCCTCGTTTTCTTTCGCCTGAATGTTCAGCGTTACGCCGAAGCTCTGCGTACCCTCGCCTTCCGTTCCCGTATATACGATTTTTCCGTCTTCGATTTCGTCTACGTTGTACATCTCTCCGCCGTCGACGACCCACTTATCGTGCATCGTAACCGCGGTGAGTTGAATTTCAATCTTCTCCGTGCCGGACACGTTAATAATCTGTTTGTAATCAAGGTATCCCGCGCCGACGGCGATAAGCTCCCAGACACCCGCGTCTAAATCGTCGAACGTAAAGGTGCCGTCCGTCGCTTTGAGTTTAAGCTCCGTTCCCGTCGCCTTATTGGAAAGCGTTAAGGAAATTTCGCCCGTTACGGGACTGCCGCCGCAGACGATCGTTCCCGAAAGCGTGCCCTTTTCTCCCGAAACGGGAATAAAGCTTACGTTCACGAAAACGGAAGTAAGATTGCCCGCTTCCACGGTAAAGGTGTTGCCCGAAAGCGTGGAGAATACGTCCTTTCCGTTTACGGTGATGGCGGATACCGCATAACCATCGCGCGGGGTTACGGTGAAGGTAAGCGTTTCGCCCGCCTGGTAGATCTGTTTGTCGCAGGTAACGGTGCCGCGCCCCGTCGTGGATATGGTAACGGGATAACCGTTTTCGTATCCCGTGGTATTGAATACGAGGTTGCGGAACTCGCCGCCCGAACACGTTACGATACCGGGAACGACTTCCGACGTTTCAGTGAGCGGAACCCCGTCCTTAAATCTATCGACGATTTTTACGCCGTTGACCCAGACGGTCGTTTCCCCGTTCTCGTAAAGCGCCGCGAAGGGAACGCCCGTTCCGTCCGCAAGAGGACGTACGGTAGCGTCGTCAAGATCCCGCCCCGTCCAAAGATTGCTGCCTAAGCCTATGATCTGCATGCCGTATTTGTTCTGCGACTTCTCGTTTTCCGCAATCAGACATACGAAAACTCCGTTGCCCGAACGGTCTACGAAGCGGAAACCCGCGCGGCGGTCGCTCCCCTCGCGCATGGGAAGCACGATATTTCCCGAAACGAACATCTTCGTGCCCATGAGCGTCGTGTGGTTTGCAGCGACAAGCCAGCCGTTATCCTTACTGATTGCCGTGCCCTGTCCGAGCAGGGAAAGATCCCACGATTCGGGGTTGGAAGCCGCGCCGATCACTTCGTGCGTACCGAGGAAGCTCTTGCGGAGCGTTAAATTCTTCTGCACGTCGCCGAACAGGCTGACGCGCTCCACGTTGGTAAGATAACCGTCCGCCGAGCAGTAAAGCTCGTACTCCGCTTCGGGAAGCGCCGCAGTGAAAGCGCCGTTATTTACCGCAATCGGCGTAACCGTACCGCCGTACGCCGCAAACAGGGTAACCGCGCCCGCTTCTCCGCCGTCCGCCGTAGACACGGTGCCCGAAACGGTGAATTTCGCCTCGGAAAGAGGCGCAAATTGCGCTTTGATTTCCGCGTCGCCGCCGCCCGTAAATTTATAAACGGCTTTGCCTTCCGTATAGGAAATTCCGTCCGTTACTTCTTTTCCGTTCACGGTGAGTTTTTCCAGATAATAGCCCGCGTCGGGCGCGATATCGAGCACGTACGTATCGTCCTTAATAACGTAGTCCTTGCCCGAAACGACGCCGCCCGCAGAATTGACGATGGTAACGCTGTCGCAGACGAGCCCTTCTCCGCCGAACCCGTACCAATTAAGGGCCGCGGGCGCATAGCCGAGCCCGCGTTCCTCGCCGCCGATATTGTACCACAGTCTGTCTTCCGAAGAAGTCGGTCTGTTGGAGTTTGCGCGGATGATGGAGGGATTTACGAGGAGCGTTTCGAGCGGAGTATCGCTGCCGTCGGGATTGAACAGCGCGTAAGGCAGATAAATTTCCGCCGTGTAGCCCGTGCACTCCGACGTGTTGACGTCCCCGCCCTTGGTCGCGATCGCGCTGTGCAATTCGCTGAACCAGTTGGTGTAGGGCGCGCCCGTGTACTTGCGGAGCATGCGCTTGCCGCCCGCGTTGAGGTCTATTTCGTATGTGAGCTTGGTATCGAGAGGCGAGCCGACGCAGAATTCTATGCCCGAGTTATTATAGATTTCCCGCTCGGAATTGAAGTACACCGCGTCGTCGTCGATATCGAATGCGAAGTAGGCGCCCTTTTCGCCGAAACAGGAAGTCATTCTGTATATGACGTTGGTGTTCCGTATCGTCGTGGAAAACGTTTTTACGTTTTTCCAGACCTCTTCGTCGAGCTTGCCGTCGATTTTCACGCCGTCGCCGAAGTCCTCGACGGGCTTGCTGTAATCGTAATCGAAGGGGGGTAAATTCAAGGTTGCGTCTCCGCATGCCGCGAGCGTTCCGCCGCCCGCGCAAAGGATTGCCAAAGCGCCGATAAACGACGCTGCCGATTTCTTTTTCATCTCTTTTCCTCCTTATCCGTTACTTGCCGAGCACGACGATTTCCGAAACCGCCACTGCCGCCTGCTTGATGAAGTACCCGTCCTCGTCCATGATGGCGAGGTCTTCGGGGCGCTCTTCGGGAACCTCGATCGTAATGCGGATTTCCTTGCACATAAGCGGATTGAACACCGCAACCGCGCTCCCGCCCGGGCGCATTAAATTCACCGTCGCCATTTTATAGAAATCCCAGTCGAACGCGAGCTTCTCGATGACGGCCGTACCCACGCCGCCCACTCCGTCTTTACAGTCAAATTCTATTTTCGCGATATCGATAAAGGATTTTTCAAACACCTTGCTATTGTAAACCATAACGGCGCTTATCTCGCGGTAATCGTCGAACGTGAGCGTGATCGTCGCCGTTTTATCCGTTTCGTATTCCTTCACGAAAGTGTTGCCCGATATAATGGAGAGCAAACCGTCGGTGAGCGCTTCTGCGTTCGCGCCGCCCGAAACCTTTACCTGCGCTTCCTTTGCGAGATTGGAATACCCCGAATGCTTGGCGATGCGCGGCTGCAGCGACCATGTAGGTCCGTTGCAGTAAAGGATCTCGTCGCCGTTTCCGTTCTTCGTCCAGAGAACGCGATCCACCGCGACGTCGCGGGGGCCCAAGCCGCCCGTTTCGCGCGCGACGTGCTCGTGATAGACGATATAAATTTCGTCGTCCACCGTTACGAAGCTGTGATGCCCCGTACCGGATACGTGGTCGAACTTTTCCCAGTCGGTGCTGATCAAAAGCCCGCCCTCCTTTTCCGTAAGCTTGCGGAAGGGTCCCATAGGCGTATCGCCCACCGCCTGCACGACGGAGTAGGACTTATCCATATAGCCGTTGATGGAGAAGGTGAGATAATACTTCCAGCTGCCGTCCGCCTGCTGCCGCTCGTACATGTACGGCCCCTCGTTCACGCCGTTGTTGGCTTCGTAATTGGGAACATACGACCCGTCCTCATCGGTAAACTCTCCGTCCACGGTGTAATAGCCGCAGCGCGTAAGCCGCTTGAACGTAGACATGACGGGCTTCGTCCAGGTCTCCATTTCCACGGCGAAGATATCCGACTTCAAGCCGTAAGCCGTACCCTCGTGCACGAAGTAGAGGTACTTGGTGCCGTCGGGCGCAACGTAGGGGGAAGCGTCGATACAGTTAAAAAGCTTATCTACGCCGTTGGGTTTTCTTCCCACGTCCAGCCCCATCTCTTCCATGCGCGCGACCATGTCCGCGTTATCGAACAGGGTTTTCGAAGCGTCCAGCCCGTCGGTCGTTGCCGGGAGGAAGGGACCGTACGGTTCGTCCGCGACTGCCACGCCGATCATGCGGTGCTGCAAGTTGTCCCCGTAATTTTCCAACGCGCCCGAATAATACATATAATATTTTCCGTCCGCGCTGTCGTAAACGACCTCGGGCGCCCAGAACGCGCCCTTCCCGTATGCATAGTGCCCCGCAGCGGGATGGAATGCGAGGAAATTCTTTTCGGGCGTAACGTCCTCCCACTTTCCCGTAAGGTCCTTATTTCGGTAGGCGCGGATCCCCATCGTCGGATCGGACGTACCGTAAAGGTAATAGTACCCGTATTCCGTACTCTCTTCATCCGTGATTTGAATGACGCACGGATCGGGCGCAGTCGTGCCGAGGTCGTTGCGGTAGAACAGTTCGTTCACATACGCATTGTCGTACTCGGGGTGAATCTGATTATCGTGCGGCAGCGGCGTTGCTCCTTCCCCGCAGCCACTCAGAACGAGTATCCCCGCCGCAAGCAACCCAATCGCGCCGGCAAGTTTGTTCTTCATAACAGTTATCTCCTTATCATAATTTTTTGTTTCAACAGCGGGCATACCCGCAGTATTCCGATAGCAATCAAGCTTTCAGCCCGCTCATCGCAATGCCCTGCGTAAAGTACTTTTGCAGGAAGCAATAAATGATAAGCAGCGGCAGCAGCGCGACGAGCGCCGAAGCGCACAGCACGGCGGGATTTCCGTACCCGCCCTGAAACAGGTTAAGCGCGAGCTGTAAGGGCGCGAGCTCGGGCAAATTTGCGAGATACAGCAATGGTCCTTGATAGTTGTTATAGCCGCCGATAAACATAAACACGCCCTGCGCCAGAAAGGCGGGTGCCGAAAGCGGAATCACCATGCGGATATAAACGGAAAAATCGTTGAGCCCGTCGATACGCGCCGCTTCCATCAGCTCGTCGGGGAGCCCCATGAAGAACTGGCGCAGGAAGAAGGTTACGCCCGCCCCGCCGAACAAGCCGGGGACAATGAGCGGGAGCACGCTGTCCGTCCAATGAATGGAATCGTAGAAGAGATAAGACGGCATCGTGAGCACCGCGCCGGGGATCATCATGGTAGCAATCAGGCACATGAAGAGCGGTCCCTTTCCCCTGAACGGAATTTTGGCGAACGCGTACGCGCTCAAACCCGATACAAACAGCCCGACAAAGGTAGTGGGAACGACCTGCCACATGGTGTTGAGAAAGCCGTGCAGCACCGAACTCAGGTTATCGCCGTACAGCATCTGCGCATAAATATCGTCGATAAGCACGACGCGGAAGGCGTCGAAACTAATATTCTGGGGAAACCAGATAAAATGCATGGTCGCGTCCATTTCCACTTCGGGCGTGAGCGAAGTGATCACGATGACGAGGAAAGGGAAAATTACCCAAAGCGCGTACAGCACAAGGACGGCGTAAATCAGCACTTTGCCGACTACGCGCATTACCGCGGCTTTTTTATCCGTATCCTTTTCCGCAGATACGGCGGCGGTTTTTGCATTAAACGTCATAGCTCACCCACTTATCCGATAATTTGTAGTTAATCAGCATGATGACGAAAATTACGACGAACAGCGCCATACTCATGACCGATGCGACGGGCATCTCGCTGAACAGCACGCCCTTGTAGTAAATGTAGAGAACCGTGGAGAGCGCGGCGTCGTTCGGTCCCGCCTCCCCTGTCCAGGAATCCCCCGCGAAAATCTGAGGAACGTCGAAGGTCTGTAATCCCGCGATAAGCCCCGCCATAAGCAGATAAAATACCGTGGGAGAAATTGCGGGCAGCGTAACCGAAAGGAATTTGCGGAACGTGTTTGCACCGTCCAGCTCCGCCGCCTCGTAAAGCGCGGGATTGATGTTGGTAAACGCCGCCGAAAACATGACGATGCCGTAGCCCGGCGCCTGCCATACCATTACGGTGAGCAGCATGGAAGTAAAATTTCCGGCATTGGTGAACCAGGCGGGACCTGCCTCCGCGCCCGTAAGGCGTATGATAATATCGTTGAGAATTCCGATATTCTGATCGAATACCCAACGCCACATGACGGAAATGGCCACGCTCGAACAGATATAAGGTACGAAATAAAGCGCCTTGAAAAATTTATGCGCAGGGAGCTTCTGCGCGAGCAGCGCGCTTAAAAGCAGAGAGAGCAAAAGCCCGATGAGGTGGGGCACGATAAAGATAAAGCTGACCCCGATGGAGTGCCAGAACCGCGAATCGGAAAACGCCGCCGAAAAATTAGCGAAGTTGTTCCACTGCATGGAACCGAAATCGAACCCGTCCATATCCACGAACATGGTTACGATTGCGACGCCAAGCGGCACGATATTGAATACGAGGTACCCGACCAGCGGGATGGCGGCGGTGATGAAGCCGTAAAGGCTGCGGCGCTCGTTCGCGCCGAATTTCCGTCTCTTCCCCTTTCCGCCGTCCGCCGTACCCGCAGCAACAGTTTCCGTTAATATTTCTTCCATATGCGCCTCAACCGTTGTATTTCTTCGCGCGGTAATCCTTCAACGCTTCGTTGGTATCGGCGATGCACTTATCTGCAAAAAATTCTTCCAGCGTCTTTTCACCGTTGCGTACTTCGCCGTTGAGCATCTTCGACCAAATGGTTACCCAATCCCCTTTTTCGAGATAAGACCAATCGCCCACCGAGCTGCATGCAGTAGCCGACAGAATGGCATTCTTGTTGTTTGCGATATAGCTTTCCGTCATATTCATATACTCATCGCTATACGCGATGCTCATCTGATTGGGCACGTAGAAATTGGATTTCATAAGCAGCCTTTGAACCTCGGGCCCCGCCATGTATTCGATAAACTCCCACGAACCGTCCTTGCTCTTGGAGTTGGCGGGAATGGAGTAACTGATCGTGCCCGAATGGGTGGCTTCTCTGCCCTTGATTTCCGTGCCGTTTACCTTTTTGAGATTGCCGCTATCGTCGAACTCGCGGTATTGGTACATGGGCGCGATATCCCATTCCAGTCTCTGCCCCGCCATGCCCTTGCCGATATTGTAAGCCTCGGTGTAATTTTCCACGACGAACGCCACTTCGCGGGACGTGAGCAGATCTTTTTTGGATTTATTTCCGATGATATTGGGCGTGGGTGAGAGCGCGAGCCCGTTTTTATCGTTCGTAACCGCCTTGTCCTTTCTCTGCGAAAGCTGTAAAAAGAGCGTGAAGGCGTCTCGGATGGACGGGAGCGGATATAACACGGGCTCGTCTCCCTCCGTGTAATGCTTCACGGTTTCATCCGATTTGTCTCCCGCGAGCACGTCCGCAACGTAATGCTTATCCGAATAAGAAAGAAGTTCACCCTCCGCATACGAGGTGCCGTTTACGGAAGCGCCCTCTATTCCCGTTACGATGTAATTCTTCGTCTCTTCGCCGAGCGCCATGACGTACTGGTTCTTTGCCTCGTCCCATTCGAGGCAGTCCCCGCCGACCGACCAGCCGAAAGAAAACCACCATTCGTTGAAAAATCCGTAGTTGGTGGGCGAAGCGTTTCCCGCATAAGACTTGGTAAACAGTTCGGAAATTTGAACGAGCTCCTGCCAGCTCATGGGAATGCGGTTATTGAACACGTAATATTTTCCCTCGCGCGCGGTGAGGTTTGCGGAAGGCGCGGGATTGGTATCGTAAATGTGGAAGCCCTTGGGAAGGAATCCATGCGAAGCGGCGTCCAACTCCTCCACGGAGATGATATTTACCTTAGCCGTTTTAAGCGCGGAAACGTTGTAATACATGACCCCCGGCGCAATACCCGCAGGCAAACTGTAAAGAGGATTATCCCCGCCCGAATAGCCCGTTTCGGGATTGTAGCGGCAGCGCTCCACCGCGGTAGACCATATGTCGCCGAGATCCAACGTAGACGCGTCGCGCACGACGTTGCCGTTTTCATCTATTTTTTCGGTAAAATACTCGTCGAGCGGCGTCAAATACCCCTTGTTAATATAGTCCTTATAATAACGGTCGTCTATCTGCACGATATTGGGAGGATTGGCGCCCTGCAGCTGTCCGCCGATGGAAGCGGAATATCCCGCCGTTTTAGGTATCATGCGGACCTTATAGCGTTCGTTCGTTTCGTTGAATTTGTTAACGACCTCGGTCATGATTTCGGAGTTATTCTCGTTGATAACGGCGTAGAAGGTGAGCTGCACTTTCCCGCGTCCGCCGCCCTCGCTCGCGGGTCCGCAACCCGCCGCGCCCAGCGCGAGCGCCGCGATTTGTACCGCCGCCAAAGTCGCAATGAGTTTCTTGTTCATGTGTATTCCTCCTTAAAAAAGCCATTTCGCGTATGAAGTACGGAAAATAGGCAATAAATTCAGCATATTTTTGCGATCGAATGAAAAATATTTTCACCGAAAGAGTTGATTTTTCACCGCAAGTATATTATAATTCTAAATATAGAAATATTTGAATGCTGAATTGTTTCAGAAACATGAGGTTTTGTTTCAATATGCCGCACGTAACTTTTCTCGGCGGGAACAACGTTACCATGAAGGGAACGGATCCCGAAATCAGAAAATTCATATACTGTCCGAGCGAAGACGTTCCCTTTATCCTCGACGTTACAGGCATCACGCCGCCCAATCCGGAATACTACATTTCGCGCGAGTGCTGCGACCATTACATTCTTCTGTACGTTACCAAGGGATGCGGCACGCTGGAATACAACGGCATTCATTACGACTTGCGCCAGCGCGACGCCGTGCTCATCGAACCGGGAAGCAGACACCGTTACTATGCCGATCGGAAGGACCCGTTTGAACTGGTCTGGGCGAATTTTTTCTGCGACTTTCTCGACGATTACCTGAGCGGGATCGGACTGAAAGGCAACCCCGTCGTACGGGATGCGCCCTGCGAAAAGCAGATGTCGGAAATTGTCGCCATCGGCATGAACGACCCGAACAACGACCACATTCTCTTTCGCGTAATGCGGCTCGTAGACGAAATTTTGCTCCTCCTTGCCGAAAAGACTTATTTTGAAAGCAAAAAAAACCACTCTCACCTTTCTCACGCGATCAAGGATCTGCTCGACGAATGCGTGTACGGCAGAATCGACGTAAACGGCGCGGCGGAAAAACTGCATATTTCCAAATCGTCGCTCTACCGCGAATTTACCAAATCGTTTGGAATAGGTCCGCACCAATACGTCCTTCAAAAAAAGATCGATCTTGCAAAAACGCTGCTTCGGCGCACCAATTTTTCCGTGAAGGACATCGCCGATAAGCTCAGCTTTTCCGACGAGTTCTATTTTTCCAATCTGTTCAAGAAAAAAACGGGAATATCCCCCACGGCGTTCCGCAAAGAAGCTTCCGCGGGAAATATTCCCGATAATCCTCCCCCCCCCCGTGTCGACGATAAGAGCGATTCGTAACAAACGGCAGGCAGCGTTTGCCCGTCGTTTTTTTATCGGATTTTTTTCTTTTCCCTCTCATTCCGCTCCGCCGCGCTTGCGATCAAAGAACAAATTCCGCATTTATTTTTCCGTTTGCTATTGATTTTTCCGCCGTTTCATGTATAATTAAAGTCAGAAATATTTCGATAAGGGGAAATTATCATGAGCATTTCTGCAAAAAATATCCGCAACATCGCAATCGTCGGGCACAGCGGCGAAGGGAAAACCACCCTCTGCGAAGCCATGCTTTTCAACGGCGGTTCCATCGAGCGAATGGGAAGGACGGACGCGGGCAACACCGTTTCCGACTTCGACGAACAGGAAACGGCAAGAAAGATATCCGTCTCCCTCTCCGTCGCGCATACCGAATGGATGGGCGCCAAGCTCAACCTTTTGGACGTACCCGGCTTTTACGATTTCGAGGGCGAATTTAACGAGGCGATGCGCGCCTGCGGCGCGGCGCTCGTCGTTACGGGCGCGGACGGAACGGTGTCCGTCGGCGCGGAAAAGGCGATTTCGCTCTGCTTAAAAGCTAAAAAACCGCTCATCGTGTTCATCAACGGCATGGATAAGGAAAACGCCGACTATCAAGGCACGGTGAACGCCTTCCGCGAAAAGTATCACGGAAACATCGCACCCATTCAAATTCCCATGATGGAAGGCAATAAGATGACGGGCGTGATCAACGCGCTCACGGAAAAAGCCTACCGCTTTACGAACGGCGGCCCGCAGGAGATTGCCATTCCCGACGAGTATCGGCGAGATCTCGAAGCCATGCAGCTTTCCCTCATGGAAACGGCGGCGGAGAACGACGAGGTACTCCTCGAAAAATATTTTGAGGACGGGCTTTTGTCCCGCGAAGACACCATACACGGAATCAGAAAGGGAATTTTCAACATCAACGTCATTCCCGTTATGGCGGGCAGCGCGCTGCAAAACCGCGGCGTCATCAACCTGATGAACGAAATCGTCAAATACATGCCGCAGGCGGCGGAACGGCGGGAGATTCCCGCGATCGACCTCTTGACGGGCGACGTTACGGGCATCGCCTGCGAAGAGGAAAAGCCCTTCGCCGCACAGGTGTTCAAGACGGCGGTCGATCCGTTCGTCGGCAAGCTCAATTATCTGCGCGTATGCCGCGGCACGCTGAAAACGGGCATGACCGTACTCAATCCCAATACGGGAGTTCAGGAACGAATTAACGCCGTCTATCTCGTGCAGGGCAAAAAGCAGGAAGCCGTGAGCGAGCTGAACGCGGGCGACATCGGTGCCGTTTCCAAGCTCGCAAATACGGGCACGGGCGACACCCTTTGCGCCGAAGACGCGCCCGTCAAATTCGACCCCATCCTCTTCCCCAAACCCGTCCTTTCCATGGCGGTATATGCCGCAGCGCGCGGAACTGAGGATAAAGTTTTTGCAGGGCTCAACCGTATCGCCGAAGAAGACAGAAGTTTTACCGTAACCAAAAATTCCGACACCGGCGAAACGCTGGCGGGCGGACAGGGCGAGGTACACCTCGACGTCGTCCGCAAGAAGCTCAAAGCCAAGTTCGGCGCGGACGCGGAATTCCGCACGCCCGCCGTCGCCTATAAGGAAACCATAAGAAAGACGGCGGAAGCCGAGGGAAAATATAAAAAGCAGACGGGCGGACACGGACAGTACGGGCACTGCAAAATGCGCTTCGAGCCGACGGAAAAGGACTTCGAGTTCGCGGAAGAAGTCGTCGGCGGCGCAGTACCCAAACAGTACATTCCCGCCGTGGAAAAGGGAATCGTCGAATGTTTGCCGCACGGCGTGCTCGCGGGGTATCCCGTTATCCGCTTAAAAGCAGTGCTGTACGACGGAAGCTATCACGACGTGGACTCTTCCGAAGCAGCGTTTAAGGCGGCGGCGGAAATCGCCTTCCGCGAGGGTTTGAAGAATGCTTCCCCCGTCCTTCTGGAACCCCTTTGCCGTTTGCGCATCGCCGTGCCCGAACAGTTCGTCGGCGACGTGATGGGCGATCTGAATAAGCGCAGAGGGCGCATCATCGGCATGGACACGCAAGACGACTTGCAGATCATTACGGCGGAAGCGCCGCAGAACGAGATCCTCACCTATGCGACGGCGCTCCGCTCCATGACGCAGGGCAGGGGCAAGTTTACGGAAACGTTTGCGCGGTACGAGCAGGCGCCCGACAGCGTGCTGCAAAGCTTAAAGAAATAATACGAACAGCGCCCCGCTCTCGGGAATCGGAGCGGGGCGCTTTCTTTTCATTTGATTTCATTTCAGCAATTCATACAGCCTTAGACTGAATTTGTATTTTTCCATGAGCTCCTCCACGCGGGAAAAACCGCGGGAGGGCTTTTTTGTTTTCCGCGCGCGCAGCATGATATTTTTTGGCGAATGCGCGAAGTCCACGAATTCCAGCACGTCCACCGAATAGCCCTCCTCTTTTAAGAGCTCGGCGCGCACGGCGTCCGTGAGCAGCGCGGAAAAGCGCTCCTTAAAGAGCCCGTGCGATAAGAGCAAGTCGAAATCCCCGCCCTTTTCGACGGTGCCGTTTACCTCGTGCTGACAGCAGGGAACGGAGAAAATAAACTCCGCGCCCTTTTGAACGGCGTAGGCGAGGGCGTAATCGGTCGCCGTGTCGCATGCGTGCAGGGTGAGCACGCCGTCCACCTCCCCCTCGTACAGCCCGCCCTTGGATACGTCGCCGGCAAAGAACGACAGCCCGTCGTACCCGTATTTTTCCGCAACGGAATTACAGAACGCCACGACGTCCGCCTTCAAATCATACCCGACGATCTTCACCTTCCTCCCGCGCTTGACGGCAAGGAAGTAGTAGGCGATAAACGTGAGATAAGATTTCCCGCAGCCGAAGTCTACAAAGGTCAATTCTTGCTTCTCCGACTTGGAAAGCACGTCGTCTAATATTTCCGCAAAGCGGTTGATTTGGCGGAATTTATCGCGCTTGTCCGCCTTGACCTTGAAATCCTCCGTAAACACGCCCAAATCGACGAGCGCGGGAATAGGCTCGCCCTCTTCGAGCAGGTACCGCTTCTTCCTGTCGTTGCCCCGCGCGGCGGGTCTTTTCAAATTGTTCCCGCTTACCGATACCTTATATCCGCTGCCCGCGCGCTTGGAATAGGTAAGCGTGCGCCCCTCTTCGGCAACGGTAATCTGCCTGTAACAAGTTCCCGTTTCTTCCAGCCAGCCGGAAAGCTCCGCCGCCGTCAGGTTGAGGTGAAACACCTTTACGCCCGAAAAGCGCTCCGCCTGCCAGCCGTCGCCGCCCTTGACGGAAACGGGGCGAAGCACGATGCGCGTGTATTCCGCCCCCGCATAGGGCGAGGAAAACACTGCCCGCACGACGAGCGGACGGTTTCCGTTGAGTTCCGAACAGATTTCGCGCATATCTTACTCCACGCTTTTCAGCGATTCCGTCATGTTGATTTTGGAAATGAGCAGCCCGAACACGGCGTTGATGGCAACGCCCGTTCCGAGCGACACCGCAGCCGCCTCCGCATAGGACACTGCGGTAATGGAATAGACGAACGCCAGAGCGGGCACTTCGTTCAGCTTCATGACGAGGTACATGAGCGGGTAGCCAAGCACGCAGCCGATCGCCGTGCCGACCGCCGTGAGCAGAAGGATCTCTACCACGAGCGAAAGCGCCACCTCGAAGTCGGTAAATCCGAGCACTTTAAGCGTCGCCATATCCCTGCCCCGCTCCTTCACGTTGAGCAGGGAAAGGTTATAAAGCACGACGACGGAGAGGAGCACGGCGAACACCATAAGCGTATACTTCATGGAATTGGTGGAAGCGATCATGCTCTCGATTTCCCCCACCCTGTCCGCCATGGTCTTTGCGTTGTCCGTGCCGTTGACCTCGTTCAGACTGTCGCGCACCGTATCGGGAGCGGAAGTTTTTACCCAGATGTTTTCCTGCCCGTAACAGCCCTCGAATTTGTTTTCCGTCGTGAACAGGCCGTTCCAACTTGACGTCGCTATAATATTTTCCACCGTGTATTCCGCCGTGCGCGAACCGAGGGTGAAGGTTACCGTGTCGCCCTTTTTCACGCCGATTGTCCTTGCGGTGATTTCGGACATGGTCGTGCCCCCCGCCACTGCGGTCGATAAGCGCGTGTTTTCTTCGATGACGAAAACGGAGATATCCTTCGTACCGACGGAGCCGTGCGCCGCCGCGACGTACGTCGTCTCCCGCTCGTAAAATTCCACCGTTCCGTCCGCTTGCAGCTCGTCGAGCCGCGCAAAAAATCCGTCGCCGTGCGAAGCCTCGTACGGACTTACGACGTCGAAATAGAAGAGCTTGACGTAATCGTTCTCCACGGAGGAGTTCATGGTATCGCCGATGCCGAAGCTGGTTACGAGGAGCGCGCTGCAACCGAGCACGCCGATCACCGTCATGAGCGAGCGCCCCCAATTGATGCGAATATTGCGCAGCGCCATGCGGAAGGAAAGCGCGACGGGCGAACCCGCCTTGCCCTTTCCCTCGCTCTTGCGCACGCGAGGCGTATACGTAATCGTTTTAGGGCGCATACACTCGGCGGGATTTTCCTTAATGACCGAACGGGACGCCCATATCCCGATAAAGAGCGCCAAGGCGCATACGACCGCCGCCGTACCGAACGTCCACGCCGCGCTGTACACCACGCCCGCAAGCTTGGGCATGGAGAAGGTGAGTCCGTATTTGATGGACATGACCGCGGGCACGATCATGGGACCGATCAACGCGCCCGCCATGCAGCCGAAAAAAGTGATCGCCGCGCTCATGAAGGCGTAATGGAACACGATGCGCGCATTGCTCATGCCAAGCGCTTTGAACGTGCCGATGTTGATGCGCTCGCGCAGGATAAGGCGGCTGATGGACGACATGATGACGAGAATGGAAACGAGGAAGAAGATCACGGGGAAGATATAGATCATGTTGAGCGACTGTGTAACCTCGCCGTCGATGAGCGCGACGGACTCCATCGTATCCCTGTCGAACACGATGATGAGATTGCTCTCTTCCTTTTCGCCGAATTTTTCCTGTATCTCCGATTTCACGGAGGCGTAGTTTTCGCATTTCAGAAGCGCCTGATTTTCAAAGCCCGGATACATGCTCTCTATCATGTTCTCGACCGTTTCCCGCGTGAGGGAGGGCATGAGCGCGGAGAACCGCTCGAACGCCTTGTCTGCAAGCTTTTCTTTGAGCAGCGCGGGCGCGATAAACACGGGCGAGTTGGAGTAGATGTTCACCCCTTCCACCGAATGCATGAAACCGGTAATTTCAAACTCGAACGTATTGCCCAAGCCGTAAGCGGAAAAGGCTTCGGCAAAGGAGGTGAACTCCGCCGTAACCGTATCGCCGACGTTGTACCCGCGGAGATTTGCCACCGTCTTGTCGATGAGAAAGCCCGCTTCGCCGTCGGTGATATACGGCTTGTTGATGTCCGTTTCGGAAACGTAAATTTTCGCCGTGTCGGAATTCTGCCCCGCGCGCGTGAAGCTGCCGTCCGAATAGATGCGATATTCCGCCTCCTGCGAAAGGGCGAGCGATTGCAGAAAGTCCCTATCCCCTTCCTCGAAGCCCTTCACCTGCACGATGAGCTCGGCAAGGTTGGATTCCGCAAAATACAAATCCGCGCGCTTGCGGAAGGTAAGCGTGTTGGAAATAAACCCCAGAAACAGGGTTACCGCGAGCACGGTGATGACAAACATGGAAAGATACTGGAACCAGTTTTTTTTCAGCTCGCGGATCATGAGTTTTATCATTAATCCGTTTACCACTCGATTTTACCTGCCTGTACGGGATGTGCGTTTACGGCGTTGCTCACGACAGTGCCGTCCGATATTCTGACCACGCGGTCGGCGGCGTCGGCGAGCTTTGCGTTATGAGTTACGACGAGCACGGTCGTGCCGTACTGCGCTTTCAGACTTTGCAAAAGGGAAAGAATCATCTGCCCCGTTTTGGAATCGAGCGCGCCCGTCGGTTCGTCGCACAAAAGCAGGCGCGGCTTCTTCACGATGGCGCGCGCAATGGCGACGCGCTGCTGTTCCCCGCCCGAAAGCTGGGAGGGGAAATTATTCCTGCGCGCAGTAAGCCCCACCTGTTTGAGCGCTTCCGCCTCGGACATGCTCCCCGCGCAGCGCGCGATGGCGACGTTTTCCAGCGCGGTAAGATTGGGCATCAGATTGTAAAACTGAAACACAAACCCGATTTTATTGCGACGGTATTCCACGAGCTGCCGCGCGCTGTACGAGGTAATGCGGTTGCCGAACACGTTCACGATGCCCGAATCGGCGCGGTCCATGCCGCCGAGCACGTTCAAAAGCGTGCTCTTGCCCGAACCGCTCGGTCCGAGAATTACGGTAAACTCCCCCTCGCGCACGGCGAACGACGCGCCCGCGAGCGCGACGATTTGATTCGTCTGATTGCCGTAGCTCTTTTTTAATCCCGATACGAGAATTCCGTTCACCGTCTGCCTCCCCGCGCAAGAACGCGCTTGTTAAGTCATAATCATTATAACACGGGAAAAATAAAATCACAAGAAATCCGTTATCACTTTTTCATATGACATTGTTAATAATTTTGTGAAAAAAGAAATAACCCGGAGGTCTGCCGTCCTCCGGATTATTTTCGCACCCATATTTTTTGAAGCTTTTCAGCCCTTGTTGATTAAACCGTTTCTGCGGAATTCGCTGTTTTTCTCGTCCTTCCAGACCTGTCTTCCGTCCTGATTTTTATTTACTGCGTTTTCGTAACCTTCGCTGCTCTCGCCGGGAGTAAAGGACATAAACTCTACAAACGCGTAAGGACCGTCGGTTGGATTTTCGAGATTGTTGGCGAATCCGATAAAGATTTCATAAGAAATCATATAGCGGAATCCCGTGCAGTCCGAGCCCCTGTCCTTAATCGTAAAATGATACTGCGTCGTAACCGCCGCGCCCGAACCGTAAAAATAGCGTTAAAAAAAGGACGTCCTGCAAAAGGACGTCCTTTTTATCTTTTTCAAATTTAATTCAGGTCGAACACCTTCATGCGTTCGTCGGGCGAGCGGTTGGGCTGGTGAAGGGTTATCTTGCGTTTACCGTTCAAATCGTCGAACACCATAGCGTGCCCGCCGTCGTTCTCGAATATGAGCTTCTCTAACTTATACTCGCCGAAAATATCCTCGGCGCAGCTCTTTGCGACGCAGTACCCTTTCTCCGTGAAGGTAGACCAATACAGCTCGATTCCCTTTTTGCCGGCAACGGCGAACGGACCTTCCGCCACGTAACCGTACCGCCCCTTGTTTTCGATTTCCGTCGAAAATCCGCAATATTTTCCGCTGACGATTTTTTTCGGGTATGAAACAAGCCGCGTCAGATCGTCCGAAAGCTCGGCGACAAAGAGCGCGCCGTCGCCGTCGCGCGTGATGGGCTTCACCCATTCATTGGAAAAATACAGATAAGGTTTCCCCTTCCATACGAAGAGAGACGCATCCAAACACATCCAGCCCGCGGGCGTGATATATTCGCCCGTCAGCATGCGGAATTTCCCGCGGAGCGTATCGGAAACAAGAATGATGCTTCCGCGCTCCTTCTCCTCCGAATATACCGAAACGATGATATAATACTTTCCTTTGTACTTGTGCAGCTCGGGCGCCCAAATTTGCGTGTAGCCGTCCATAGCGCCCTCTTCCGCCATAACGCCTAAAAACTCGAAGCTATCGAGGTCGGGCGAAGTATACAGCGCGAGATTGCTCCCCGTGCCCCAGCAGTCGTTTCCCGTCGTGCCGATGAGATAATACGCGCCGTCCTCGACGAACACGAAAGGATCCCTGATACGGATATCGGTTACATGCAGCATAAAACTTTACTCCTTTACGAGGTAAATGACGCAGCCCCACATACGGCAGTTCTTCGCAGTGAACGCAATTTTGCCTTCGGCGATGCGGATATCCGCGGGCAGATTGTAACCGCCTTCGATTCGGTAAGAACCGATCTCTTCGCTAAACTCCGCCCCGGGCGCGCCGACGGCATAAGCATACATCAATTTTTCCCGCCCGTCAAGTGTTTGACGGCATAGCGTTACGCGCCCTACGGGATTTAAGTAAGATTTGATTTCGTCGTCGCGGATTTCCGTCGTTCTTCCGCGAGCGACGATATGCGATATCGAGCGGTAAAATGCGACCGATCTTTCCAGCTCGCACAGAACCTCTTCCGACTTGCTCGCAAGGTTTCCCGAAATGCAATACCGCCCGAGCATCGCCTTCGCGGCGGTGAATCGCACGTCTTCCAAATCGTAATCGTCGCGTATGGTCGCCCAAATCTGCAGCTTGCGCGGCGGAATGTAACGGTGAAGATTGCACGCCACGTTGACGCCGCTCGGGTTCTCGTGCGCGTCGGAGAAGGATACCATGTCCGCGAGCCGTAAAAACCTCGGTTCGTGGCGCATGCCGCCCGAGGAGCAGATTTCCAGCACCAATTCGGGAAGCTCCCGCTTGATTTCCTCGAAGAAAGCGATCACGCCCTCAATGTGTCCGCGCAAGCCCTCTCCGTAGCTTTCCGCGCCGTCGACGCCCAATCCTATGTTTTCGTTATAGTCCACCTTCATGTAGCCGATTTTATTTTCGGCAAGATTGCGGATGACCTTTTTGCGCAGATACTCCCGCGTCTCCTCTTTGCGGAAATCAAAGAATGCGCGCTCCTCGTGCAAGACGGGCTTGCCGCCGTATGTAAGGAGCAGCTCGGGATGCTCGCGGAATACGCGGCTCCCGACCGTTACGCCCTCGAACTCGTACCAGAGCCCCAGGTCCATACCGTGTCCGCGCGCTTCGTCTCCGAACGCCTTTAATCCGCCCGGAAAGGCCGTTTCGTTGACTTCCCAGTCGCCCAGCTCGCGCGCGCCGTTCCCGTAATCCTTTTTGAACCAGCCATCGTCTATGACGAAATATCTGCACCCCAGCCGCGCGGCGACGGGAAGAATTTCGCGAAGCGTTTTTTCCGTCGGTTTGCACCAGGAATAACAGTACTCGTTATAGAGCACGGGAAGCGTTTCTTCCTTGGGCTTGATTTCGTCGAAACGGTCGTACAGCTTCACCAGCCGCGCGCACGCTTCGTTCAAACCGCCCTTTACGACGGTGAGAAAAGCTTTATCCGAACGCATGCGCTCACCCGTCTTTAAGGTCTTACGCCAATGCGCCGTGAGATAATCGCCCCTGCCTCCGCCGACGGAAATATTCCCGTTGCGGAACACCGTTTCGATGACCCAGGACGCGGGCGCTTCCATCATCGCCGCCCAGCATACGCCGTGCGCCGTATCTTCCAGCGCAACGAACGGGAGCTGCCCGCGCGCGGGCATGGTGCCCGTCTGGCTCCATTTTTCCATACGCACGCCCAATCCCGACCAGGACGGCTCGAAGGCGAGCTTATCGGTCGGAACGGAGAGCAATCTGCCTTCCCCGCTCCAATGGCTCAACATCTTGTGCAGAACGATTTTGGCAGGATCGTGAAAGCGGTCGAAGGGAGATATGCCGGAAAGATTGAAGCTCGGCAGCGCTTCCACCGTAACGTCTTGCCCGAGATTTTCCAGCTCGTTCCACACGGTGAGCGCCTCGTCGGTGCGGCACATACTTACATACTGCCGTGCGATCAGCCCGCTGCCGTTCTCGAAGCGGGAGACGAGCGTAACAGTATCCCCCTCCTCTTTCAGCTCCTGAGCGCGCAGCGCGAGCGCGTACGCGGTGGAGGAATTGCGGAGCGTATCCCCCGCCGTAAAGTCCCGCGCAAACCCGTCGCCGGTGAGCGCGACGTGCATCGTCGGCTCCGTATGAATGAGCGCGCCGAGCGGACTGATACCCATAATTTTTTCGTCGTTCAGCTTCTCCTCCGTTCCTTTGGGCACGAGGAGGAACTGCGTTGCGCCGTTCACGGTAGCGTAGACCCCTACCATGTCGCCGAAGCCATAATATTTTTTTGTAATTTCCATTTGATATGTTCTGCGCGCACCGCACAGCTCCGTTGTATTTAACTCTTGATCGCGCCTACCATAACGCCCTGCGAGAAGTACTTTTGCAAAAAGGGATAAATCGCCATGATGGGAATTAGTCCGATAATGATCATTGCGGCGTTGGAGCCCTGCTCGAACACGCGGGAAGGATCCCAGCCGCCCTGCCCCTGTCCCTCGCCGCGGGCGTTGTTGAGACCTTCGCGGATTTTAAGGGCGAGCGGGTGCAGTTCTTTGCTGTTGGCGAGCAGGATAGAAGGCCAGTACCAATCGTCCCACTTTGCAACGAGATAATAGAGCATGATCGTCGCTATGCCCGCCTTGGAGAGAGGAATGACGAAGGTAAACAGAATTCTCCACTCGCTCGCTCCGTCCAATCGGCAGGAATCGATAATGCTCTCGGGAACCTGATTGAAGAAATTCCGCAAAATTATCATGTTAAACGTGTTGATGCCGAACGGGATAATGATACTGAAAAGGTTTTCCGTGCCTACCGTGTCTTTGATTGTGAGGTATAAAGGCACGAGTCCGCCCCCGAAGAACATGGTAAAGATGATGAGGAAGAAGATGATCCGAAGTCCGGGTACCCCCTTCTTCGTGAACGCGTACGCGCCGAGCGACGTGAGGACGATGGAATAGAGAACGCTTGCCGCAGTAACGAACAAGGAGATTCCGAACGCCTGCAAAATATTGTCTTGATAGAGCGTAACCTTATAGTTCTCGAAATTGAAATGCAGAGGCAGAACGATGACCGTACTCGTGCTCGCCTGCAAATAATCGGCTTTGGAAGCAAAACTCAGGAGCACGAGATAGATAACAGGCATAATGCACAGCAAGCCGAACACGCCGAAAAATATCGCATTCGCCACGCCGAACACGGTGATTTTGTTCTTCCTTACATACTTAACTTTTCCGTCCACGATTTTGGCGGTATATTCGGGATTTTCTGCTTTATTCATAAATAACCTCCTCAATCGATGGTGAACATACTGTAACCGTTAATCTTCTTGGTGATAATATTTCCTGCAATGAGGAAGATGAAATTGATCACCGTTTTGAAGAAGTTCACGGCGGTGGAGAGCGCGTAGCCGTTGCCGCCCTTGCTCTCGGTAAACAGGCGGTATACGTATGTGTCGATGATGTCCGCCGTTTCGTAAAGGTTTTTGTTATAAAGGTTATACACGGGATCGAAGCCCGCGTTCATGATGTTACTCAGCTGCATAATGAACATGACGGTGCACACGGGCAGAATCATGGGGAGCGTGATTCGGAAGATAAGCCCCGCGCGCTTGCAGCCGTCGATCTTCGCCGCCTCGTACAGGGTAGGGTCTATCCCCGCGATTGCCGCCGTGTAAATGATGGTGCCCCAGCCCGTGCCCTTCCATATTTCCGAAAGAATGAGTATGGGATAGAACGCGCCGGGATTGGTGAGGAAGGAAACCCTCTCCCCCCCGCACGCCACGATAATGTTGTTGATGAGTCCGTCGTCCATGGCGAGCAGCATCTTTACAATTCCGCCCAAAATGACCCAGGAAATGAAGTTGGGCAGATACATGAACGTCTGCACCGTCTTTTTGAATTTCTTGTTCGTCAGCTCGTTGAGAAGGAGCGCGAAGAGAATGGGCAGCGGGAAACAGATGAGCAGTTTTAGCGCGCTGATCACGACGGTGTTGCGGATGGCGCGCGGCAGCATCTGCTGGGAAAAGAGCGTTTCAAAATTCTCCCAGCCCACCCACGGGCTTCCGAGAATGCCGTATTTGGGGCGCCACTCCTTCCATGCGAGCACGATCCCGTACATGGGTACGTAGCAGTACACGATATAGAAGACGACGACGGGCAGCAGCATGAGATAAATATGCCGCGCGCGGTACATTTTCCGCCCGAGATTTCTGAGCCAGTCGGGCATCTTCCTTTTTTGCGCGGCAACCTTTTCCCCGTCCGTCGCCGCGGGCGCGGCTGCTACGAGCGAGTCCGCGGAAGAGGAGCCGTCCGAAAGGACGGCCTCCCCCAAGGGCTGCGCCTGCTCCGCTTTTGCGTTACGGTGTTGAAACATAGAACCCTCCTTGTGCGTTAATTCGTTACGATACGGTAAGCTCGTTTTTATCCACGCCGCCTTCAAACCGCATGACGGCGGTATTCTTATCCGCTTCGGTAATCAGCCTTCCGCAGAAATTGTAATTCTTGATTTTGATGTTCGTGATGGAGCCCCAGCTTCCGCCCGTCATGGAGAAGGCGTACACGGCAAGCTCTGTGGAATGCACGGTAATGTTCTCGAACAGAATATTATCGAGGATAGCGCCCTGCCCCGCCATTTGCGTAATAATGACGTTGGGGGAAATGCAGTGGTAAATTTCGATGTCCTTGAACACGACGTCGCCCCAGCGCGTATCCGCGTCCGTGCCCAAGCGGCAGTCGAGCGCGTTGTTGCCGCTGTTCCAGACGGGCTGCGCGAATCCCACGGCGTTGTTGCGGAATACCATGTTCGTCATGTCGCACGCCGATTCCCAAGTCAGGCAATAGCCGCTGCCCTTGTCCGTCCAGCAGTCGTTGTACTCATAAACGCAATCGCTGCCGAGCGCCATGCCGCCCCAGCCCGTGCCCTTATATTCGATAGCGTCGTCGCCCGTGCGCACGAAGTTGTATCTGCCAACCGTGTCGCGACATTCGCTCATCATGAGCCCGTCGGAATACGTCCTGTAAGAGAGCAGGAGATTGCGCTCCATGAGCCCTTCGTCGCAGTTGTAGAAGCACATCGTCCATGTATTGGAGTTGATGATCGTGAGCCCTTCCACGACGGGTTTTACGCAGCGGGTAGCGTTTACGACGTGCTTGAATTTATTGTCGCCGCCCTTTACTTCGCCCATATCGAGAAGTCCCCTGCCGCGCACCTGCGGGTTCTCGCAGTCCTGCATGTGAATGGCGGTTACGGTATTCTGATAACCGTTCGTAATGCGGTCGGTGCATTTGAGATACGCGCCGCGTTCCAGCCATAATACACTGTTTGCGGGAACGTTGATGCTGGAAATTTCGTGCAAGCCCGGCTTAAATACGTAATACATTTCCTCGTCGGAAAATTCCAGCGCGTCATCCTCGTGATACCCCGGTTCGATCTCGCGCACGTCGTATCCCGCGGGCACTTTGAGCTTCTCCTCTTCCGTTACCATTATGGTGAGCGGTTCGCGCACAGGGTCGGTTGCGACGGCGTTTGCGTCCGTCGAGAAAGTGTACGTATAGGAACCGTAACCGGTGATGACCGATTTCACCGTCTTTCCGTCGAGCGTCGGTTTCACGTTCTTGCTTTCGGGCAGCACGACGCACATGGCGTACGAGCGGTGCATGGTGAGCGTTACTTCGAGGACGAAATCGTCCTTATGGTCGGCGACGTCCACCCAGGCGAAGGAATGGGAGCCCTTGCCGCAGCGCGCCGTATAGACGGGCACGTCCGTTCCGTTGATTTTGAGCGTGTGCCACGGGCTGTGGATAACGGCGTTCTTGGTACCCATGTCGTTGTTTCCGCCGTTCTTGGTAAAAACCTCGGCCTGCCAAGATTCCGCGTCGCCTGCTTCCGTTTTGTCGGCGTTCACGATTTCTTCCACGTCGTAAACGGTGGGAACGATTTTCGCGAGCTTTGACGTATCTACGGGCGGAGGATTATTTCCGCCGTCTCCGCCGCCCGAGCCGCCCTGACCGCACCCGGCGGAAGCCGCAAGACAGAGAACCATTGCGCCGATTGCGCAAGCAAAACCTTTTTTCATAACAGTTTCTCCTTATCAGATATTTTCAAAAATGAAATTCTTCCCGAATTATTTATGAAAGCCGAGAACGCATTCCCGGCTTTCACGATTATTACCGCAAATCAAACGGTCAATCTTTGTTTCCCACTTTGACCATATCGCCCGATTGAACGGCTTCGTTGTATTCCCGCTCCATGATAGAGCCGTAATAGGAATTATTGTAATCGTTCACAAATGCATTCCACGCCGTTCTCATGGCGTCGCTGACAATCAAGATTTTGGTCTTCCAGTCGGTTTTCCAGGTTTTTGCGTCGAACGTCCAGCCCGCCGCGAGCGATTTATTGGAAATCATGGAGATGACCGTTTCGTCGAAGAAGTCGTACGCGCCCGCCTGATACTTCATCATGCTTTCGGTATACAGGTCGGGATAGTCGGAAATAACCATGGTTTCCGCGCTCTTGGTATTGCGGTCTACGTAAATGTCTCCGTTGGTGAGAAGCGCCTTTGCTTCGGGAGGAGTATAAGTGAGGTAGCTTGCAAACGCCGCATAGTCCGTCCAGCGGAGCTCCTGCACGAAGCCCTGTCCGTCCGGCTCGCAGAGCGTTACGCGCTCCCCGCCCGCGATGTCGTCCTTCCACTCCCAATGCTCGCCGAACACGCCGTAGGTTACAAGCTCGATGCCTTCGGAGCTGTGGAGATATTCCATGAGGTTGAGGCAGGCGTTCAGGCGCTCCACACTCATGCCCTCGCGGATGCACCAGCCGCGGTAATAGTTGACGTCGCCCTGACCGCCGTAGTTGCCGTTCACGCCCTTGGGCGGATCGGTAATGAGAATTTTTTCGCGCGCGCCCTGAATGGTAAGTCCGCCCTGCGCGCTCATCATGCCCGCGGAAATGACGTTGTACCAGTTGTGCGCATACATCATGCCTGCTTTGCCCGTCATGAAGTCTTCCTGCTTGTTTCCGACGTTCTTGGTGCCGACTTCCTTGCTCACGTATCCGTCGTCGATGAGCTTATTGAGGAAGGAAGTAGCAAGCATGGAGCCTTCGCTCGTCGCCGTGGGCTTATATGTTCCGTCCTCGCTCTCGACCCACATTTTCCAGGGATTGTCGAACGCGGCGTGCAGCCAGGAATCCATGTCGCGGTTTTCTTCGGTAACGTAGCCGTAGGTGTCGTTCTTACCGTTGCCGTCGGGGTCGTACAGCGTAAACGCGCGGGCTAAGCGGTAGAAGTCGCCGAGCGTTTCCACCTTCTCTTCGTCGAATCGGTATTCCGTGCGGAGCGCGTCGGTAATTTCCGACTTCGAGGAAACCACGCCGTCCGCGACGAGAATATCATCGATCTTTGCGTTGAGGTTCTTGACCCAATCCCTGCGCACGTAGAGCGACTTGTCGTTTTCCCACTTGCAGGGGATAAACCACATTTCCCCCTTAGCATAAGTAACATTGCTCTTCATGTACTCGTACTGTTTGAGATATTCGTAGAGGTTGGGATATTTGTCCTTAGTGCTCTCGTTCACGTAATAGGAAATCGGAATGATTTCCCCGTCGCGGATAAGACCGCGGTACAGCTCGGGGCTGGTCGGACCCTCGATGATGAACAGTTCGCACAGCTGCTGATTGACGCGCTGCAAGTCGAGTTGGGTGTAGTACGTCTCGCCCGAGGTGGACTTTGCCTTGAGGTCGCACCCCGCCGCCTTTTTCAGTTCCTTGTAGACGGGGCTCTTGACCGCCGCGCCGTTGTTGAACTGCTCCCAGTCGTTGCAGAACATGGTAATATCGTCGATATAATCTTCGTGCCATTCTGCGGGCGGCGCATAAGGTTCGTTATCGTCGGGCGGGGGCGTCGGTCCGCACGCCGCAAGCGGCGCGCAGACGACTGCTGCCAAAGACAGCGAACCCGCAAGTTTCAATAAATTCTTACTCTTTTTCAATGAGTTTACCTCCTTAGTCCTTCTTTTTCTTTAACGCGAGGAGCACCGTGAGCGCCGCGCCCGCGAGCATGATACCGCCGCCGATCCCCAGCGTGAGCGAAGAACCGCATCCTCCGCAGCCGCCTTCGCCGTTTGCGTTGTCGCCGCCCTGATTCGCCGCTACCTTGAACGTTGCCGAAACCTCGTAGTTGTCGATGCCTTCGATCACGAAGCTGTAAACGCCGTCCTTGGCTTCGATTGTTTCGCCGTTCACTTCCACCTTATCCACGGCGTACCCTTCCGCGGGGGTGCAGGTGATCGTAACCGTTTCGCCAAGATAAGCTTCGGCCTTATCGACGGTAACCGTGCCGTTGGAAGCGCCCGCAACGGCAACCGTGCGCGCCACGCGCTCTACCGTAACTTCCTGTTTAACTTCCTGCGCGCCGGTAAGAATGGTCGCATAGCCGATGTTGCTCGGGTCTACTTCGCCGACGATATACCACTTGTCATTCTGTTTTTCCAGCTTCTTCCAAGTAACGTTGAGCGCGACCTTGCTGTCGTCTGCAAACACCGCGTCGACCGTAGCCTTGTTCACGCGGCGGATCGCCTGCGTGTCCGTGAGCGCGTCGGTAAGCTTTCCGTTCGTTACCTGATCGTTTTCAAATTTGGGGGTCTGAGAGATGGAAGTTACCACTTCGCCGTCCATATCGCCGACGACGATTTTGCCCTTTTCCCACAGCTTGTTGGACTGTTCGAGCGACATTGCGAAGTTGTAGACGCTCACGTTATCGACCCAACCCTTGAATCGGGAGTAACCGTTACCCCAAGTGCAGAACCCGCCGATGGCAAATGCCATGTTGCTGTGCTTAGTCGTCCAATTAGCGGGGCAGTCGTTTTCAAACGTCTGCACGCCGTCCGCATAAACTCTGAATTTTTCGCCGGGGCGAACACTCAGCGTTATGGTGTGAACACCCTCATATGCATTTTCCAAGACGCCGGGACCCCAATAAACATTTCCGTTATCCGATGCAATTTCCTTTGCACCGACACGAAGAATTTTTTCGTTCTCATTCATAAAGAATATACAAGCAACCGACGGGTCCCACTCATTAATTCCAAATCCAACGGGAACCGCGCGTCCGTGGTCGCAGTTCGTCTGAATGCCCTCTGCTTCGAACTGGAAGTTAAGCGTAAATCCGTTTCCGATGTTGTCTCCCACGTCATTCATTGCGTCGCAAGCGAGCATATCGTCGCCGCTCAAATACAGCCTGCCATCTTGAACGGTACCCATGCCGAGGGGATTACCCAAATCCCCTCCTTCTCTGGCAACGGGGCCGAGATTATAATTGCCCATCGTATCCTTGCCCGTGTTCGCCGCGTCTTCGAATTCCCACTTGGCAACGGGCAAAAGCTCCTGATAGTCGCCCTCGTTATCGACGGGTATTTCGAGCGGAAGCACCACCGTGCTCACCACCGAACCGTTCAGCTCGACGTCGCCGTACGCGGTATATTTACCCATTGCGTTTTCAATGCGCGTAAAGGTAACTTCGATTTCCTGCGTGCTTTCGTCGCCCATGGTAACCGTAACCGTCGCCTTGTTCATCGCCGCGAGCAGCTCGTCTATCGTCATGGAATCCTTTACTTCGCTCTTAAAAATCGCGTTTTCGGGGAATACGGGGTCGCCGACCGATTTAATATCGGCAACTTCCAGCTCGTAGCTGACCGCGTTGCCGCCCGCCGCCGTATTCACGTAACCGACTTTGCCCGTATTTACGGTGCCCTTTGCGATATACTTCGTATCCTCTTTCACCACTTCCGTCCAGGTAACGGGGGTCTTGATGGGCTCGCCTTCGGAAAGGGTGAGCGTCGCCTGCGCTTCGTTGAGCTGCGCGAACATCGCGTCCGTCGTCATCGCCGCGTTAAGTGCGACCTTCGTCGCCGCGCCGCCCGTGAAGTCGTCTTCGTTAACGGTGATTGCCGTGATTTTCTTCATGCCGCCGATATCGTCCGCGGTAACCTTGCCGTTGGTCGTATACGCCGCCGCGCAGGTTGCGTCCATCGCAAAATTGTAAACGACAACGTTCTTCATCGCGCCTACCGAGCAACGGTCTGCCGCGCCGTTCCACCTTGCGCCAATCGAAAAGGTGCTGACGTCGTTCATCGGCGACCAATCTGCGGGAAGCGCCGCAGGCATCCAATCGTTGTCGGTATATTCCGTTCCGTTAACCCAAGCCCTTAACTGCCCGCCGGGTTGCGCGCTGATCACGATTTTTTGGAAATCCGTCGTCGCGCTTCCAATCAAAGACGCGGAATTCCAATAACCTTCCATATCCCCCGTTCCGTCTTTCTTCGCAACGCCGTTTGCGGCCAATCTCGCCTGCACCGGGCCGTCCGCCGCAGAATGTACGTTAAAATCATGCCCGTTGCTGTTGCCTACCCCGATATAATGATCCCACGTGCCTCCTTCGGAAATTTTAAGCTCGAATGCCAACGTAAACGCGGTTATGTCCTCGAACATATTGTTGTTCTTATCCTGTGAAATGCAAAATCCCTTTGTAACATTTCCGCCGCCGTCTTTTTCGACGGAAAATTCTACGCCGCCGCCTTCAATCAGCGTGCCGTTGTTCAAAAGCGGACCTGTTCCGTCTTGCATCCAATGATTTCTGTACTGCATGTGATAATTGCCCATGCTGTCGTATCCGAAATTATCGGCATCCTTGAACTCATACTTTGCAATGGGAGCAATTTCTTCGCCCGCCGCGCTTACCGTAAAAGTCCGCCAGCCCGCAAGCCCCGCCGCGCCCGTTCCCGCCGCAATCGCCGAAAGTGCGATCACCGCAACGCCTCTGCGCAATTTTGTCATAATTTCCTCCTTACCGCTTCATATTTGTGTGAAAGGATATAACAAAGTTTTGTATAACTTCACACTTAATTGCACAATTAGTATAGCGCCCCCCCCCCGTGTTTTCAAGACGTTTTGCAAATTTAATCGTATTTTTTTTAAGAAAGTATTGTATATTTTTGTGAAAATTTTATGAATTCATCTAAAATTTTCTCTTTCCCGTTGAATTTTCCGCTCCGCCGTGTTAGAATAAAATCATGAAAGAGTTGCATTTCAAGGACGTAGGCAGCCGCGAATTGGAGCCTATGGCGTGCTACATCAAAAAATTCACCCCCTCGTTCTACATGGGAATGCACAACCACGTGTATTTCGAACTTATGTACGCGAGTAAGGGAAATTTCCGATTGGAAGTCGTGCCGCAGGGAACTTCTCCCGAAAACGCTTCGGAAATTTTTACCGTAACGGTGCATCAGGGGGAACTGATTTTTCTCGACGCCTACCTCTTCCACCGCCTCGTGATCGACGAAGAGGAGGTGATTATTTACAATGTGGAAATGCAGCCGTGCGAGAGCGCCAAATACGACCCCTTCCGCGTAAACCGCATCCTGCCCGTCAACTATAACGCGCTCATCGACCAGACGAGTTTGAAAACGCTTGCGGCAACCAAAACGGGCTATATGATCATCCCAAACCTTTCCCGCATCGATTACGCCTTCCGCGAACTTATTTCCAACATGATGAAACCGACGGTCGGCGTAGAGGACGCGGGCTGCGTGCGCGCGCATATCTTTCTTCTGTTCATGGAAATCGCGCGGAGCCTTACCCTGCTCGAACAGAACAACATGCATTATGTGCGCAAGATACAACTCTATATCAAACACCACTTAAACCAAAAAATCACCCTCGACGACATCGCCGAAGCGGTAGGCTACCACAAATCTTATATTGCGGCGCAATTCAAAAAATATACGGGAAAGACCATCGTTCAGACGGTGAACGAAATGCGCATTTCCAAGAGCCTGCGCCTGCTGCGGGACACGAGCTATTCCGTCGCCGAAATCGCGCGGCAGGTGGGATTCCCCTCCTATGCGCAGATGGTGCACGAATTCAATAAAGCGCTGCAAATGCCCCCTTCCGCCTGCCGCAAGGTCTTCCAGAACGACGAGGTGGACTACGACTCCCCGCAATACAGCTCCATCGCCGTACGCATCAAGGAAGAGGACTTCCTGCTCAGCGAGGAGGATTTCCGGCACTCCTTTTACAAGAAAAATTTGAAATCAAAATCCAAAAAGCTGCTCGAATACTGACCGTTTATATGCGAAAAGCCGCCGCACCCGATCGGGTGCGGCGGCTCTTCAAAAAAGGAAGGAAAAATGAAACATCCGTGTGTTCTTATTCGTCCAAAAGCGTTTTGAGCGCGACTTGCGCGTAAATGCCGTGCATGAAGTCGTTGGGGTGGTTGACGTTATTGGAAAGGGTGTCCTGCAAGGACTTGCGCTCCAACAATATTCTGTGAACGGCGGTAACGTTCGCATAGCCAACACCCCTTTCCGCGCGCTCGATCTCCTCGAAGGCGCGGGGATATTCGCCGTGATAGCGCTCGATGGAAGAACCCGCCGTGAACGCCACCGTCGGATTAGGCACGATAGGAGACACGAGCAAAAATTCCGCTTGCGGCTGTTCGGCGCGAATCGCTGCGATGATTTTTCTGATATTTTCCGCAAACGTTCGGGGACGGAAGCCGCCCGCATCGTTCATGCCGAACGCGAGAATAACCAAATCGGGCTTAAAATCGGCGACGGGCTTGACGTTTTCCTCCTCCGCCGCCCAATCGGCGCACTTGCCGCTCACGGAAAAGTTGACGTGCTCTATCTTCGCGCCGAATTTCTCTTCCAGCGCGCCGACAATCATATCGGCATACTTCTCGCAATAGGGCGGTTTCCGGATGTCCTGCATGCCGCTTGCCGCCCAGCCGTACGTGATGCTGTCGCCGTAGCTCGCAACGCGCGCGCCGCGTTCTTTTTCCAGCTTTTCGAGGAAGCGCGCGAATTTGCCGCGCTTGCCCGCCGTAACGTCGTACAGCGCGCTCTCCGCGTGCGTATAGCTCACGGCAAGCTGCCAGGCGCGCATGCCCTCGCGGTCGGAAAACAAATCGCCCGTCTTATAGGCGCCCAAGCCGTCCGCCGAAGCCATGTTCTCCCAATTTTCGGGATCGAACGCGGGCAGGCGGTAGTCCTTCCATTGCAGATACGGAATGGCGCCACGGATGATTTCCAACTCTCCGTATTCGTTCACGCAAAAGTCCTTCCCCTCCTCGTAACGCACGGAAAAATCCGCGCTCGTTACGGATATGATCTTTTCGATCGGATATGCGAGCCGAAAGGGGCGGATTTCGCCGAGAAAATTTTCCAATACGAAAATGCTCTCCGCGTAAACGGTATTCCCTTCCCATAGGGGTACAAGGCGCTTTCTTCGCTCTTCTATGTTGCGTTCGTCCATCATGACTTTACCTCCGATATTTACGCGATATTCATTCCCGAAAACGGCAGAAAAACTCCAAAAATTTATGTTATTATAGCCGAAACGGACGATATTTTTCCCCGTTTCATCCGATAAATAAAACCCTTATTTTTTTCTCTTTTTTAAGACAAGGCATGCCGCGCCCGCAAGCAGGAGCGCGCCGCCACCGCCGAGCGCGAGAGAGGAGCCGCAACCGCCTGCGCCCGTCTGCCCGCCCTGCTCCGCTGCATAATCCACGCGAAATGCACGCGTAAACAGCAAGTCCTCCGCCTCGGTATAATAAGCGATGACCTCTGCGTATTCCCCGCAGTCCTTTACGGAAAACACGCGTCCGTTGACTTCGCTCCTTTTTCCCGCGTACGTTTCTATCTCCAACCTTACCTGCCCTTCCGCAAGCGACGATCTTTCGATGCTTTGCCCCTCTTTCCCGCGCACGCGCGCGATCCGCTCTTTGCCGAAGGTATCGGCGGCGTTGTTGGTAAGCCCGTAAACGCCCTTCGACTGCGCCAAAACGCAGTCCTGCGCCACGCCGTACGTCCAGAAAAAGCTCATGTAGCCGCGGTCTTTCATCATTCTGTCGTAATAGTCGGTATCGGTCATGTCGCCCGCGGTCGCGTCCACGACAGCGTTCATCGCGTTGTATTTGGGCACGTTCTGCGCGAAATCGTTCTGCGCAAAACCGGCAAGCGAAGCCGCGGGAACCTGCGGCATTTGCTTATGCGCCTCCGCAAGAATTCCCTGATTGAACGAGATGAACACGAGCTGATCCCAGAAGGAATATTCCTCTACCGCGGGACGGAGCGCCTCGAAAATTCCGCTGTCGCCCGTCTTGATTTCCAAAACGATGATAACGCCCGTTCCGTCGAATTCGCGGAAAAAGTCCTCCGCCGTCGGGATAGGTTCGGGATCGACCGGGACTTTCCCCATCGTCTTTGTGATATGATACTGCCGAATCTCTTCCAGCGTCATGGAAGAGATGGTACCCGAGCCGTCCGTCGTCCTGTCGATCGTGCCGTCATGCATGACGACGGCTTGCTTATCCTTGGAAAGCTGCACGTCGATTTCGATATGCGTCGCGCCCGCCTCGACCGCCGCCTTCGCTCCCGCAAGGGAGTTTTCCGCGCGCGTCATGGGGAGCCCGCGGTGCGCGATATTGACTGAAGTCCGCGCGACCGACTTTTTGGGGTACGCCTTGTAAGCGTCGTAAACGGCTTTGTAATTCTTGGCGACAATTCCGTACGCGCCCGAAGATACCATATTTTGTACGGCGAATGAATCGCCCTCGTTTTCTTCGGACAACTCCGCCCAAACCGTCTTAAAGCGGTGCTGAAAATAGGTTACGTTCTCCGCCGTCGCCTGCGCTTCGGAAAGGAGAACGACGTTCGCCATAGCAAGAGTCGCCGTTTCGACCGCTTCGTACCGCGCCGCGTCAACGGCAAAGACTCCCTTGCCCGTACAATCGTATATCCCGCGGATGGAGGGGAGCTCTGCGCGAACGCCGCCCAAAATCTCCGCGTCGGCGGACATGACCGCCACGTCGGTAACGGAAAAATCGCTCTTCCACAGACTTACGAAATTGTCCGCCGCCGTTTGGCTTTCAAGTTCGATAATGGGAATCGCGACACCCGCGAGATAGTCGGAATACACCTCGGTAATGGATCCTATCTCCGCCCCCGACTTATCGACGACGTTGCAATCGTCGTCGAGCCGCAAAACTGTGTTGGAAGGTCCCGCCGTCGGCGAAAGCGGAAACTGCTTTTCTTCCTCGATTCGGGCGACGACCGTCGGCGCTCCCGCGAGATTGCTCTTTACCACCGCCGTCTCCGTCATGGTTCCGTCGGAAAGCGCCTCCGCACGCACGGAAAGCCCGCCGAACGAACAGGCTGCCAAAACCGCGCCCGCCGCACATATCACAGATTTTTTCATTACGCGCCCGCCCTTACCTTTATTGCCTGAAAGGCAAGCCCATTATAAACGGAATAATTTCCCTTGTAAATACCGCCCGCAAATAATACAAAAATTTATCGAATAAATCCTTGTATATCTTAATGTATTTTATATACGGTTTACAAACAAATAGATAGCCGAAACGCGCGTTTCGACTACCTTTTCCGTTATTCTTCCCTCTTTTCCGAAACCTCGTCCGTTTGTTCCGCCGCGGATGCGGGGAACGTAGTCGTTTCTTCCCGCACGCGCATACGATTGATTTCCCGAATCCGTTCGGTAAAGGAAACCCTTTCGCGCTTTTTCAGATCTTCCGTAATCCGCTGCGTGATCAGAACAAAAATGCAGAAGATGGGCACCGCGCCGAGGTTTGTTTCGAGCAGAGAATTGACGACGAGCGTCATCAGCTTAGCCCCGAAGGAAACGAATTCCGCGCTGCGGATACCGCCGATCAAAAGGGAGAATTCCCAGCCGAGTTGCACCAAAATTCCGATAATAAGCAGCCAAAGGAGCGGGAATCGCTTCTCTTTGTCCTTTTGCACGATATTGTTTACGATCGCCGCGCCATACCCCGCAACGAGAATGAGCGCCATATATCCGTGATAAGAGCCCGTCGTGCGCTGAATTTTTATGGGCGGCAGCCCCGCGCCAAACGTCGCCGCCATCATGGGCGCCGCGATCCACCATATCATGATGAGGAGCGACCACTCAAACAAATGCTTATCCTTGGAAATCCAAAGCCAAATCCAGGCAAAATTTGTAATGCCGTAGCTCATGCTCATCCAAAGGAGCACCCAGAACAGATCTCCGCCCTCAATGGAGCGCGTGCGGAGCAGAAGATGAAAAATGCCGTAATCGACAATCATATACAACACGCCGCCCGCCAAAGCAAACAGCACGGTAAGATATTTTTTGCGAAAGATCAGAAATCCGCAAAAAAAGAGCAAAAACACCGTGTCGAGATAAATATAGAGCGGATTAAACACCCTCTGCGCGACGATTTCCGTCTGCGCAGACGCCAGATTCAACAACATAAACTTATCCTCTCATTCTTTCGTTTTCGCCGCCGTTACGGGAGCTTTACATCCTTTTGTAATTCAACGTAATTAGATAACTTCACGCCCTTGCTGATTTCCGTTTTATACGATTCCTGCAATCCCGCCGCTTAAATAATATCGACGGATTTGATGTTGTTTTCTATAATCGTCTTTCCGTTTTTAATGGCAAACACGTGAATCATTGCGACCTGCTCGTTCCGATTGGCTTTCTCGTACATTCTTTTTAATTCCTGCCCCAAAGAAATAATCAAATCGAAATCGTTTTTGGAATACATCATCTTAATTTACTCCTTAAATTTTATTGTAGCAATTAGCTTGTAGCAATTAGCTATTTTTAATATAGCACACGGAATGTCGTCCATCAAGTGTTCTTAGTAAAATTAACAAAAAATATTTTATTTTTGCTCCTGTGCTTTTTCGTTTTATCGATTCAACGTTTGAAAATTAAAAATGCAAGTCAAACTCAGTTCGACTTACGTTTCGATTGGTGCCGCTGACCGAAATACTGTGTGCTTTGCGCTCGTACAGCCTCAGGGCAACCATTTTTATAGGCGGAGCGAACCAATGTCAATATTGACCTGTTGTTTTTCTCGTGAATTTCGTTCGACGCAGTTCTCTAAGGAATAACATTACCACATAGATGCCCCGTGCAAAGCACGGGGCATCTATGTGGTGCCCGAAGCCGGACTTGAACCGGCACGATGTCTCCATCGAAGGATTTTAAGGCATATGCGTCAAAAATCACTACTATTCAAAACAACAAAAATAAGGGCATTTTTAGCCGAAAACCGCCTAAAAACGCCCCAAAATCAATGATTTTATTATATTTTCACAACTTATCCGTTTGTTAAAATTTCCATAAAATCAGCAACTTCCCAAAACTTCCCAATTTTTTTCACAAAGTAAAAGTCCGTTATGGAATTTTAATTTAGTTTAGATAATAAATTTTTTTAATAAGATCAAGTAACAAATCAAATTCAACTATTCCTGCGGATTTATTAATATGTCCGCCATTAGCCAATACATATTCATATATGGAACGTGGAACAAAAACTTCATATCTGTATCCCATCCTACGTCTTGAAAATACGAAAAGGTTTCATCACGCAAGACTCCGTTTTTATTTAATTCTTTTAAAACGGCATATTGTTTGGGAAAAGACAACATGTTATTTTCATCTATACAATTCATAGTCAAATCATACACAAAGGCTGAATAGGGATGACATGGTGAACCATTGTAGTATTTTTCAACAATTTGCTTCGGAGATAATGGCTTATGGGTTTTATTTGCATAAAAACTTTTGCCAAGGAATAATCCGTATTCAGTTAACGCAACCGATACTCTTTTAATAAAGTCTTGTAACTTTTCAGGAGGAATATTACCGATTGCCAAATCCCCAATTATAATATCATATTCGTTTTCAGCATTTAAATCTTGCCATTTTTCAATTATTATGTTCTCTTTAATACATTTATGACGGATTTCACGAGAGATAGCTTCGTGATAGTCTTTATTACAATCCATAACAGTAATGTTAAAATTATTTTCATAGCCCCAATCACGAAATTCTGGAGTAGAACCTAAGACAAGTAATTTTAACTGTCGATTAAGTTTGCTTTGAACAAGTTTCGCCCATTTATCATAAATTGCTAACTCTGAAATAGTAGGGCGAGAAGGTCCAACCATTTTTGTCCAAGTTATTGCTAATTGTCCGTTCCAACCTTAACAATGCTGTTGAATCAACTAAGGATTTGATTTTTTCAAAAGCAAATTCACCTAATAGCGCTAAAGCAAATCCGACAAATGTAGCTATCATAGACGGCCAAAACTGCGACCAATCAACAGATGAGTTAGAACATTCACATACAATTCTAATTCCCAATCACTTCCCAAACATAACAAAACGGGAGAAATTTTGTGAATTTCTCCCGTTTTGATGCGTGTGTTGACCGAAACTCCCCATTTTTGGGGGTTGAGCGATAGGCATTTGACCAAAACTCCCCTTTTCAAACACCAAAAAAATCCCACCCCCTATAGAGGTGAGATTTCAAGAAATCAAGATTTCATTTATGGTTGCAACCTTATCGCCATATCTGCAAAGTTGCAATCTTATTTTTTATATTGCGCCCTTAAAGAATACCTCTTTCGTGCGAAG
>CAJUJO010000003.1 GCA_910586675.1 uncultured Christensenellaceae bacterium | reverse complement strand
GGAATTGTTCGGGATGAATTCGGGCGGCTTCCTTCGTCGGAAGAAATATGGGTTATCGTCGCAACGGGAAAGAACGATCAGAATCTCGATAATATTTTTACCTACCGTTTACACGGTAAAATTCTGAAATGTTTGTAATGTACTTTTATGAAAACAACGCACAACCATTCGGTTGTGCGTTGTTTGATATACGGTTCTTTTAGGCGGGGATTACTTTTACCGTTATTTTTGCGGATACGCCTTCCATCAGGCGAACCTCGGCGTTATAACTGCCTAAATTTTTTATTGTTTCTTTCAAAATGATTTTCTTTTTGTCGATGTCAAATCCGCTGTCTGCCAAAGCGGAAGAAACCTGCGCCGTCGTAACGGAACCGAACGTTCTGCCGTTTTCCCCCGTACGAATGGAAACGACCGCTTCCGTCCCGTTCAATTTTGCGGCAAGGTCTTTTAACGCCTTTATATTTTCTGCCTTGTGGTAGGCATCCGCCGTCCGTTTTTGCTGAATTTCATTGATCCCGCTCGCCGTCGCTATTTCGGCAAGACCTTTTTTAAGGAGGAAATTTTTTGCATATCCGTCTGAAACTTCGAGAATATCGCCTTTCTTTCCGCTGCCTTTTACGTCGGCTTTCAATATGACCTTCATTTTTATTTCTCCTTTTTTCTATTTTACAATTTGCGGGCGATTTTGTCAATCGTCTTTTGATAATTTTTCCGTAAAACGGGAATACTGAATGAAAAGGAGGAAAAGCGAATGGAACACAAAATTAATTGCGGCGTGTCCTGCGGAGTAACTGATTGTAAATTTAACTGCGACGGTGCACACTGCGAGCTGGACAAGATTCACGTAGGAAATACGTGCGACTGCAAGTCCGATCATTGCACCTGCTGCGACAGTTATCAAAAGAGAAGATAACGCCAAAAAAGAGGGAAATTACTTCCCTCTTTTTTCCTATAAATAAAAACGAAAGGAATAAATTGAAGATAGGAGCACAAACTTTTAGTGTCGGCTTTTTGCCGTTTTCAATAAAGTTTTTGTATTCCGCGTATCGGAAGGACAAAAACGAAAGGGACGCTTGCGGGCGTCCCTTTAAGATTATTATTGCGTTCCAAGGGTATGCTTACGCATTGCTGCGCATAAGATAATGCGTGAAAAAAATATTTGCAAAACTCGGAAAAATATTGCCGTTCATGTTGATTCTTGCCGTGTTTGTGTGTCTGTTTGCACTTCCGCGCGGCCGCGAAGCGAAAGGAAGCAATGCGGAAAAACGGGTGATCCGCGTTTGGAACGTAGATACGTTTGAAGGCGGTAAGGGATCGAGAACCGCTTTTTTGAAGAAAACCGCTTTGCGTGCCGAAAACGTAAATGCAGGCGCCTATTATCTCGTGAGTTCTTATACGCCCGAGGGCGCGCAGCAAGCCTTGCGGGAAGGAGATTTTCCCGACGTGCTTTCTTTCGGAATCGGCCTGTCGCTCGGCGCAGAGTTTAGCATTCCTCTGCCGTACTCCTTTCCGGGCGGGGAAACGGAAGCGGGCTGTCTTGCCGTCCCTTGGTGCAGGGGAGGTTACGCGCTTTTCTCTCTCGACGACGATTTTACCGCGGCGGGCGACGTCGTGATTTCCTGCGGCGGAAAAAATCTTCCGCAGATTGCCGCCGCGCTCGCGGGAATCAAGGGGGAGGAGTGCGACTCGCTTTCCGCTTACGTCGGTTTTCTCGACGGAAAATATCGTTACTTGCTGGGCACACAGCGCGATTTATGCAGATTTAGCGCCCGCGGACTGGCCGTTACCTTAAAGCCCTTGGAAAAGTATTGCGATTTATATCAGTATGTGTCCGTTCTGTCGGCGGAAAAAATGCAGGATTGTCTTGCGTTTGTAAACACGCTTCTTTCGGAAGAGGTGCAGAATTCGCTTACCTCAATCGGAATGTATCCGCCGAAGGGCGGAACGGACGCTTTGTCCGCCGTAAATCCGAAAAAAACGGTGAGCGCGTTTGCTTCCGAACAGTCGCTGGGGGAATTGCTCGGATTGGCGCGAAGCGGCGGCGATGTAAAAAATATTGTAAAATATCTGAAAAGCATTTGAAATTTTGGCTGTAATGTGTTAAAATATAAGGAGTCTTAAATTGGATATTTATGCGATTTTGCGAGAACATTTTTCTTCCTTGTCCGTCGAACGGGATTTTTCCTTTGCGCGCAATACGACGATAGGCGTCGGCGGGAAGGCGTCGGCCGCCGCTTATCCCTGCAATGCGGAACAGACGGCGGAAGTTATTTCCTTTTTGACGAGAAAGGGAATTCCGCATTGTTTTTTAGGGGCGGGCGCGAACGTTCTTCCGTCGGACGGGGATTTCGACGGCGTCGTCGTGCGCTTTTCCCGTCTGAACGCGCTATATGCGGACGGATCGCTCGTCTATGCGGGCGCGGGCGTTACGGGCGGACAACTGTGTCGCTTTGCCCGCGGGTTGGTTTTGAGCGGGTTCGAGCCCTTTACGGGGATTCCCATGACGGTTGGCGGGGGCGTTACCATGAATGCGGGCGTTGTCGAAGGGCATTTTTCCGACCTTACCGAGCGCGTCCTTACGGTTGAAAAGGGTAAAATCAGAACTTTTTCTTGGAAAGATTGCGATTTTTCCGAAAAGTACAGTGTATTTCAGAGCGGCATTGCGGTTATTGGGGTTTATTTACGCGGAAAGTATTCGTTTCCCGACACCGTTTCGCAGCGAACTTGCTATTTCCGTTTGAAACGGAAACATTTACCCAAAGAGCGCAGTATGGGTTGCGTATTCGTAAATCCCGCGAACGGTTCCGCAGGGAAGACGATAGACGAATGCGGCTTAAAAGGGCTTTCCGTCGGAGGGGCGCGCGTGTCGGAAGCGCATGCGAATTTTATCGTCAACGGGGGAGGCGCAACCTCGGTTGAAATCGCGCGGCTCATTCAAACGGTAAAAAGCAGAGTCAAAGAGAAAACGGGCATAGAATTGCGAGAAGAAATTAAGAGAATTCCGCCGCAGGGCGTAAAAGAATAGAGTTATACATATCGAAAGAGGAGCGAACGCTCCGATCGGAGAGAAATACAGATATGAAACTTACGGCAGATTACCATACGCATACCGTTTATTCGGACGGCAAAAATACCGTGCTGGAAAACGTTCTCCGCGCAAAGGAAATCGGATTAAAGGAAATCGCGATCACGGAGCACGGATTTTCGCATGTTTGGTTCGGTTTACGCAGGCGGGAAAAGGAAGCGTATATCCGCGAGATACGCGAGGCGGAAAAGCAAGCGGGAATTCCCGTTCTGGTCGGAATGGAAAGCAATATCCGCGGCAGTTCTGGGTTATGCGATTTGAAAACAGAAGATTACGCTGATTTCGATATTTACCTTTGCGGAATTCATATCGTCATTCATTACGATAAGCCGAGCGATTTCCGTCTCGGCTGGGGAAGTTATCTGCGCGGAGAAATGAATATGAAGCCATCTCCGAAACTCATAAAAAAGACGACGGAAGCGTATATCAATGCCGTAAAGAAGAATCCCGTGGATGTCGTAACGCACATCAATTTTCAGTGTTTTGCCGACGCGGTCGAGGTGGCGAAATGCTGTCGTGATTACGGAACATACGTGGAATTGAGCGCGAAAAAGAACCATTTTACCGACGAAGAGCTCGCTGCAGTCGTCAATACGGGCGTGCGCTTCGTCATCAATTCCGACGCGCATTCCATCGATCGGATCGGCGACTGCGCGCTTGCGGAAGAGCAGATCATGCGCGTGGGCGTACCGCTCGACCGAATCGATAATATCGACGGGAGAGTTCCTTCCTTCCGCTTTGCAGAATATAAAAGAACGCATCTTTGAGCGGAAAAGGAGCGTAGCTTTGAATTTTACCTGGGAAGTAAAACGGGACTTTCTTGCCGCCGTAAATGAAACTGCGGAAGAAAAACGGGCCCTTGTTGCGGCGCTGCTCCTGACGAGCGGTACCGTTTCGCCTTCGCGCTTTGATTTCGTCAGCGAGAACGAGCGCGTTGCCGGTTATTTCGTCAATCTCGTCGCAGAGCTATACGGCGTTCGGACTGAAGTGAAGGAAGCGGTGCGCGACCCGAAGCGGGAACGGGACAAACTGACCTTTTCCTGTGCGGGTGAGTCCGCCGCTCGTATTTTGCGCGATTGCTGTGCGGAATACGGAGAAGAGGGAATTTCCGAGCACCTATGTGGGAGCGAGGCGTGTGCCCGCGCGTTTGTGCGCGGCGCTTTTTTGGGCGGAGGGAGCTGTACGCTTCCTCGCGGCGGGGCAAAAACGGGGTATCATTTGGAGTTTATATTTCCTTCCGCCGCCGTCGCCGAAGATTTCCGTTACTTGCTTTCTACACTGGAACTGCTCTCGAAAAGCGTGATGCGCGGGGAAAAATACGTCGTGTACTTAAAAAGCCGCGAAGCGCTTTCCGATTTTCTTTCGGTAACGGGTGCGCGGAGCGCTCTTAAAACTTTGGAATCGGTTTCGGCGGAGCGGGAAGAAAGCAACAACCTCAACCGCGTCGAAAATTGCTTTGCGGGCAACGCCGACCGAACTGCGATTGCGAGCGCGTTGCAGACCGTCGCCCTTGGCGAGCTGAAAAGCAGCGGGGGCTTGGAAACGCTGGACGAACATCTGAAAGAACTTGCCTGTGCGCGCCTGGCAAATCCGACGCTTTCCCTGTCGGAATTGGCGGAAACTTTGGGAATTACGAAAAGCTGTCTTTCGCACAGAATGCGGAAACTCATGGAAATTCATAAGAAAACGGTAAAAACATTATGACGGATTTTGTACATCTGCACCTTCACACCGAATACAGTTTGCTGGACGGGGCGGTCAAAGTGGACGAGCTCGTAGAACACTGCGTAAAAAACGGCATTGATACGGTCGCCCTTACCGACCACGGCAACATGTACGCTTCGCTCTATTTTGCGGAAGAATGCAAGAAGAACAAAATTAAATATATCATCGGCTGCGAATTTTACGTCGTAGACGATTATAATGTAAAAACGGAACAGCATGCCGACCATTTGATTTTACTCGCCAAGAATAAAGCGGGATATATTAACCTCGTGCAGATGGATTCCACCGCGTTTGTAGACGGCTATTATTACCGTCCGCGCATCGATTATAAAACGTTGAAGGAACACTCCGATGGGGTGATCTGCCTTTCCGCATGTCTTGCGGGCAGGCTTCCGCGCCTGCTGATGGCGGGGGATTATGAGGGCGCGAAGGCGTTTGCACTCTCTATGCGGGATATTTACGGGGAAGATTTTTACATCGAAATACAGGATCACGGCATTCCCGAACAGAAGCAGATTCTTCCTCTTCTCGTGCGCCTTTCCGAAGAAACGGGAATTGAAATGGTTGCGACCAACGACGTGCACTATCTGAAAAAAGACGATTGGGAAATGCAGGACGTGCTTATGTGCATTCAGATGAAGCGCACGCTCGACGATCCGTCTCGCATGAAAATGCAGACGCACGAATTTTATATGAAATCGGGCGACGAGATGGCTGCGCTTTTTCCCAATTTGCCGCGGGCTATCAGCAATACGCGCGTCATTGCCGATAAAGTGTCGGAAACGGATACGCCTTTTAACTTAAAAGACAACGGTTCTCCCGTCTACGATAAAACGCTGATTCCGCTGTACGATGCGGACGACGGAACGCCTTCGCCCGAATATCTGCGCAGGCTGACGATGGAGGGATTACCTACCCGTTACAAAACGGTTACCGATGAAATCATGCAGCGCGCGGAGTACGAACTCGGCATCATCATCAAAATGGGTTTTGCCGATTATTTCCTTATCGTGTGGGATTACATCAACTGGTCGCGGAAAAACGATATTCCCGTTGGTCCGGGAAGGGGTTCGGGCGTGGGAAGTATCGTTGCATATGCGATCGGAATCACCAACGTCGATCCGCTCCGTTACGATTTGCTGTTCGAGCGCTTTCTCAATCCCGACCGCGTTTCCATGCCCGACTTCGACGTCGACTTCTGTACGGCGCGCAGGGGGGAAACGATAGAGTACGTCCGCCGCCGCTATCATCCCGAAAACGTCGCGCAGATCGTAACCTTCGGTACGCTCGCGTCCCGCGCCGTGATCAAGGACGTCGGGCGCGTCATGCGTGTTCCATACGCAGAAACGGACAGAGTTACCAAGCTCATGGACGGCAAATCCACCATTCGGGAGTTGTTAGGGCTTAACCTTGAGAAGTGCAGAAAAAAGGTTGCGGAAACAGAGGGCGATCCCGATAAGCACGACGAAGCGGTGAAAAAGCTTGCCGACCAAGAAAGCAAGCGCAACAGCGAGTTTATCGAAATATACGAAGAGGACGAAACGCTGCGGCGCGTCATCAATATGGGGCTCCGTCTGGAAGGAATGCCGCGCAATACATCCATGCATGCGGCGGGCGTCGTCATATGCCGTAAAAAAATTGCCGATAACGTGCCGCTTTCCCGCAACGGCGAGGATATTACCACGCAGTTCGATATGAAAGAGGTAGAGTCCATCGGAATGTTGAAAATGGACTTTTTGGCGCTTACGACGCTTACCGATATTAAGCTCGCGTGCGACTATATATTAGAGGATACGGGCAGAACGATCGAGTTCGGGCAGGCTTGCGACGACGCGCTCGCGTATCAGCTCATTTCCGAGGGGGATACCGATGCGGTGTTCCAATTGGAACAAGGCGGCATGAAGCGTTTTATGAAGCAGTTGCAGCCGACTTGCCTGGAAGATCTCATTGCGGGAATCTCTTTATACCGTCCCGGCCCGATGGATTTCATTCCTTCCTATCTGAAAAACAAAAACGACCCCGAGCACATTACTTATCTCACGCCGCTTTTGAAACCCATTTTGGAAAAGACGTACGGCGTTATCATTTATCAGGAACAGGTCATGCAGATTTTCCAGAATCTCGCGGGATATTCGCTTGGACAGGCAGATCTCGTCCGCCGCGCCATGGCGAAAAAGCACCGTTCCGAACTGATGGCGCAAAAAGATAAATTTATTTACGGCGACGTTGACAAAGGGGGCAATATCACGGGCTGTCAGGCGCACGGTATTCCGCCCGAGATTTCGGAAAAGTTGTTCGCGCAGATGGAAAGCTTCGCTTCCTACGCCTTCAATAAGTCGCATGCGGCGGCATACGCCGTCGTAACCTATCAAACGGCGTATCTAAAAAAGTATTATCCGAAAGAGTTTCTTGCGGGCGTTTTGAATAACCGCATCGGAAAAATAGAGGAAATCGCCAAATACGTCGTGTATATGAAGGAGAAGGACATTTCCGTTTATCCGCCCGACGTGAATAAATCCAAGGCGATGTTTTCCGTTCAGGACAACGGGCTTCGTTTCGGTTTGTGCGCGCTGCGCGGCGTAGGGATACAGGCGATGGAAAAAGTGATAGAAGAGCGCGAAACTAACGGTCTGTTCAAAGATTTTTCCGATTTTCTGATGCGCTGCACCAAGTACGTCAATAAAAAGATGATCGAAAGTCTGATCGTTGCGGGCGCGTTCGACGGGTTGGGCATGCACCGCTCCCAATATTTTTCCGTATACGAAGAGTTGATGCGCAGAATCGCCGCGATCGATAAACAAAAGGCTAGTTCTCAGATGTCTCTCTTCGGAGAAATTATTGCGGAAGAGCCTCCGAAGGCGGAATATCCCGATATTCCAGAATGGGACATTGCGGACCTGCTTTCCAGAGAAAAATCCATACTCGGCGTTTACGTCAGCGGGCATCCGTTCGAGCGTTATTCCCGTTATTTTACCGACGCGACCTTTCATTGCGGCATGATGTCCGATTACGAAGAGGACGAGGAAACGGGGGATAAGACGTACAATCAGATTAAGAGCGGTCAGGCCGCGACGATGGGAGGGATTATTTCCGCCATCCGCAAAATCAATACGCGGGCGGGCGCGATCATGGCGTTCGTTACGGTGGAAGATTTATACGGAAGCATCGACTGCGTTGCATTTCCCCGCGTTTACGAAAGAATCAAGCCTGCGTTGCGTCAGGATGCCGTCGTAAAGATTTCGGGAAAAATCGATATCGATCCCGAAAAATTGCCCGTTATTCTGCTCGATACGCTGGAAGAATTCGAGGACGGGCAAAAGGCGGAGAAGGATAGGGATTCGGGCGAGAAGGGAAACGCGGAAAGACGGGAGACGAAAAATGAATCCGCTGAACAGGTTTTATGGCTGGATGCGCGCTCGCTCTCCGAAGAGGATTTTGAAGAACTCCTCGAAACGGTAAAAGAATACGAGGGGCACACGACGACCAAAATTCTTCACGGGGGAAAGCGGTTTGAATATTCCGTCAATATGAACAGGGCTCTTGCGGCGGAACTCAGAACCTTCCTGCCTGCGCAGTGTATTAAACTGGTACAATGAAACGGTAATTCTTACCGAAATCGGAAAAAGAGTGGGAAATAAATTGCATTTTCCGAATTTTATGATATAATAGATAGGAGAGTACCGTCAAGGGACTCGGAGGCTATGGTATGAAGAGAATCGGACTTTTGACGAGCGGGGGCGATGCACCCGGTATGAACGCCGCGATCCGCGCGGTCGTACGGACGGCAATTTATTTCGGCATCGAGGTATACGGAATCGAACGCGGTTACGCGGGACTTATCGACGATTGTATGATTCCTATGGAAATGCGCAGCGTTTCCGACATTGTTCAGCGCGGCGGTACGAAACTCAGGACGGCGCGGTGCCTTGAGATGCTTACGGTGGAAGGACAGAAGCGCGCGGTCGCGACGCTCGAGAGACGAGGCATAGAGGGCTTGGTCGTCATCGGCGGCGACGGGTCGTTCCGCGGCGGAAAATGTCTTGCGGAAGATTACGGTATTCCCACGATTGGAATTCCCGGCACGATCGATAACGACCTCGAATACACTGATTATACGCTCGGCTTCGATACGGCGGTCAATACCTGTCTCGAAGTTATAAATAAACTGCGCGACACGATGAATTCGCACGAGCGCATCTCCGTCGTCGAGGTAATGGGGCGTCATTGCGGAGATATTGCGCTGTACGCCGGAATTACTTCTGGCGCGGAAATCATCGTCGTTCCCGAAATCGCTTTTGATATGGAAGATATCGTCATGCGGATCAACCGTTCGCGCGAAAACGGAAAACATTCTAATATCATCGTTGTAGCGGAAGGCGTGATGTCCGCCGATGAATTTGCAAAAAAATTGCAGGAAGTTACCACTTATTCCGTTCGCGCAACGAATATCGGGCATATCCAGAGGGGCGGGTCGCCGTCCATGGCGGATAGAATGCTCGCCGCGCAGTTCGGCAATAAAGCGGTGCGTTTACTGAAAGACGGAATCGGGAACCGCGTTGTCGGCATTCGCAAAAACGAAATTATCGATATGGATATAATCGAAGCCGTTTCAATGAAAAAGAAATTCAATTACGAGTTATACGAAACGCTGCAGATGATTTCCATGTAATATTATCTTTTACGTTTGAATTTTCATATAAACGGGAAAACTTGCTCTTATGCGGGTTTTCCTTTTTTATTTCTCGTAAAAACGTGAAAATTCCGTAAAAAATTTCCAATTTGCTATTGAAATTTCCTCTCGGATATTATATAATAATCGGGAGGGGAAACCCGTAAATCAATTATTTCCGCTTTCGTTTGCCGAAGGGCAAGCGCGGCGGGCAGGGGGCTGACGGAATGGTTTTGACAGTTTGCCTGAGTCCGAGCGTCGACGTTACCATCGAGCTTGACTCGCTTAATATCGGCAAAATAAACGCTGTAAAGAACAAGACGCTTTCCTTTACCGGAAAGGCTTTGAATGTAGCGATCGGCGTTTCCCGTTTGGGCTCGGAAGCGTATGCGACGGGGTTTATGTACAACGAGAACGGGGCGATGTTTGAACGCGCGCTGGACAAAGAAGGGGTGCCCTTTGCCTTCGTGTGGAACAGTGGCAGGGTTCGTGAAAATTACAAATGCATTGATCAAAAATCCATGCTGACGGAAATCAACGACGTGGGCGGGCAGGTCGGCGATGATAAATTAATGGAATTACTCCATATGATCCGAAATCTTTCTTCCCGTTCCAACGTTACGGTCATCTCGGGTGGATTGCCTCGGGGCGTAAACGAAGGGTATTACCGCGACTTATTCCGATCGGTCGACCCGCATTCCCTCAAAATTGCCGACACCGAAGGATTGAAATTGTTTTCCGCGCTTGAGGCGGGGGTCGATCTCGTAAAACCGAATTTGGAAGAGCTGGAAAGTTCTCTTGGAAGGGAATTTAAGGATAAGGGCGATTTGCTGGCGGGGTGCAGGGAGCTTCTCGACAGAGGCGCAAAGACTGTACTCGTATCGCTCGGGAAGGACGGCGCCGTCATAACGGACGGCAATAAAAATTTCTACTGCAAGAGCATCAACGTAGCGGTTAACTCTACTGTAGGCGCAGGCGACGGCATGGTCGCCGCAGCGGCAGTGATGCTTCAACAGGGAGCGGAACCCGTCGATATTCTTCGGGCAGGCGTTGCGGCGGGAACGGCTACCGTTACCACCTTCGGAACCATCTCCTTTACAAAAGATAAGTACGACGAGATTTATAATAATTTGATTGTAACGGAGATTTAAGTATGCTTGACTTGGCGGCTTTGAAGTCGGACAAAGAAGTGGAAGCAATTATGACGACCTCCGAGCGCCAAATCGAGGCGCTCGGTTTTACCGAACACTCGCGCAGACATTCGGGCATCGTAAGCAAATGGTCGGGCGAAATTCTGCGGTCTCTCGGCAAAGAGGAAGATCGCGTTCGCCTCGCCGAAATAGCCGGCTATCTGCACGATATCGGCAATTGCATCAACAGAAAAGATCACGCGCAGAGCGGCGCGATTCTCGCCTATAAGATTCTCACGCGGTTGGGGCTTTCTCCTTTGGAAGCGGCGGAAGTCATGATGGCGATCGGCAATCACGACGAACAGTACGGTTTACCCGTTTCGGATATCTCATCCGCGCTCATTATTGCAGATAAAGCGGACGTTCACAAAAGTCGCGTGAAAAAGTATATCGATAACGTTCATCGCGCCAACATTCACGACAGGGTCAATCTTGCCGCCGAGCGCTCCTTTCTTACGACCGAGCGGGAACAGCAAAAAATAACGCTGAATATCGAGATCGATACGGATATTTGTTCCGTTATGGATTATTTTGAAATATATTTTGGGCGGATGCAGCTCTGTCGTCGCGCCGCCGAATTTCTTTCCTGCCGTTTTTCGCTCGTGATAAACGGCGTCGCCTTGATGTAAAAACAAACGTCCTTTTCCGTGTAACGTTTGCGCTCGTTGTTTCACAGAGGAAAAGTCGCCTCAACCACAATATATTGTGGTTGAGTAAAAAAATTCAAACTAAATATTGTGGTCAAACAGTTGACAAACCGATTTATTTGGGTTATAGTAGAGGCGTTCTCCTTACGGGGAGGATGTCTTTCTTTTATAGCTAAGAGGGGCGAGCAATTTAACACAGGAGAGAGCGATATGAAAATTATTAAACGAAACGGTACCGAGGTTTCCTTCGATGTAGAGAAAATCGTAAATGCAATTCACAAGGCCAATAATGAAGTAAGCGAGGATAACCGTCTTACCGAAGAACAGATTTCCCGCATCGTCAATAAAGTCGTTGCGCTTTCGCGCGATTTGAACCGCGCCGTAAACGTGGAAGAAATTCAGGACTTTGTGGAAAATCAAATCATGGATCAGAAGGCGTTCGCCGTCGCGCGTAAGTATATCACTTACCGCTATAACCGCGCGCTTATCAGAAAATCCAATACGACGGATGCGCAGATCCTTACGCTCATCGAATGCAACAACGAGGAAGTAAAGCAGGAAAATTCCAACAAAAATCCCACCGTTAATTCTGTTCAGCGAGATTATATGGCGGGGGAGGTCAGTAAGGATTTAACGCGCAGAATTCTTTTGCCCCGTGAAATTGTAGAAGCGCACGATGAAGGGCTCATTCATTTCCACGACGCGGACTATTTTGCGCAGCACATGCACAATTGCGACCTCGTGAACCTTGAAGATATGTTGCAAAACGGAACGGTCATTTCCGGTACCTTTATCGAAAAACCGCACAGCTTTTCCACGGCGTGCAATATTGCGACGCAAATCATCGCGCAGGTTGCCTCCAATCAGTACGGCGGACAGAGTATTTCTTTGACGCACCTTGCGCCGTTTGTCGATATCAGCCGTAAGAAGATAAGAAAAGAGGTGGCAGAGGAGCTTGCCGAAGTCGGAATTACCGACGAAAAGCAGATTGCAAAGGTGGCAGAAAAGCGCCTTCGCGACGAGATCGGAAAGGGAATTCAGACCATTCAATATCAGGTTGTAACCTTGTTGACGACCAACGGACAGGCGCCGTTCGTAACGGTGTTCATGTACCTCGGTGAGGCGCGCAGCGAACGGGAAAAGAACGACTTGGCGCTCATCATCGAAGAAACGCTGAAACAGCGCATCCAGGGCGTAAAGAACGAATCGGGCGTATGGGTTACGCCCGCGTTCCCAAAACTCATCTACGTGCTCGAAGAAGATAACGTGCGCGAGGGCACGCCCTACTGGCATTTGACCGAGCTTGCAGCGAAATGCACCGCAAAACGTATGGTTCCCGACTATATTTCCGAGAAAAAGATGCTCGAATACAAAATCGATAAAAACGGAGAGGGGCACTGCTATACCTGCATGGGATGCAGAAGCTTCTTAACTCCTTACGTCGACGAAAACGGGAAACCTAAATATTATGGACGGTTCAATCAGGGGGTCGTAACCATTAACCTTGTCGATGTGGCGCTTTCTTCGGGCGGCGACGAGAAAAAATTCTGGACAATCTTCGATGAACGGCTTGATTTATGCTATCGGGCGCTGATGTATCGCCATAATCGCTTAAAAGGCACGCTCTCCGACGCGGCACCCATTCTTTGGCAGTACGGTGCGCTTGCGCGGTTAGATAAGGGGGAGCCCATCGATAAGCTTCTGTACGGCGGCTATTCCACCATTTCGCTCGGTTATGCGGGGCTTTACGAGTGCACTAAATATATGACGGGAAAATCTCATACGGACGCGGAAGCCAAGCCGTTCGCACTCTCCGTCATGCAACATATGAACGATAAATGCAAGGAATGGAAGGCGCAGGAAAATATCGACTTCTCTCTTTACGGCACCCCGCTTGAAAGTACGACGTATAAGTTTTCAAAATGCTTGCAGCAGCGGTTCGGCGTCATTCCGGGCGTTACCGATAAAAATTATATCACCAACAGTTACCACGTTCACGTGAGTGAAAAGATAGATGCCTTTACAAAATTGAAGTTCGAAAGCGAATTCCAACAGCTTTCGCCCGGCGGTGCCATTTCCTACGTGGAAGTACCCAATATGCAGAACAATATTCCCGCCGTGCTTTCCGTCATGCAATATATTTACGATAATATTATGTATGCGGAGCTCAATACAAAGAGTGATTTCTGTCAGGTATGCGGCTATGGCGGGGAAATTCAAATCGTGGAAGAGGATGGAAAGCTTCTTTGGGAATGCCCGCATTGCCACAACCGCGATCAGGCGAAAATGAACGTGGCGCGCAGAACGTGCGGTTATATCGGAACGCAGTTCTGGAATCAGGGTAGAACGCAGGAAATCAAGGACAGGGTTCTCCACTTATAATGAATTACGCGGAAATCAAGACTGCGGATATTGCCAATGGAGAGGGGGTTCGCGTTTCCCTCTTCGTTTCCGGTTGTACGCGCGGCTGTAAAAATTGCTTTAATAAAATTGCTTGGGATTTTTCTTACGGCAAGCCATTTTCCGAAGAAACGGAGGAAATGCTTTTGCAGGCGCTTTCCCCGTCCTATATTTCGGGCTTGACGCTTCTCGGAGGCGATCCGTTCGAGCCGAGCAACCAAAGGGCGCTTTTGCCGTTTATAAAAAAGGTAAAGGCACGATTTCCGGATAAGAATATTTGGTGTTATACCGGCTATACTTTTTCCGACGGCGGACTGGAAGAGCCGCAAGCCGAGTGCGAAGCGACGCGGGAAATGATTTCTTTGATCGACGTACTCGTGGATGGTAGATTCATAGAGGAGTTAAAGGACATCAGGCTCAACTTCAGAGGTTCGTCCAATCAACGAATTATTGACGTGAAAAGCACGTTGAAGGCGGGAAACATAGTACTATATATGACATAATGGAGTGAAAAGCGCGGGTTTTCCGCGCTTTTTGATTGAATAAGACAATATTTTCTTTTACGAAAAAAAGTTTGACGAATCGTCAATAATCGGGTATAATAGGGAAATGGAAAATTTGGAAATCGGAGGTAACTTATGAATAAATTACAAATGCGCAGATATGCCAAACTGCTCGCCAAAACGGGGATAAACGTAAAAAAAGGGCAGTGGGTCATCGTGCAGGCGGAGCTCGATCAACCCGAATTCGTCGAAATGGTCGTGGAAGAGCTGTACCGTGCAGGCGCGGGAAAAGTAACGGTGGAGTTTGCGCATCAGCCCCTTACCCAGCTGCATTATAAATTCCAAAAGGAAGAAACGCTTTCCAAACTCGACAAATGGGAGATCGAAAAATTGGAATGCAAGAAACAGGAACTTCCCGCAATGCTTTATCTGGAATCGGAAGATCCTGACGGATTGAAGGGAATGGATCAAAATAAATTCACAAACGTTCGTACAAATCGAATGAAGGTGATAAAGCCCTACCGTGACGCAATGGAAAACCGCTATCAGTGGTGTATCGCCGCGGTGCCTGGTAAGAATTGGGCGAAAAAGGTATTTCCGTCGCTCTCCGTGCCGCGCGCGGTCGAAAAACTCTGGGACGCTATTGTAGAGGCTTCCCGCGCATCGGGCGCCGATCCCGTGCGAGAATGGGCGCGCCATAACGACGAAATCGCAAAGCGCTGCGACCATCTCAACCGTTTGGGGCTTGTTTCGCTCGAATACCATTCATCCAACGGCACCGATTTCACAGTCGGACTTTTGCCCGATGCAGTGTTTATGGGAGGCGGCGAAGAGGACTTGAACGGAAGATATTTTAATCCGAATATTCCTTCCGAGGAAATTTTCACTTCTCCTAAAGCGGGCGCGGCGGAAGGCGTCGTGTATTCCACGAAGCCGCTTTCCTATCAGGGCGAGCTGATCGAAAATTTCTCTATCCGTTTTGAAAACGGTCGTGCCGTGGAAGTAAAAGCGGAAAAGAATAAAGAACTTTTGGAAAAAATGATCGGTATGGACGAGGGAGCCGCAATGCTTGGCGAAGTTGCGCTGATTCCTTACGATTCGCCCATCAATAATTCGGGGATTCTGTTTTACAATACGCTTTTCGATGAAAACGCGAGCTGCCATTTAGCGCTCGGACACGGGTTTACCAACTGCGTGAAGGGGTACGAGGGATATACGAAGGAACAGCTTACGCAGAAGGGAATAAACGACAGCGTAATCCACGTCGATTTCATGATCGGTAGCAAAGATCTCGATATCGTGGGCGTTACGAAGAGCGGGGAACGCGTTCAGATTTTCAAAAACGGAAATTGGGCGTTCTGAAAAGAGTTGAGCGCGAGGTGATAAAATGATTAAAATCGATATCTTTTCCGGTTTTTTGGGCGCGGGTAAGACGACGCTCATCAAAAAACTAATTCGGGAATCTTATAAGGACGAGAAGGTCGTTCTGATTGAAAACGAGTTCGGGGAAATCGGGGTAGACGGCGGTTTCTTAAAAGATGCGGGAATCGAGATTACCGAAATGAATTCGGGTTGCATCTGTTGTTCTCTCGTCGGAGATTTTGCCGAAGCACTCAAAGAAGTCGCGGTAAAATTTTCTCCCGATCGCATCATTATCGAGCCTTCTGGCGTGGGAAAACTTTCCGACGTTATCAAAGCGGTGCGCAGCGCCGATTTACCGAATGCCCGTTTGAACGCTTTCTGTACGGTGGTCGATGCGAAGAAGTGTAAACTGTATTTGAAAAACTTCGGCGAGTTTTTCCTCGATCAGGTGGAAAATGCTAGTTGCATCGTTCTTTCTCATACGCAGACGGCGGGAGAAAAAACGGAAGAAGCCGTCCGTCTGCTGAAAGAGCATTCGAGCGCGTGTATCGTAACGACCGATTGGGATATGCTTTCGGGCGGGGAAATTTTGGATGCGATGCAGCAAACGGACAGTTTATCGCACGACATGGAGCGGCTCGAAGAGGAAGTGCACTGCAGTCGGCACGAACATGGGCACGAACATCATCATGACGGCGAATGCTGCCACGAACATGGGCACGACCACCGTCATGACGGCGAATGCTGCCACGAACATGAGCACGAACACCGTCACGACGGCGAATGCTGCCATGAACACAGGCATCATCATGCGGATGATGTGTTTACCAGTTGGGGAACGGAAACCGCGCAGAAATTTTCGGCGGACGCATTGCGCGCGGCGCTCGGGAAACTGTCCAATGGAGAATACGGACAGGTGCTCCGTGCGAAAGGCATTGTCGACGGGGGCGGCGAATGGATTTATTTTGATTATGTACCCGAAGAGATCGATATCCGTACGGGTAGGCCTGCGGTAACGGGCAGGCTGTGCGTGATTGGCTGCAAGCTCGATGAAGAAAAATTAAAGAATTTATTTTTAGGTTGATTATGGCAAAAGAAATTCCCGTTTTTCTCTTCCTGGGTTTTTTGGAATCGGGAAAAACGAAATTTATTCAGGAAACGCTTGAGGACGATCGTTTTGATTCGGGCGAACGGACTTTGCTCCTTGTTTGCGAAGAGGGAGAGGAGGAGTACGACGTTTCCCGTTTTGCGGTAAAAGACTATGATGTCGCATACCTTTCGGAAAAGGATATTACGCCGGCGAATCTTTTAAGCATGGCAAAGAAATATCGGGTCGAGCGCGTCGCAGTAGAATATAACGGCATGTTATCCGTGCAATCTCTTTTTGACGCCATGCCCGAAAACTGGATGCCCGCGCAGATTATGACGTTTTTTGAGGCGGGAACTTTTCTCAGCTATAACGCTAATATGCGGCAGTTGGTATACGATAAGATTCAGTATGCCGATTTGGTTGTATTTAATCGATTCGACGATAGGTTATCCAAAGAGGAATTTCATAAAATCGTCCGCGGCTGTTCGCGCCGCCCCGATATCGTCTTTGAGTATTCGGACGGGAAAGCAGTATACGACGATATTTCGGACGAACTTCCTTACGACGTGAACGCAAAAATGATTGAAATCGAGGACAGAGATTACGCCTTTTTTTACCGTGATTTGATGGAGGATTTTAGCAAATATAACGGAAAAATGGTAAAGTTTAAGGGGCTGGTCGCCGTTGATAAGAGATTGAAAGAGGGGACGATCGTCGTCGGCAGACATATTATGACCTGTTGCGAAGCAGATATCGCATACAGCGGTCTTGTCTGCCTGCATGCCTCTGTGCTTCCCTTAAAAACGCGGGATTGGGTGCGCATAACCGCGAGGATCGATGTTGAATACCATAAAATTTACGGGCAGGAAGGTCCCGTTTTGAAGGTGTCTGCTCTCGATTATTGCGAGCCGCCCGAACAAGAACTTGCGACCTTTTATTGATATTCTGACAATGCGAAAGGAGAACGCGGCGAATTATGAAAGTTATTATCGTCGGTATGGGGCGGGTCGGTACGACGCTTACGGAAGAACTCTGTAAGGAAGGGCACGCGATCGTAGCTATCGAAGAAAATTCCGAAACTTTACAGGAATGTGTAAATAAGTTTGATATTCAGGGAATTTGCGGAAACGGCTGTATCGCCGACAATCTAAAAGAAGCCGGCATAGAACGATGCGATATGCTGATAGCCGTAACACCGCAGGACGCAAATAATATTTTATGTTGTATGGTCGCGCGCGTATTGGGCGCGAAACACGTCGTCGCACGCGTGCGCGACCCTGAATATTTTTCACAGTTCGAGTTTATGCGCGGAAAGCTTGGAATTAGTTTGCTTGTTAATCCGGAAGAGTCCGCGGCGCACGAGATTTTACGGATCCTTCGTTTCCCCGCAGCGTTAAAAGTCAACAGCTTTTCGGGCGGTAAAGTCGATATCGTGGAATTCAAACTTCCGCCCGATTGTAAGCTGGCGGGCTTGTCTCTCGCGGAGGTGCGCAAAAAACTAACCGTACCCGTGCTGATCGTCGCAATCGAGCGGGACGGCGGCATCATTGTTCCGGACGGAAACGTGGTGCTGCGCGCGGGAGACGTGCTCAGCGCCTGCGCAAAGCATTCGGAAATGCGGACGTTTTTCCGCACGTTCGGGCTGCTCAAACATAAAGCGCAGTCGGTGATGATCCTCGGCGGCGGCCGAATGGCGTTTTATCTTGCTCGGGAATTGGAAGAGAGCGGTTTTTCAGTAAAAATCATCAGCAATTCTTACGACAAGTGTGTGGAAATCAAGAGTGGATTAGAAAAAACGCAGGTCATTTGCGGGGATTATACCAATCGTGACGTATTGGAAAACGAGGGAATCGAGGGCACCGACGCAGTTGTTTGCATGTCGGCATACGATGAAAACAATATCGTAACTTCTCTGTTCGCGCGGGAAAAGAAGGTGGAAAAGACGATCACCGTACTGCACGGCGATTCCTATCGCGGAATTTTGGAATCTATTCAAATTGATACCGTCGTTTCTCCTTACCGTCTTACGGCCGCCGAGCTTGCGCGTTATCTGCGTGCGGTAGACGTTCAGGAAAACTGCGCTGTAAAAGCGCTTTATAAAATTGCGGGCGAAAAAGTGGAAGCGCTTCTTTTCAATATCAATTCCGACGAGCGCTTTGTAGGAAAAAAACTCATGGAGCTCCAACTTCGCAAAGGCGTGCTTCTTGCCGCCGTTATCCGCGGTAAAACCGCTTCCATTCCGAGCGGCTCCTTCGAGCTGGAACACAACGACGATTTGATCGTAATTTCTTCCGGAAAACAGATACTCGGCTTAGAGGATATTTTACAGTCATGAATTACCGTGCTACCGTTTACTATCTCGGTTTGATTTGTAAAGTGATCAGCGCATTTCTTCTGATTCCCATCATCACCGCTTTTTGTTATTTAGAGTGGGAGGAATCGCTCTGCTTTTTTTATACGGCGCTGGTTTATTTGGGCGTAGGATTTGCGCTTGCGCCGAAAGCGCCGAAAAATAAAAAGCTCGGCAGCAAAGAGGGGCTTGTCATCGTAGGGATATCCTGGATCGTTGTGTCGCTGATCGGCGCGCTACCATTCCTCTTCGGCGGCGCTATCCCAAATTATTTCGACGCTGTATTTGAAACGATCAGCGGATTTACGACAACGGGCGCAACGATACTCGACAGAGTCGAAGTATTGCCGCGCAGTATGCTCATGTGGCGCTCTTTAACGCACTGGATCGGGGGAATGGGGATCCTCGTATTTATTCTTGCCGTTTTGCCTTCTTCGGACGGCAGTACATTTCAGCTGCTGAAATTCGAGTCGCCCGGACCACAGGTCGGTAAACTTGTGAGCAAAGTGCGTCATTCGGCGGCAATTCTCTATTTTATTTATCTCGCGCTTACGCTGCTGGAAACGATTTTTCTTTTGTGCGGCGGTCTTTCCTTCTTCGACAGCTTTAATCTCGCGCTTTCTACGGCGGGAACGGGCGGTTTTGCAGTTACCGATGCTAGCATCGCGGCGTACGGAAGCCTTTACGTCGAAATCGTACTCGCCGTGTTTATGCTCATATTTTCCGTCAATTTCAACATTTATTATCTGTTGGTGATCGGAAAAATTTCCATAGCGTATAAAAACGAAGAACTGCGCACGTATTTTATTTACATCGTCGTCTGTATCCTGGCGGTGGCGGTGAGTATTGTTTCCGCCGTCGGGAGCTTCGGCGTTGCGCTTCGAGAGGCCGTTTTTGCCGTAGCGACGTTGGGTTCTTCAACGGGTTTCACAACGGTGGATTTTGCCCAGTGGTCGGAAGCGGCTAAGGGAATCCTTACGGTCGTATCCGTGCTCGGCGCATGCGCGGGCAGTACGGGAGGCGGTTTAAAGTTTTCCCGCATGATGGTCGTGGTGAAGACAGCTGCGGTCAATCTTTCGGAATCTATACGGCCGAACAGTGTTCATCTCGTAAAGCTCAATAAAAAGGCTCTTTCCAAGCGCGAAACGGACGGAATCGTCGGTTATTTTTTGATATGGATTCTTGTATTCGCCGTTTCCGTTTTGCTGTTAAGCTTGCTCGGAAATACATTTTCTGTTTCATTTTACACTTCACTGACCATGTTTAACAATATGGGGCCCAATCTCTCTGTGGAAATCGGCGCAACAGCTTCTTATTCTTCCTTTCAGTGGAGTTCAAAGCTTGTAATGATGGCGGATATGCTGATCGGCAGATTGGAAATTTTTCCGATTCTGTTACTGTTTACTCCGAAAGTCTGGTCAAGAAAGTTTTGATAACGGAAAAAAACGGATAATTCATTGTTTTACACGCGAAGAAAATATTTACATTTGATTGTACTTATGATATAATCATCTCGTATTAAAGTACAAGTTTCATTTTATAAAAGGACAAATTGACAGTTTCATCATATAGTGATATTGGAGGTTTCGGTATGAAAAAACTGGTGGTTTATTATTCTTTGGGGGGGAATACACGCAGAGTTGCCGCAAAAATTGCGAGCGAGTTCAGGGCGGATATTATCGAACTTCAAACTGTAAAGGACTATCCGGACGATTACGATGTCCTGTTGAGCTTGGGGCAAAGAGAAGTTCAAAGCGGATATATCCCTGAATTGAAACCGATGGATATCGATTATGAAAGTTATGACGGAATATTTATCGGTACGCCTGTATGGTGGGGGAGTTATGCTCCGGCAATGCGTACATACCTCTCTTCGAAATTTTGGGGCGGAAAACACGTTTATCCGTTTGTAACGCATGACGGAAAAATCGGCCGTACGTCGAGCGAGTTGAAACGCGTATTCAAAAAAGCGATTCTCGAACCGCAGTTGAACGTAAAATTCGACGGTAAAACTCAGGTTACGCCCGAGGAAACGGTTGACGAATGGATTTTGCAAATGAAAAAGAACGAGAAACTCGGACGCTGACCATCTGAAAGTTTGGAGATGAGAGTTATGTCGGAAATTCCCGCTTTTTTACGCACTATGCTTATCGGGCAGTACGGCGATGAAACTGCCGGCATTATTTTTTCGGGATATTCAAAAAGACGCCCTGTAACATTTCGCGTTAATACCTTAAAAGCCGATTTACAAGAGGTGGTCGCTTTTTTATCGGATGCAGGGATTCGCTTTTCCCGTCCTGCATGGAACAAAGAAGCGTTTATTCTCCAAGACGTTCAAGAATCCGACATCCGAAAAACCGAAATTTATAAGCGCGGGGAAATCTATCTGCAAAGTCTTTCATCTATGCTTCCTCCGCTGTTTCTGGCTCCCGAAGTCGGAGAAAATATACTCGATATGACGGCGGCCCCCGGAGGGAAGACAACTCAAATTGCCGCGCTTACATGTAACAAAGCTTTTATCACCGCTTGTGAAAAGGATAAAATCAGGGCGCAGCGTCTTAAATTCAATATCGAAAAAATGGGCGCAAAAAATATTACTGTTATGAATGTCGACGCGACAAAGCTCGACGACTTTTTTAGGTTTGATAAAATCTTGCTCGATGCGCCTTGCAGCGGAAGCGGAACGCTTGATTTAAGCTACCCGCTCTGTATATCGGAAAAATTAATCCGTAACTGTGCGACATTACAGGAAAAATTGCTTTTCCAAGCGTTGAAAATGCTTCGTAAAGGGGGAGAAATAATTTATTCCACCTGCTCCGTATTAAAACAAGAAAATGCAGATTTGGTCAAACGCGTCGTATCGCTCGGCGGTGCGGAAATTGTACCGCTCAAAACGGATAAGTTTAGGATGTTGCCCATAATCTGCGAAGATTTCGGAAGTTTGACCGTTTGCCCGAATGAACTGTATGAAGGATTTTTTATTTCCAAAATCAGAAAATTGGAAGAAAGATAAATAATTGTCGGTAATTTCCGAGAAACGGTAAAAAATGCTTGCGTTTATCTCGGTATTGCGATATAATTTATTATGCTTTTGCCGCTGTGGTGGAATTGGCAGACGCGTCGGACTCAAAATCCGATGGTAGTGATACCGTATCGGTTCGACTCCGATCAGCGGCACCAATGGCGATAGAGGTTGAAACCTCATAAAAAACTTTGTCTTACGGACAGAGTTTTTTATTTTTTACTACCATCCTTTTTGGGGCTGACAATATGTTATTTTGGAAACAACTTGCATTTGCAGACAAAAAGTGGTAAAATAGGCGCATGGATAAATTGATATTGATTGACGGAAACAGTCTTCTCAATCGTGCATATTACGCAATGAGTGTATTTTCTACAAAAGACGGGCTTCCGACAAACGGCATTTTCGGCTTTATTAAACTTGTTTTTAAGATTATAGAAGAAAAGAAACCCGCGTATATCGCTGTTGCGTTTGACGTTCACGCACCTACGTTTCGTCATAAAATGTACGACGGTTACAAGGGAACGCGGAAACCGATGCCGGAAGAGCTTTGCGTACAGGTTCCCGTATTGAAAGATTTGCTTCGCGCAATGAATGTTTGTGCGGTGGAAAAAGCGGGATATGAGGCAGATGATATTATCGGAACGCTTTCTCGCTCTTTCGACGGTGTGGAAACGTATATTTATACGGGCGACCGCGATTCTTATCAATTGGTAAAGAAAAACGTTAATGTCTGTTTTACGCGACGCGGCGTAAGCGATATCGACCTTTTGACGGAAGATAATTTTTTCGAGAAGGAGGGTATTTTCCCTTATCAGATCATAGAACAAAAATCTCTAATGGGGGATTCTTCCGACAATATTCCCGGCGTTCGCGGTATCGGGCCGAAAAGCGCGATGGAGTTGTTGCGCGAATATCGGACGCTCGACGGCGTTTATGATAATCTCGATAAAGTTTCAGTATCCATACGGAAAAAATTAGAAGAACAGCGCGATATGGCCTACCTTTCGCATGCGCTTTCCGTAATTGATACGAACGTTCCGCTTGATATCAAATTAGAAGACTGTCGGCTGAATCTTCCTTTTTCGGAAGAAGCGCGCGCCATGTATGCGCGCCTTGAATTTCGTTCGCTTGTGGACAGCGAATATTTCCCTTCGGAACGGAAAACCGATATAAAAACCGTTGAATGTTCCGATAAAGAAAGTTTTTTGAAGGAATTTTCCAAAACTTCGGAATTTACGTTTTGTGCGGAAGAGGAAGGGTATCATATATATTTTAACGAGACGGAGTATCTCCTCCGAATCAAACGCGATATCTTGTCTTCCGGTTTATTTGAAAGCGACGTGAGAGATATTCTGGAAGCAATGTTTGCGGGTGATAAACGCGCGATTGTATCGGATGTCAAAACGTTGATGCATAAAATGGACGAATTGGAGATTAAGATTTCCTGTCCGCTTGAAGACGTAACGCTTCTTCGCTATGTCAGCGATTCCAATTTACGCCCTTCGGGAGCAAAAGAATTTGCCAAGGATTACGCTTTGCCCGAAATGGCATGTGCATTTGCTTTGAATAAAGCCTATTGCGAAGTGAAGAAGAAAACCTTGGGAACGGTTGAGGAGAAGCTATATCGCGAACTGGAGCTTCCTCTTGCTGCTTTGCTTTATGAAATGGAGTGCACGGGCGTTCGCGTCGATATGGGGCGGTTTCCGGAGTTTTCCGAAAAATATAATAACGAACTCAATAATTTGTCCGAGCGTATTTTTGAACTTGCGGGACAGAAGTTCAATTTGAAATCGCCTTTTCAGCTATCTGAAATTTTGTTTGAAAAACTCGGATACGATCACGGGGGAGCGAAAAAAAATATTCGGGGCGGATTTTCGACCAGCGCAGAGGTGCTGGAAAAGTTGGCGGAAAAGCATGAAATCGCCCGCGTAATTCTGCGGTATCGGGAGATTCAGAAATTACAGTCCACTTATATCGACGGCATTCGGCCTCTTGCTGTCGGCGGGATCGTGCATACGACCTATAATCAAATGATGACGACCACGGGGCGCTTATCCAGCGCAAACCCCAATTTGCAGAATATTCCCGTGCGGAAGGAAGAAGGGCGGGAACTGAGAAAATTGTTTATCGCGCGGGAAGGAAATATTCTGTTGGATGCTGATTATTCTCAAATCGAATTGCGCCTGCTTGCGCATTTTTCCGATTGCAAGCCGCTGCGGCAGGCATATATCGAAGGGCGGGATATTCACGCTCAAACGGCTTCGCAAGTTTTCGGAGTGGATATATCCGAGGTAACGCCTTTGATGCGGAGAAAGGCAAAAGCCGTTAATTTCGGCATTATATACGGAATCAGCGCGTTCGGACTCGCCAAAGACATCGGCGGTACTTCCTCCGAGGCACAGCAATATATTGAACGTTATTTTCAAACGTATGCAGCGGTGAAAGAGTATATGGACGAAAACGTGGCGTTCGCCAAAAAGGAGGGTTACGTTACAACCATTTCGGGACGCAAACGGTATATTCCCGAATTGCGTTCCTCCAATTACAGCTTGCGCTCTTTCGGCGAGCGCGCCGCAATGAATATGCCTTTGCAGGGCAGTTCGGCGGACATTATCAAAATAGCCATGCTGAAAGTTTCCGAACGGCTGAAAAGGGAAGGACTTCGGGCGAAAATCGTATTGCAGGTGCATGACGAATTAGTCCTCGATACGCCCGAAGAGGAGGCGGAAAGGACGGCGTTGGTGCTTCGCGAAGAGATGGAGGGCGCCGTTCGGTTAACCGTGCCGCTGATTGCCGAAGTGTCTACAGGGAAGAGTTGGTATGACGCAAAATAAAAGGATTGCGATAACGGGCGGAATCGGAAGCGGAAAAAGCACGTTTTCCGAAATTTTGAAAAAGAAGGGGTACGGCGTGATTTCCGCCGACGAAATATATGCGGAAATATGCGGGGAAACCCGATATATCGGCGAAATTTTCCGCTTGTTTCCCGAATGCGTTAAGGGGGGAATACTCGACCGCAAGGCGCTGTCTGCGCGAGTGTTTTCCGATGCCGCGGCGCTTGCGCAATTGAATTCGATTGCCCATCCTTTGATCATGGATCGTCTTTTGTCCCGCATGAAGGAGAAGGGGATTCTGTTTGCCGAAATTCCGCTTTTATTTGAAAACGGATTTGAGCGTTTTTTCGACGACGTAGTTTATATCCGTCGCGGGATAGATGAGCGAATCAGTTCCGTCATGGAACGCGACGGTATGAGCGAAAGAGAAGTTGTGGCGCGTATACGTATGCAGTTTAATGGTGAAAATCTCACCGAACGGGATTGTGTTATCGTCGATAACTCGGATGATTTGGAAGCGTTGGAAAAAGAAGCGGAGCGCGTAATATCGCTTTTGGCATTAAAATAAATTGTCGTGAAATTTTTACTATGATTGCGCATACTTTTAAGGAGAGGTGCGCGCATGGCAAACGGGAAACGAGCAACAGTGATCACGGCAACGATCCTTGCGGTCGTCGTTTTTTTATTGTGTCTGTTTTTTTCGGTTAAAGCCGGATTTCCCCGTCCTTACCGTACAATCGTGCTTGGAAGCGGTATCGACCAGCCGCTCGCATACGCCGTAATGAAAGCGGAAAGTAACTTTTCCGAAGGGGCGGTAAGCAGGGTGGGAGCAATCGGCGTAATGCAGATTCTCCCTTCAACTGCGGAATTTATTTGCCGCAAAGAGGGAATCGAATTTGTTCCCGCAGAACTATACCGTGGCGAATTCAACGTTAAAATAGGCTGTCTGTACCTGAATTATCTGTTATCTCGCTTTCGGGATGAAGAAACCGCGCTCGCCGCTTACAATGCGGGGGAAGGCAAGGTGTCCGAATGGCTGCGCAATTCAAAATATTCAAAAGACGGAATTTCCCTCTCTCATATCCCTTATCGGGAAACGGAAGAGTATATAAAAAAAGTAAAAAAATTTCGTAAATTTTATAATTTTTTCTATTGATATAACTTGACTTTTCTTTTACAATGGGGTACAATAAAAAAGCTTGCTAAATCAAGCGGTCGTGGCGGAACTGGCAGACGCGCAAGACTAAGGATCTTGTGGTTAACCCCATGCAGGTTCAATTCCTGTCGACCGCACCACGCTGATATGGGTGTTTCAATCCGAACTGGTCGATTAGACAGGTTTGACTGAAACACCCATTTTTGTAGGGGAATTAGCCGTTTTTACATGATTATCATTAGACGGCATTTTTGAGAAACAGAGAAAAATTGAGATGCAAAGTTGAAACGGGGTATCTTACGAACCCCGTTTTTTGGACTCAAAATAAACGCGTTCTCTTTCGTTAGGCGATTTATATGCGTTTGTTCCGTGTAATCGCTTTGAGTTGTAAAATTCCATATATCGTTGAACCGAATCTTTAAACTCCTTTACGGATCGATAATGGATTCTATATATTTCTTCTTTTTTTAGTGAAGCAAAAAAAGATTCCATCACACTGTTATTACGAGGGCAAGCGGGTTTAGAGAATGATTGTGTAATATGTAAATCGTGCAATAATTTTTGATAGGCATAAGATATGTATTGACATCCTTGATCGCTGTGAAATATAAGATTTTCAGGATTACCTCGGTTTACAAAGGCTGCTTTTAAGGTAGCTGTGGTAAGCTGAGTCGTTTGTTTGTTGGAAATTTTATATGCAACAACCTTTCTCGAAAATAAATCCAGAATAGCACAGATATAAAATTTCTTATCCAAAATATAGCATGGGCGGTTACAATATAATTCGCCGAACTTGAAAGAGTTGCGTCCCGAAATCGATCGTATAGCTGCGCTTCTGATACGTTCCGATCTACGCGCTTCGTCGGCGCATAAACAAATGCTGAAAGAATTGGCGCGTGTTGAGCGGGAAGTGAAAGGACTTGCCGCAAGCGGAAAGCTCGGATATATAGACGGGAAACGTATGCGCGCCGAAGATATAGCCGCGATGATGAACGAACATACACGAAACAAATCAATGCCGATTCAATATATCGACATGAAAAACGTCGATTATTTCGAGCGGTTGAAAAGTGATTACAAAGCGCGCATAGGAAACGTAGTGTTGGGAATGTGCAAGGATATATTACATTCCGAAACACACGAGCCGCGGCGTTATGCAATAAACGATAAGCACCGAAAGATCGAAGCGAAGCGGCGCAGGCGAGCGCGGACGAACTTGATCTATACGGCACAATCGGCGATTTGCGCAATTTGTCGGCAGGAAAGCGCAAACTTCTTAAAAACCGTACAGCAGCATGAAAGGGAAATTTCCTACGAAAAGGCGTACGGTATGGCGGCAGAGTAAAGAGGGAAGATATGGGAAAGAAAGACGTTTTCGGGCGTTGGAAAAGTCGCGGCATAAAATTCAAAATTATAACGGGTGCGATAATTGTGCTTGCATTTCTGTGCGTGTTTTCTAATCTTTCGACGATGCGTGCAGACGGCAGCGGGCAATCTAATACAAATGGTCCCGTTGAATTTTCCGATTCGATTTTGCGTACGGGCGCATCGGAACAAGCCGTATTATTGACGTTTTCGTATACAGACGCGGTTTACTATAACGGAAATACAAACGATCAAAACATCTTTCAAACGGGAACGGCAAAATCGTATACATGGAGAAATAAATACATTTCGTTAAGTGTGCTCTATATGGCGCCCCCCGAAGTACATGCAAATCGCGGTGAATATATTCCCATGAATGACTTTTATATTTCACTCCCCGAAAATTCCAATTACACTGTAAAAAGAACGTCGGGTGGCGGGATATTGAAGGTGGGATATGGGAACAGATACGATCATGCAGCCGGCGACGGCGAATTTCAAATCGAAATCGTAAGGCAGGAAGAAGTTAGGGAATACGGAAGAACAAATATTTATTACATACAGGCGTTTGCAACTTTCAAAGTGGACAGTGTTGCGCCCAACGCAAGATTGTCTTGCGGGGATAACGGATATACCAATAGTAGCGTAACGTATACATGCACCGATAACGTCAGCGGAATCAAAACGGCAGAATATTGTCGCAGTACGTCGGGGGAATTTACCGAAAATTCTTTTCAAAGTGTGAGCCATTCGGGAACATTTACCGAACCGGGGAATTACACGCTTAAAATTACGGATAATGCAGGGTTGACAAGGGTAAAACGGTTTACGATCGATAAGAGCGCGCCGACTTTAACCCTATCGGGTGTTGGTAACGGCGGGATTACGAAACAGACCGTTAAAGCGACGTGGACGGAAGAGTTCACGGCTGTAAGTTCACAGCTTGCAAATGAGGGCGATGAAATCACGGCAAAATATTCTCGATCCGTAAATGGAGAATATCCCGCACAGGCAACAAGTCAGTTTTCAAGCGGAACGGAATTTTCCGAGAATGGAAAATATCTGATCACGATAACCGACCGTGCCGGGAATCGTTCAAGTTATACGTTTACGATCGATAAAACCGCGCCCGTCGTTACAGTATCGGTATCGGACGGCACGCATACCAAACAAGACGTAACTGTGAGCTTTTCAGATGCGGAAACCAACGCAACTGCGCTGTACGGTTATACGACGGAAGCAATCTATCCGCCGACACCGGGAACGGAATTTTCAACCGGGCGAAAGTTTACGTCCGAGGGCAGTTATACGTTGCGCGTTACCGATGAAGCGGGCAATACGGTAAATTATCGCTTTACGATCGATAAAAGCGCGCCCGTTATTAACAGTTACCGTTCTTATACCAATACGATGTTTACAATGACGGCGCGAGATAAATACGGGCAAGTCGCAAGTTGGGAATACACGAAAAACGGCGGAAATGTACAGCGTCATAACGGTGCGTCTGTAACCTTAGGCGGTGGCGAAAACGGAAACGGAGTTTGGAGAATGCGCGTGATAGACGAGCTGGGGAATACTTCGAACTGGGTTACCGTCAATCATGCGTACAGGGAAACGTTCGGAAATGCGGAAAGCGTTTTCAATACCTACTTCACGCCGTCGTATTACGTCGTCAATCTTTCGCAGAAAAATTATGCGAGTTGTTACGGCGCATATTCGTTTTCGAAATATGAATACGCCTTAAATTACGCTGTTCGGAAAGAATGGGAATGCCGCGTTATAGAGCTGGACGGCGGGAGAAGCTGGAATTATGTAACGGCAACGAATGAGAATGCAAGGCAGATATATACTGACAGAGCCGAACTCGATGCGGTAGTTGATAAATATGCGCGCAAAAATATCGGCGATAGGAAGATTATAGGTAAGAACGGCGCGAAACCCAATAACCCCACGGACGCGAACGGCATCACGCGGGCGGACGCTTTAACGTCGCAGTTGACGCGGCTGCCATCGCTGCTATCCGCATATTCGGACATGCGTTACATGTTGGCGTTAAGAGATCAATGCCTTGAAACGCCGGCAAGCATTGTGGACGGAAACAGGTCTACGGCTTCGATTCGTTTTATTTCGGACGGGATAACGATCCGGGAAGGACAGGAGATTACGCTTCGATACGGTGATCCGTTTTATTCCGTAGTCAACGAACAGGGCTGGTATTTGATAACGGAAAGCGACGTATGCGGAAACCTTGAAAGGTATCTAATATTCCTCGATATGCAGCAGCCCGATTTAATCGCAGAGGTTACATATGGAAGCGGAGAAAACGAGGTCATAACGTTTAATCAGACGTTTGTAAACGAGAACACGGCGGCGATGCGCTATACGGAATTTACGGTACAGGCGTTGATGGATAATATCGACGCTTTTACGATGATTATAATTTCGGGGCGCAATCTTGATGGTAGATATGTTTCGGGCGATGAACTGCCGATTTTGTGCTATGAAAACGGTTATTATGGAGCGTATACGATAACGGTTTATGACCGTTCCCGAAATATGTTGGAGTTTGTAATTTACATAGCGGGAGAAGCGCCTACGTTAAAGCATACTTCGCTTACCAATGAAACGGCGTGCACGTTTACCATAGTTCTAAACGACAGTCCGAACGGAATAGCCGAAATCGGATTTTATAAAATACATTTTGACGGCTCGGAAGAACGGTTATACGTTGATTCGTTTAATACGGCTGTTTGCGCGGAAAATCTTGTATACCGCATGAACGTGGGCGGGAAGTATGTTTTCGAGTTCAGCGATCTGTACGGGCGCAAGGTAAGAACGGAACCGATTTTTTATATGAAAGGACTGCCCGCCGCGACGCTTCGGGGCGTAAAAGACGGCGGACTGACGAAGAACGACGTTAGCGTAATTTACGATGCAACTGTAACCGCCGAGCTCTATAAAAAGGCAGGCGGCGAATGGATCGTTGCCGAGCTTTACGAACTGACGCAAGGTATATCGGGGAACACCTTGCGCATTACGGCGGCTCCCGAAACGACGGCTGTATACAAAGTCTTACTGTATGTTACGTCGGACAGAAATTTGTTTTCCGAATACACGTTCGAAATCGACGGAATATTGCCGATTGTCGAAATCTTTACCGAACGCGGCGCTGTCGTTTCGCCCGAAACGGTTACAACGCAGAACTTCTATATTACATGGAAAGAAAGCGGGTACAAAGCATTTTATAAAAAACAAGGCGCGGTATCAGAAATTCAGTATATGCGCGAATCGCTCATCACGTCGGACGGTACGTATGTGTTTACCGTTTACGATGAAGCGCGGAACGAGCTTACTTTTGTCGTTACGTTGGATAACAGCGTCAGCTATACCCTTGACGGAACGTATGCGCTTTTAGAAGACGGGAGTTACATAACGCGCGGCAATTTTGTGTTTACGCTGGTCGAGCCGTGGTCGCAGTTTGACGTAATCGCGTCGAACGGGTTGACCGTAGTAAACGGTCAAAAATTAGATACGGACGGAACGTATCGGATTTATGCAAAAGACATGTACGGGAATGAAATGTCGCTTGTTTTGATAATAGACAAGTTGCCGCCCGTACCCTTAATTACGGCACAGAGCGGTGAGAACTTAACGGACGGCGCGAGGATAAAAGATGCGTTTTGCGTTTCTTGTGAAGAGGAAAATGTTTCGATTGTATATTCACAAGGAAACAACGGGTATGTTGTGTACGACGGCGGCGAACTCAATGAGGCGGGAACATATTCCTTTAAGTTGACCGATCGCGTCGGAAACTCGATTGTCATTACGGTGATAATCGACCGAGAGGTGCAGTATCGGATAGACGGAACGTACACGGAATTAAACGGGGTTGTATGTTCGCGTTCGTGGATACAGGTTACAGCCCTCGAAGCGTACACCGCTTTTACGATAGAAACCGAGGAAGGCGCGCTTGTCGATAACACAAAAAGAATAACCGCAGAGGGAACTTATTACGTGCAGATTACCGACGTCGCGGGGAACGTCGCGGCATTTACGTTTGTAATCGATAAAACAGCGCCGCCAATTCGAATTATAACGGAAAGCGGCAAAGAGTATGTAGGCGCGGCAATTACGAATGAATCGTTTCGTGTCGTCTGCGATGAAACGGAAGCAAAAATAAAAGTCAGTTACAACGGAACGACTTTTTCCGATTACACCGGGGCGTGGCTTACGGCTTCGGGAAGGTATACCGTGCGTGTTATAGACGTTTTGGGAAACGTTTCGGAAACGGAAATCATGATCAACAAAGACGTATCTTTGACGGTGAACGGCGTATATGTCATGGAGAACGGAATTTATGTTTCTAAAACATGGCTTTCGATAACGCTCGATGAAGAAATGAAAGCGTTTTATATTCGCGGCCAAGACGGAGCAGAATACGGCGCGGATACGAGAATCAAGGCGGAGGGGATATATGAGGTCTATGCGCGCGATATGCAGGGGAACGAAATAACGTTTCGGCTCGAAATAGACCTCACTGCGCCCGAAATCGAGCTTATAGGAGTAGTAACAGGCGGTGTAACCAATTCGCCTGTAACGGTCGAATTTGACGGTCATACGGCTGCGTATTACCGTCTGAACGGCGGCGATAAAGTCGAGGTAAAAAGCGGTACGGTACTCGATGCGGAAGGGGTTTATCTTTTATCCGTTCGCGATGCGGTTGGGAACGTCGCAAACGTAACGTTTGAAATCGATCTGCACGTTGACGTCGCGCCGAGCGTGGATTTATCTGACGGGCGCGTTATAACGGGTACGGTATCGTTTCAGTTCGGCGAAGAGGTGAATGCGAAACTGTCTTTTAACGGGCAGGAAAGCGCATATGCGCGCGGAGAACTTGCGGCCGCAGGGGATTATGTGTTGACGGTAACGGACGATTGCGGAAACGTGGAAGCGTATGCGTGGACGATTGTTCCGAAGCGGGCGCGCAGTTATTCGCTTTGCGTTAGCGCATATGATACCGTTTCGGTTGTAAAGGACGGCGCGGTGTTTAACGTAAGAATCGATGACGGTAATTTAACGCTTACGGAAAGCGGCTGCTACGTTCTTTTATTTGAAAGCGGAGAAACCGTTTGGGAGCTTGCGCTCGAAGTAGATAACGTCGCGCCGACGCTCGATTTTGAAAACACGGGAAAAAGCATTAAAATTTCCAATCCCAACAAAAGCGCTTTAACGTACAAGCTGTATTTGAACGGCGAGGAAAAAGCGTTCCGAATGCAAAGTTTTGCAGAGCTTACGGCAATCGGCAGTTACAGGCTTGTCTGCACCGACGACGTGGGAAACGTTACCGAATATGTGTTTGAATTGAATTACCTAAGTCCTGCGTCCGTCGCGCTGATCGCGGTTGCCGCGACATTGACGCTCGTCGGGATATGCGCGTTGGTCGTATTCAGATTCCGCCGCAACCGCTTCTGAAATAACGGCGCAATCGCGCCGATGATATATATAAAAAAATTTTTTAGGAGAAAGTATTATGAAACTTACAAACTTACTTGCCGGCAACTTCGATAACGTCGGCAGACTTCTCGAATCGTTCCTCGGTCAGTGGTGGGGACCGCTCTTGGGCGTTTTAGGCGCGGCGGCAGCCGTTTTCGCGCTTGTCGCGGGTGTGAAATACATACTTGCAGCGCAATCCGGCGACGAGCAGAAGCTAAAACAGGCAAAGAACTTTATTGTCGGCATCTTTGTGGGGATTATCGTTGTGTTTTTGGTGGCGTCGCTCGTACCCGTTATCATCGCATGTTTTCAGTCGTGGTTCGATAACGACGTTCCCGACTTCGCGTGGATCGTAAGGAGCTTATTTTAACTTATGGGAATTGTAATAGAAAAAATGTTCGCGCAGCTTTTATTTTGGCTGTACGATTTTATCGATACGATCGGCGCGATATTTAATATTCTTACGGGTACGCAGGCAGTGGGAGAGGGCAATAAAACGCTTTTAGAAGTGTTTGCGGAAAGCGCGGTTTCTACAAAGGTTCTGCTTGGACTTTGCCTTTTGGCGGTGATTATCGCGGGCGCGAGCGTGGCGGTCAAAACGGTTAAGAATATCGTAAAATTCAAAACGGGCGGCGAGCCCGTTTCCCATGCCGCTACGCTTGGGCAGGGGTGCATGGCGATCTTTTCGTCCGTCGTTTGTATCTTTTTCGTTTTCATGTTTATCGCGTTTACAAGCATGCTTCTGAACGCGGTAAACAGCGTCATTGCGCCAGCAGAAAACAAAACCCTGTCGCAGAATTTATTCGATTTATCCGTTGAGCAATCTTATGTTCTCGATGAATCAAAAGTAAAATATCGAATTACCGATTATCTCGACGAATACGGAAATAAAGTACAAGAAACCGATGAAAACGGGAATCCGTTATATGAAACCGATGCGGCAGGAAATTTAATTAAAGATGAAAACGGCGATACTATTCCAAAATACAAGAAAAAACAGGAGCCGTATTACGATTATTTAAGAGATCCTATTACAAATCAACCGATTATAGTATCAGGTTGGGAAAAAAAGGAGAACACAAGTGAGAAATATTCCGCGAAAGATATAGCATGGTCTATGTCGCCGGACGAAGTATTCGGCGTGCATGAAAAGGATTGGATCGGACTGTTCGAGCAGTCCGACCAAGGTTATCAAAACGGGTGGAAGCCTATGGTGCGGTTGGAAGCGTTTAATTTGTTTACAGCGTACCTTGTGGCGGTGGTTATGCTGATTTCCATGTTTATGCTGTCGGTGGGACTTGTAAAAAGGATTTACGACATTATCGTGTTGCTGATCTGCATGCCGCTCGTATGCGGCACGATTCCGCTTGATGACGGCGCGCGGTTCCGAGCATGGCGAGAAACGTTTATGTCTAAGCTATTGGTCGCTTTCGGTGCAGTGATTGCCATTAACGTGTTTTTCATGCTCGGCAACTTTATTATGAGCGCAGACTTTGCCGCCAATTTGCAGTACTTGACCGAATCGGGCGTTTTGAACGATAAAGCGGTATCGATTTTCAAAATGCTGTTGCTGCTCGGCGGGGCAATGTGCATGAACGCAAGCCAAACGTTGATCGCGAGGATCCTCGGAACGTCTGCGGACGAAGGGCGGGAAGCAATGCAGTCGTTCGCGATGATAACGAGCGGCGTACGGCTCGGCGCGGTAGGCGCGCTCGGAATCGGGCGTATGGCCATGGGGGCAAAGCGCGCGACGATCGGCGGAACCAACCGTTACGGAAGACAGCGCGTCGGCGTATTCCCCCAAATGTTTCGCGGGGTGAACGCCGTAGGCGAAAGAATGGGCGGACAAGGTTATGCAGGCAGCCGCGGCGCGGCGTTCGTTCGTACGCTCGGGCGTATGGGCGGAAATTCTTCCGCATACCAAAACGGCGGCGAACGGGGTAGCAAGCTCGATATGATGCAGCCGCACGTGTTGCACGAACCGGGCAACAATGCGAATGTGAACGCGGCCAAGGACGATGCGCGGGGGATTCGGCCCACGAACGGTAATTTGCGTGCGGGCGGAACCGGGAATAAATCGGGCGCGTTCAAAAACGATAACACAAAAAAAGGAAATAAGTAAAAGACTATGGAACGGATTATTCCCAAAAACAGCAGAATGAAGATAGCGGTTTTCAAACGGCTTTCCATGCTCGATTTGCTTCTGATCGGCATTATGCTCATCGTCGCGGTTTTAATATTGCTTTCCAATTTTTCCGACCGTTGGATCTTACTTGCCGTATATCTTATTTTTTGTGTTGTTATGTTCATCGGCGAGGACGAGGACAGGACGTATGCGGAAATCGGCTATTTATTGCGTTATTGCGCAGTGCGCAAATCGTACCGAAAAGGCGTGAAGCGCGGGAGCACGGACGAACTGATTCCGTTCAGAGCGATACGTGAAAGCGGCGTTATCGAATACGACGGGTATTTCGGCGCGGTCGTAGAGGTCGGGAGCGTAGACTTCGGACTTTTGGACGAGGATGAACAAGACAGGCGCATTTCGGCGTTTGCGCGCGTCTTGAACGGTTTAAGCCAATCTTCCGTGATTCAGCTTATCAAGCTGGATCGTCCGATACAGTACGATGACGTCGCCGCCGGACTTTTTGAAAAGATAACCGAAGAGCGGGAAGAGGGCGATTCGATTAAGTGCGCGATTTTGCAGAGCCGATTGGAACAGATCGATCATGTGAACAACGTAAAGCCGCTGTTTCGGCCGTGTTATTACATTGCGCTGTACGAGGAGCGGGAGAACGCACTTTTGAATCAAGTGGACGCTTGCCGTGCGGGGTTGGATTCCGCAGGCTTGGATTCCGCAATGCTGGACGCGCGGGAAACAGCGGTGTTTTTTAAGTATTGCTATACCCGTGCTTTCGACGAGCGGGAAGTGGACGGCGTGGAAGTTTCCGAACTTGCCGATTACGTGAAGCCGAATAAAGTAAAATTCGGTTTGGCAGGTTATACGGTGGACGACGTTTACGCTTTTACGATTGCGGTGAAAGATTATCCGCTGTACGTAGCAAACGCTTGGGGGGCGAATATTTTCAATATCGATAATACGAAAGTCGTTTTAACGATTAAACCCGTAGACAAGGGAAAGGCGATCAAGCGAATCGATCGCGCCGTAATCGAAAGCGCATCGCGCGGGGCGGCGAAACTTTCCGAAATGCGCAGTCAAGATACGCATATCGAAACGATGAACGCGCTGCAATCGAGAATACAGAACGAAAACGAACTGCTCTTCGATTGCACGTTGACGATAACGGGCATGAATAACACAAAAAAGGATAACGCAACGTTCCGCAAAGAAATCCGAAGAGAACTTACGACGAACGGCTTTCGGTTGAGTTACCTGCTCGGCAGACAGTTCGACGGGTTCGCCAAATCTACCGTGGCGCGCCGTCCGAAGTTGAAAGCGTTCGAGCGCGGAATCAATTCCGATTCGCTCGCGGCAATTTTTCCGTTTGTGTTTTCGAACATTTTAGACGTTGAAGGATATACGCTCGGTTGGGATTTTTATCCCGTAATTCTCGATATATGGAAGCGCGGGCGGGATTTTGTAAACAGCAACGGCGTTATCTTCGGAAAGTCGGGGCAAGGGAAGTCTTATTTTTCAAAAGACTTGCTTACACTCGTTCATTCCGGGAACGCCCGAATTTTTATTTTAGATCCCGAAAACGAATATCAGACGCTTGCGAAGAACGTGGGCGGGTTGTTTCTCGATATAGGGAATGCAACGCAGGGGCGCATCAATCCGCTGCACGTCTATCCCGTATTGACGGACGAAGGGGAAGTCGCCCCGCCCGACGTCGTTTTTAATGCACATTTGCAGTTTTTAGAAGATTTTTTCCGAATCACGTTAAAGGGCATTGCGCAGGATGCATTCGAAGAGCTGAACAACCTTGTACGGTTAATGTACGAAAACGAGGGGATTACGCACGATACCGACTGTACAGGCTTTGCGCCCGAACGTTTTCCGACGTTCGACAGCTTAAAGGCGATTGTCGAAAAGGAAATGGAGCGTGAGGATTTAACGGTAATGCGCAAAACCAATTTGGAGCGCGTTTATACATACGTTCAAAAGTTTGCGGCAGGCGGCATGTATTCTTCGCTTTGGAACGGCGCTTCTACGCTCGAAGTCAATTCTAAATTCGTCGTGTTTAATTTTCAGTCGCTGTTCGGCGCGAAGAATAAGACGGTAGCCAATGCGCAGATCCTCGTCGTAATGCGGTATCTCGATATGCAGATTATCAATATCCGCGAACTGAACCGCAACGGGTACGGCGACAAGATTCACCCGTTTATCTTAATCGACGAAGGCTACAATTTCATCGATCCCGAATATCCCGTTGCCTTGCAGTTCGTTTACATGTGGTACAAGCGGATACGGAAATACGAAGGAGCGATTTTCTTTGCAACGCAAAATTTAAGCGATATTTTCGGGAACGAAAGCGTCATCGCCAAAACGACGGCGATTGTAAACAATTCACAGTACTCGTTTGTATTCGGACTTGCGCCCGCCGATCTCGAAATTCTTTCCAATCTTTACAGGAACGTCGGGGGATTGAACGACACGGAACGCGCGTTTATCTCCAATGCCGAACTCGGCGATTGCTTTGCGATTTGCTCGGCGCGGCAGCGAACGCGTTTCCATGTCGAAGCGCACGAAACGGTGCGCGCTTTGTTCGATCTTCCCGGTTACGTTCCGGGAAAGGCGTATGAAGAATAAATAACACAAAAAGAAATGTCAGTACACAGTGTACTGACATTTTTAATGCGTCTAAACGGGCATATAAGCAGCATTAAGGGCGAATAGACGGATTGCGCGATTGTGCGCCGTAAAACGGCGTACGGGCGAATTTTGGCGAAATTCGCGCTTAATATACAAATTACAGTAAGCTGTTGCTTTTTTCGTTACACGAATGTACGTACAAAGTTACCGATACAGAATAACGCCCCGTTACCGTTATCGGCAGCGGGGCGTTTTACGCAATATTTAGTTTGCAGTTTCTCTTGTATCGAAAGCTACGCCGTCCGTGCATACTACTTGAATGCCTGAATAAACAGATGTGGGAGCGCCGTCAACATTATACCATTCCTCAATCGTTCCGGCATAATTGATTGTTAAATATTTATATTCGTTAACAGCGAAAGGGGCGTTTTTGAAGCGTTCTATGCTATGCGGCACATTGATTTCGGAAGCAGAACATTGCGTAAACGCCAGCTCATAGATAACTCTAATTCCCTCGGATAATGTAATTGTTTTTATTTTATAACATTTCCTAAAAGCATTGTCGGCTATCATAACTTCAAGTCCGTCATAAGTGGCGGGAACTACAATATCACCGCTTATATTTGTGTCGAGAGCGTAAACCATGCAAACGTCAGACAGTTTCTGATATTTCAAAGTTTCCGAAGAACAAGCGGCGAACAGGAAGGAAAAAGACAACAGAGTGCACAAAAAAGAAATAAAAGTAAGTTTTTTCAAGCGGTTCATAAAACACCTCGTAATTTATGTCTGTGTTTTCAGTATATCTATTTTTGCATAATAAGTCAATGGAAAGTGAATAAAATCATTGATATTTTTCGGATTCTCTGTTATATAGAATGTACGTACAAATTTTAAGCAGAGGGGTAAATATGAAAAACACAGAAGAGAGAATTAGAACTATTATTAACGATGCAGTAATAAAACTGTTTTCATTGATTGCGGACGGAATGAATCGACCGAGCTTTGATAGTATCGTTAAGACAACGCAGGAAGCGATGAACAGCGTTGGGGTGCGTCTTGTTGAAGAAGTCGTAAGAATTACAGACGAAGAATATAACGCCAAGCGTGATATTCATGCGGTAACGTTGCGGAATTTGAAAACCCGGAAAATGATTTCGGGTATGGGCGAACTGTCGTTAACGCGCCGATTGTATTTTAACAAAGCATCGCAAAAGTACTTTTTTGCCGCCGATCAATTGCTTCATATCGAGAAGTACAGCCGCATCGAGCGCGAGCTGAAAGCAAAGTTAATCGGCGACGCCACTTTAACGAGCTATGGAAAGGCGAGTAAATTATCGGATAATTGCGTATCAAGGCAAACGGTATATAACCTTGTGAAAAAAGTTCCGTCGAAAAGTCTTGACGTGCAAGCAAAGGGGTTCAAGCAAGTTCAGAAAATTTATATCGAGGCAGACGAGGATCATATTCATCTGAATAACGGTCAAAGCGCTGAAATAAAACTTGTGTACGTACATGAAGGGCGACGGCGCGTTAATCGCAGGAGAACGGAATTGATGAACGCAAAGTATTTTGTTTCGGCAAGCAAAGGTACGCAAATTTGGGATTATGTTTCCGACTATTTGTATAATCAGTATGCCGTAAGTAAAGCGGAAGTGCATCTTTCGGGCGACGGTGCGGCATGGATCAAGCAAGGCTTGGAAGTCATTCCAAAAGTAAAATATCACATAGACAAATTTCATGTCTTTGAAAGTATCACGCGGGCAACGGGGAGCGATACAAAATTGCGGCGACAGATTATTAACTGCATCAGAACAGGAGAGCGAGAAAAAATGAAAACGTTATATGTGCAGCGTTGGAAAGGCTTACGAAGCGTAAGGCAACGTCGGCGCTTAACAGATAGCCTTACATACGTATACAATAATTTCAGAGCGATTGACTTAACGCAGGCATATTGTTGCTCAGCAGAGGGGCACGTTTCGCACGTTCTTTCGTCGCGGTTATCTTCTCGGCCAATGGCGTGGAGCAGACTCGGCGCGGAGAAAATGGCAAAATTGCGGGCATATTATTTTAACGGTGGAAAATTTGACGCGCTTTTAAGCACCGTTATTGAGAACACAAAAAAGAAATATAACAAATTTGCCACACATGAAGTAGAAAGCGTACATGAAATCCCGCACGGTCATGTTGTGGGATTAGACGGAATTACCGATGAAGTGAGCAGAATTTTGCGCTCGATTGTAAGATAATTTGTAATTACTTAAAATTTTCTTAAAAAATATGCGGAAAAAACTTGACACGACCGAGAAAAATCAATGCTCTTGACAAATATTGGTTTACATGATAAAATAAGATAAAGACCATTTGTGTTGATAATACTGTGGATTTAAAGGTTGCTCAAGAAAATGATAAATTATTATGATCCTTCAGAAAAAATTAAAGAGATACAGCAATTACTTGTTTCAGACAAAAAGAAAATTGGTTTTCTATTTGGAGCAGGGACTTCCTTGTCAAAGAAAAGTGATAAATCGCCTTATATTCCTGCCGTGACAAAAATGACACAAAGTGTTATAGAGGCACTTGAAAAAAAGGGATATAAAGAAACTATCGCTTCCATCAAAAGTGATATTATAGAGAATGGAGAAACATTCACAATAGAGACGCTTCTTTCTAACATTGAAGGGAAAATTTCAATTATAGGAAAAGGCAAACTAAATGGACTGGATAAAGAGCAATTTATTGCCTTAGGCAAAGAAATAAGAGATAAAGTGCGGGAGATTGTAAGTGTTCATAAAGATATAAAAGATGACCGTTTTAAAGAAATGGCGCAGTATGATTTTGGTTCATGGATCAAAAGTGCTTTTAGAAAATATGCGGTTGAAATTTTTACTACAAATTACGATTATCTTCTCGAAATAGGACTTGAACAAAACAACGTTCCATATTATGACGGTTTTACGGGTAGTTATAAGCCTTTCTTTAATTCTGATTCGGTAGAAGATATTCATTATCTTCCACAGCAAACTAAAATTTGGAAGATACATGGATCACTAGGATTGCATCAAGATGGGACTAAAATTATTAGACGTGGCGAGTCAGATAAAGATGATCTTTTAATTTATCCATCGGTGTTAAAATACAGTAATTCAAAAAAACAACCTTATGCATCATTTATGGATAGATTGAATAGCTTTTTGAGACAAAATGATGCAGTGCTTTTTGTTTGTGGGTATTCGTTTGGTGATGAACATATAAATGAACGCATTATGTCAGCATTGCAGACTGAGACAACTGCGCATGTATATGTTCTAAACTATGATGTAGAAAAAGATGTAGCGGGTAACCGAGTAAATACGTTTTCTGAAGAAACCAATATAGCAAAGTTGGCGAAAAGCTGCAGGAAATTGTCTGTTCTATCTACGCGAAAAGCAATTTATGGGGCACAGATTGGGACTTGGAAATTAAAGCGAGAGCCGGATAATTCCGATACATTAAATATTAATTGGTACTTTGATGAAGATGCTCCTTATAAGGAAATTGAGGTTTCTAAAGAACAAAAAGGCGATGAACAATGGAGTGGTGAAGGGGAGTTAAGCATAGTTGATTTTTCAAAATTTACGAAATTTTTGCTTAATATGATTCCCAAAGATAATGTGGATGTAACAAATAATGATTAATTATCAAACAATTGTAGGAACTGTTATAAGTGTAACGGGTAATACAGTTTCGGTTCAGTTATCAGATACCGTTAAATCAAATTCTCCAATTATTGATGGGGTAGTATATAGAATTGGGCAAATAGGGTCCTTTTTGAAAATTCCGCTAGGCTATTGTAATTTGTATGGTATTGTTACGCAGATTGGGGCATCAGCAATACCCAATAATTTATTGGACAAATATATTGAGAATGGTTTTGATGATCTATCTAATCAACAGTGGCTTACAATGAGTTTGATTGGAGAACAGATAGGAACTAGATTTGAAAGAGGTGTATCGCAATCACCAACTACGGGGGATGCGGTTCACTTAGTAACTATTTCAGATTTAAAAAATATTTATAGCGATTACAATCAAGTTTCTTCTATAAATGTGGGCAACATTAGCGTGTCAGAAAGTTTGAATGCCTTTCTTGATCTAGATAAATTAGTGTCCCGTCATTTTGCTATTTTAGGTTCTACAGGTAGTGGTAAATCGAATGCGGTTGGTATTACATTAAGCTCTATAATTGAAAAAGATTTTAACAGAACTAGAATAATCATTTTAGATCCTCATGGTGAATATAATACCGTTTTTAAATCACATAGTGCTGTTTTTAAAATTGGCAACAAACAGGAAGAAGAATCATTATATGTTCCATATTGGGCGTTGCCCTTTAATGAGTTGATGAGTTTATTTGAAGCCCCCATAAGTGATTTAAACAGAGATTATTTTCGCTCAAAAGTAGTTGAGTACAAAATACAAGGTGCTAAAGTAAATGGAATTGCCATTGATTCTACACTAATAACCGCAGATTCACCTATTCCATTTAGTTTAAAACAGTTATGGTTCGATTTAGACGATTTTGAAAGACAAACTTATAATGAACGCGGTAAACCTGAAACAAAAACTAAATTACTTATAAAAGGGGATGCTAATAAATTAGTTTCTAATCAATATGAGCCAGCAAGCACAAATAACAGCAAGCCATTTTTAAATAATTTAGCTAAGGGTATATTAAGTTTCCTTGATGCGATTCGTCTTAAGTTAAAAGATACGCGCTACGATTTTCTTTTCAATCCTGGTTGTTATGCTCCAGATCTGACGGGTAAAGTGGATAAAGATATAAATTGCTTGTTGGAATCTTGGCTTGGAACAAGTAAGCCAATTGCAATATTTGATTTATCGGATGTGCCCTCTGAATTGATGTTATCGATATCGGGAACATTATTAAACATAGCGTATGATGCATTATTTTGGGGGCAAAATTTAAATAATGGTGGAAAATTACAGCCATTATTGATTGTTTTGGAAGAGGCGCATAATTATTTACATGCAAGAGAAAATTCTATTGCGTCTAGAACTGTTCAACGAATTGCCAAGGAAGGACGTAAATACGGTGTTGGTTTATTGCTGGTTACGCAAAGACCATCTGAATTGGATGAAACTGTTTTAAGCCAATGTGGAACGATAATTGCTTTAAGGATGAACAATAATAAGGATAGAGGATTTGTAGCTGCTGCTATTCAAGATGAGTTAAAGTCATTAGTTGATTTATTGCCAAGTTTAAGAACGGGTGAAGCGATAATATCGGGGGAGGGTGTGAAAATTCCCTCGCGAATTCAGTTTTATAAATTGCCCAATGCATTTAAAGGTGCTGATCCGAGTGTTTCAAAGCAATGGGGCTCTTCTCTATCGGATAATGAAAATGCCTATAAGGATTTAGTAACGCTTTGGAGAAATAAAAAATTTGAATTGGAGGAATAATTATGAATAATTATGGCGTTGACATGATTGAAGTATCGTCATCAAATGTGGAAAGTATAGGTTATGATGAGAATTTGCAATTACTTTATATACAGTTTCATAATGGAAGTTTGTATATATATAAAGGCGTGCCAATAATGGAGTTCCACGGTCTTTTAAATGCATCATCGGTAGGGAGCTACTTGCATAGAAACATCAAAAATTTATATCCTTATGAAAGATTAGAATAGCGATATGGGTGTTCCAATCCTTACGGATATTGGTTGAGTAGGACTAAATTACTTTTTTAGAAAAAATAGATGTTTTGATCCATTTAATAGTGAATGGATTTTATGAAAAACGAAATGTAAGGTTAACATGGGGTATCTTTTCAATCCAGTTTTAATATATCTTTAGCCAATTTCTATTGTTTGTTTTTTACTTTATAAGAATAAATACACTTTATGAGAGATCAAGATTTTCGGTTGTTAGAACTAATTGCATCAATAAACAACTTGGATGACAATTACGAAAGGCGAAAATACTATATTTTAAATCGGCAACACTTAACCGATTATAATATGGTTTATGTCGATTTAGAAAATGGTAATGACCATGCATCACATTTGAATGACTTTGTTGAAATGGATTATGATTTTAATTCGCTCTTTTATTCAAATAGGATTATGGTAATGAACCAAGAGGTTTTATTCAATGATTCTTATTATCAACCATCTTATATAATATATCAAGTGTGCATTTCATTGGATCTTAATATTGTTAGCTTGCTTAAAGAATATAAAGATGTAGAAAAATGCGAAGACGAGGTTTTGAGTAAGGTAATCCAAATATGCAAAGAGAAGTGCTGTGCTTTTGACATTATGCCTTACGTTATTGAAAATTTTTTAAAAAACCCCAAAAAACAGGGATTGGATGATTTATCAATTGCTGACATTCGTAAATTTGAGGAGATGTTTCCCTACAAAGATTCCCGATTAAGTTTTAGGACTGTAGACATTGATACGAGAATGAATCAGTTGCTAACGATGTATAGAAGTGATTGGTTTAAGGAAATGTGTGTAACTCTATATAATGATATTTATCAACTGGAATATATTTATTTGTTGGCAATAATACATATCTTTTTTAAGTATAATAAATTGTCAGGCGTGAATAAGTTTGATAAATTTATGGAGTTCTGCGCAAATGAGATACGGGCATTCCATCCATGTGCTTGCAATCTTGCCAAATTATTTTATGGAAATCAAAATTTGAGATTTTTTAAAAAGATACAAAAAAGCAATAAGAATATCATTGCCTCAATAGAAAATATGGCATGGGATTTATTTCATTTAAGATTTATGGAAAAGTCAGTTGAATTGTCTCATCCCAATAAAGAGATTGTTATGGTGCCGATCTTTATAACCAAAGACAAAGGATTAAATGAGATTAGAAAAGCATATCAATTAAAATGTTTATTCCAAAATTTAAAAACGGGAGAAGTTATTGCTAGTTATTATATGAATTCGATTACAGAGAAGTATATAAAGAAGTATTTTAATAGAAACTCGATTAGAGAAAGAATGGAGTCGGAACATGACTTTAATAAATTGTCTAAAAAGTTGGAGCAAATGATTATTGAAGATATAAGTGATTAATGTAATTTGTAATTGATTGCATTTATCAAATGACTTTAATTAAAATGATGCTGTCCTGTGTTACATAAAGGTTCGGATTTGTTACCGTTTGGCGCACCAACAGGAACACCTATTGAATTCCGAACTCCATGGGGTTAGGTTCAATGGGTGTTCTGTTATTCGTTACATGAAAGAGGTTAATATGAATTACAGAGAAGAATCGCTCAAAAAACACGCGGAATGGAAAGGGAAAATCGAAACGGTTTGCCGCGTTCCTACGGACAGTCGCGAAGCGTTATCGCTCGCTTATACGCCGGGCGTTGCCGAGCCGTGCATGGAAATTCATGCCGATCCGAAAAAAAGCTTCGATCTGACACGCCGATGGAATACCGTTGCCGTCATCACCGACGGAACGGCAATTTTGGGGCTGGGCGACATAGGTCCCGAAGCGGGCATGCCCGTCATGGAGGGAAAATGCGCGCTGTTTAAGGCGTACGGCGGCGTGGACGCATTCCCGATTTGCTTAAAGACCAAAGATCCCGAAGAAATCATCAAAACAATTAAGATTATTTCCGGATCCTTCGGCGGAATCAATTTGGAGGATATTTCCGCTCCTCGATGCTTCGGAATCGAAACGCGGCTCAAAGAAGAGCTGGATATTCCCGTATTTCACGACGATCAGCACGGCACGGCGATTGTCGTAACGGCGGCGCTCATCAATTCGTTAAAACTCGTCGGGAAAAAGAAAGAGGAGTTGAAGGTCGTCATAAACGGCGCCGGCGCCGCGGGAATTTCCATAGGAAAAATGCTCTTATCCTACGGAGTTATAAACATAACGATGGTTGATAGATTCGGGATCATCTGCGAAGGAGACGAATCGCTCAATGAAGCTCATGCCGAGATTTCCCGCATGACGAACCGTTCGTTCTTGAAGGGGACGCTCGCCGATGCTATGAAAAACGCCGACGTATTTATCGGTGTTTCGGCTCCCAACTGTGTTTCCCAAGAGATGGTGCGCTCTATGGCGGAGCGGGCAATCGTATTTACATGCGCAAATCCCGTGCCGGAAATACAGAGAAAAGACGCGTTGGAGTCGGGCGCTTATATCGTGGGGACGGGCTCTTCCGAACATCCCAACCAAATCAATAATGTGCTTGTATTTCCGGGACTATTCCGCGGAGCTCTGGACGTACGGGCAAGCACGATAAATCGCGAAATGATGATAGCGGCTGCGGAAGGAATTGCGTCATGCGTGCAGGAAAATAAACTTTCCCGCGATTTTATTTTGCCGCATGCTTATGATAAACGCGCGCACGAAATTGTTGCGGAAAGCGTCGCGCGGGCCGCAAGAGCGACGGGCGCAGCGCGAAAATAAGAAAATAAATGCTTGAAAAAAACAAGCCGATTTTATTCGGCTTTTTTTATCGATAAGAAAAAATATACTTCAAAGCAACATAAAATATTTTAGAAATATATTGACTAATTGCGTTGCTGCTGTTATAATGTAATTGCATTAGGGCAGCCGCGTCCCGCTATGCGAACGGCATGGTAAAACGGCAAGGAGAATGGGGATGCATTTCACTTTGGATGCACAAAAACGGGGAATAAACGTCTCGGAACACCTTTACGGATTGTTCTTCGAGGATATCAATCAGGCAGCGGACGGCGGCATGAACGCCGAAATGGTTATCAATAATTCTTTTGAATACGAATATTTTACGTATGACGATTATAACTGCGAGAGTGCGGTGGAAGCGCGCAAACAAAACGGCTTTTATTGGGATATATACGGTGCCGGTCCCAAAAAAATAAGCAAAAGAGGGGGCATGAACGCCAATAATCCTTCTTATCTTTTGCTCTGCGTAGGCGGTATGTACCATCTCGAAAATCCCGGGTATTATACGAACGGTGGGTATGATATTTACGGGATGCCTGTCGAATGCGGGGAAACCTATCATTTTTCCATGTTTGTTAAACGGCTCGGATTTAAGGGAGTCGCCAAAGTTTATATTAAGGGAGCGCACGGCAGACATACAAACGTCGGAGAAATCAAAATTCCCGAAGGGACCGAAGGCGATTGGATCAAAGTTTCCGCTTCGATTGTTGCGGAAAAAGATACGATGGGCAGGCTCTGTATCGTGTTGGAGGGAAACGGTAAAATAGGCATCGATTACGTTTCGCTGCTGCCCGCAAACGTTTGGGGCGATTCCGATAAATACCGCAACGGGAAACTTTCCCCGCGCATCGTACAAGTACTTAAGGACTGTAACCCGTCTTTTTTCCGCTTTCCAGGCGGCTGCGTCGTAGAAGGCGACGTTGATTTCAATTATCTGTATAAGTGGAGAAATACCGTAGGCCCGTTGGAGCAAAGAAAGCAAATCCCCAACGTTTGGCGATATATGCAGTCGTACGGAATCGGCTTTTATGAGTATTTTGCTCTCTGCGAAGATCTGCACATGACGCCGCTACCAGTATTGCACTGCGGACTTCTGTGTCAAATCAGAATGGGCGAACAGCGCAAGACGGGATATCAGCGTATCAAACCGGGTACGGAAGAATTTCAAACGGAAGTTATCGATAATGTTGCCGACTTGATTTTCTTTGCCAAAGGCGATATATCTTCTATTGATAAAAACGAATCCTATTGGGCGAAAGTTCGTACCGATATGGGGCATCCTGAACCGTTTGAATTGAAATATATCGGAATAGGGAACGAAAATTGGGGCTATGAATATTTCGATAATTTTGCCTCCTGCCTGCTCGGAGTAAGACAGTATATGTATAAAGGTCGGATGACCGATCTTTTGAAACTATTTGATATTACCGTCGTTACGACTTGCGGCGTAGATATTCGTCCTTCCGATTCCAACGAATCCTGGAAGATAATTAACGAAAAGTACCGGGATATGATTGTCGACGAGCACGTCTACAATTCCTATCAATGGTTTATCGATAATACGAAGCGGTATGACCAATACGAACGCGGCGGCGCAAAAGTATTTATGGGTGAGTATGCCATGCACACGATGTCGGATGGGCGTGGCAGACTGAACGGAGACAATAATTTGCGTTCGGCTCTTGCCGAAGCCGCCTTCCTTACGGGATGCGAGCGAAATTCCGACGTCGTGAAAATGACTTGTTATGCGCCGCTCTTTGCGGCGACTAATAATTACCGCTGGACACCCAATATGATTTGGTTTAACGCGCGCGACATTATGCTAACGCCCAACTATTACGTGCAGCAAATGTTTGCTTCCAACGTCGGAAAATACACCTTGACGGACGTTGCGTCCGTTGACAGTGATAATTCGGGCGGACTGTTGATTGGAGGACACAGAACCTCGAGCGCGGTTTCCCGTATTATGGTAAAGGATATCGCAACGGGAAATATTCTTTACGAACATGATTTCAAAAACGGGTTAGGCGGCTGGAAGGTATACCCCAATTGCCGCGGCGGGGTTATTGAAAACGGCGAATTGATCATAGAAGAGAGCGACGCGTTCAACGGTTTCTATTACGACGCGCAGAAGTTCGGTAACTGTGAGGTGGAAATAGACTTCCGCAGACTGGGCGGCGAACAGAGCTTTATATCGGGGGTCGGCGTTTCCGACGTACGTGATGCCGGTACGATGGATTGCGCGGGTTTTTCCCTTTGCTGTCAGTACGGGAAGAACCATAAAGGATACGACGTTTCTTTTGATAAGCGCGTCGACTTTATGCGTACTGTCTGCGAGATGATGGGAAAAGATAAATTCCTCGGATACAGTCCAGAAGGCAACAAAATGAAGCTCGTTTATACGGAAAACAAGTTTACCGCCTCCATTTATAAGGACGGCGAATGGCATGAAGTTCTGAATAAAAACGTTTGGAAAGTCAACGAACGAATCTTTCACAGCGCAACGGTTGGCGACGGAAAGATTTATTTGAAGGTAGTCAACGTTTCCGATAAAGACGAGGAACTGACGGCGGATATAACGGGATTCGGAACAATGCATTTGGCGACGGTAACCACGCTTTGGCATGAAGACGAAACGGTGATTAACGAAATCGGTATGAAGTCGGGAAAAACGCATCACGTCGAGCCTACCGTGAAAAAAATTACAATTGAGAGCAATCGATTGAGCACTTTGCTGAAAAAGAACAGCGTCAGCGTGTTCGTGATTGAATAAAACAGCGTAATAGGGGAAGAGGAAAAGCCCGCCGTACTCAAAAAGTCGGCGGGCTTTTATCATGCGTTTTGAAACGGCTTGTTTCATATTTGCGGACATGCCGTCATATATTATAATGATGCTTGACTTTCTTCCTTCCCGAATTTCGGGTGCGTTGCGGTATATCAATTTGAATCTTTTATACGAACTGCGCATTCGGGCGGAAAAACCGCTGCGGGTAAACGTCGGCGGAATTTACCGCTATCTCGGCGAGAAAGGAGTTACGGCATCAGAGAGGGAGGCTCTGATTCCAACGGAAGCAGAGATACGCGATACCGTTTTCGCGGCGAGCGGATTTTCCGTGTATGCCGTGGAAAATCAGCTTAGGAGCGGCTTTTTAACGGGAAAGTGCGGGGAACGCATCGGAATTGCAGGAACCTTCGTATACGACGGAAAGGGCGTTCTTTCCGTTAATGAAGCGACTTCGCTCTGCGTGCGCGTTCCGCATGAAATCCTCGGATGCGCGGAGGAGATATACGACCGTTGTTTTCGGGAAGGCATTTGTTCTTTGCTCCTGATGTCGCCGCCGGGAGAGGGAAAAACGACGATCTTGCGCGACCTGACGCGTCTTGTCTGCGAGAGGACGCAAAGGAATGTCCTGGTCGTAGACGAACGAGGAGAGCTTTCCGCAGGTAATTTGGGAGCTACCAGCGACGTCGTTCGCTTTGCGGACAAGCTTACTGCGTTCACGGCGGGGATTCGGGCGTTACGCCCCGATTTGATCGTAACGGATGAATTGCTGGAGGGGGATTATAAAGCAGTTCGGCGGGCAGTGGAGAGCGGAATTACGGTGTTTGCGACGGCGCATTTGAAACGATGGGAAGACGTATCCGATAAACTGTTCGGGCGTTACGTTCTGTTAGACGGACTGGGGAAAATCGGAAAAATCTTCGGGGAAAACGGAGAAAATGTTGATTAAATTTATACTGAGCGGTGTTATTATTGCATTCTGCGTTTTTCTCGGTTATTTCGCTGCATGGAAATACCGCGCACGAAAAAAATATTTTTCTCAATTTCAAACATTTAACGAGCGCTATCTCAACGAGCTGGCATATGCAAGGCGCCCGCTTCCCGTATTTTTGAAAGAATACGCTTATTCTGATGACTTTGATAAGACGATTAACTGTTTGCTCGGCGGGAAAAAGGAAGTGAAATTAAATTACCTTTCTAAAGACGAACGTAATTATTTGAACGATTATTTCGAAATGCTCGGGAAGGGTGATTCCGCCTCGCAGAACGCTTTTTTTTCGGCGCAAAAGAAATATTTGGAAGAGAAAAAAGGAGGAAGCGAAGCGGAAGCCAAAAGCCGCGGCGAACTGTATTTGAAACTTGGTTTGCTTGCGGGCTTAGGTTTTGTAATTCTAATCGTGTAATATGGATATTTCAATTATATTTAAGCTGGCGGCTATCGGAATCATTATTACCGTCGTGTGTCAAATCTTAAAAAAATCCGACAGAGACGACATTGCGACCGTTGTTTCCATCGTGGGGCTTGTTATCGTACTGGGAATAGCCGTATCCATGATAGGAGATTTGTTTCAGACCATAAAAGATATATTCGGAATTTACTGACTATGGAAATATTTCAGCTTGTCGGCATTGCTTTTATTACGGCGGTTGCAGCGCTTATTCTAAAAAGCACAAAGCCGGAATTAGCGTTTGCCGTTACCGTCGCAGGGAGCGTTATTCTGCTGTTGTTCGTATTTGAAATTTTTCGAGATAGTCTTTCAATATTCGGGGACATTGCACAGACGACGGGGCTGAGTTCCGTCCTTGTGAAAACTTTATTGAAAATGATCGGAATAGGCTATCTCGTAGAGTTCAGTGCCGGAATACTGAACGACTTCGGGCAAAATTCTTTATCCGATAAATTAGTTTTTTGCGGAAAAATCGTTGTTTTGGTACTTGCCGTACCTATTCTTGAAAGCGTGCTTCAGCTTGTCAATCAACTGTTGGGGTTGGTAAAATGAATACAAAGGTCGGTCGCCGCGCAATAATAATTTTTTTGCTTCTTATGTTTTTCGCTCTTTTTGTGCAATTTTCGGGCGGAAAAGAAATTATTTTCGTTACCGCGCTCACGGAAGAGGAAAAAAAAGTACAGGAAGAACTCGGTAATCAAATAAATGATTTGCTTTCCGCGCTCGATCTTGAAGAATTACAAAAATATTTGGACTCATTGTCTCAATTCGGTGGAATATCGGTTAAAGACAAGCTTGCAAGCGTAATAAATGGTGATTTTTCGCTCGATTATTCTTCTCTGGGACAATCGGTGTTGCATCTTGTTTGGGAAGAATTAAGCGTACTTTTGCCCGCTTTTGCAGTGATTTTGGCGGTAGCTCTGCTTTGCGGTATCTTAAATTCCACAAAAAGTGGATTTTTACATAGTACTATGTCAGATATAATAAACTTTGCGGGATATATCTCTGTCGGAGCTGTCGTATTATCATGTCTGATTACGGTATTAACTGCGGGTTTTTCCTCCGTTATTGAAATGAAAAAGCAAATGGATATTTTGTATCCGATTTTACTTACCTTGATGGCGGGGAGCGGCGGCGCCGTTTCAGTGGGAATCTTCCGCCCCGCCGTTGTGTTTATGAGCGGGGGAATTTCAGAACTTTTTTCCGCAGTCGTGTTTCCTTCGTCGATAGTCGTTATTGTACTCGCTTTTGTGGGAAACCTTTCATCCGACGTTCGAACGGAGAAGCTTGGGGAATTATTCAAGAGTTTTAATAAATGGCTGATTGGTTTAACGCTGGGTTTGTTCAGTATTTTTTTAACCGTGCAGGGAATCGCCGCCGCGCAATATGACGGTTTATCGCTTCGCGCGGCAAAATATGCTATATCAAGTTCCGTACCTATTGTTGGCGGATTTCTTTCCGGCGGATTCGATCTCGTTTTGGCGGGAAGCGCGCTCATTAAAAACGCATTAGGATCTTTTGCGGTATTTATTCTTTTCGGAACGCTTTTACAGCCGCTTATGCTCTTCGTTGCATTTCAATTATTTCTCCGCATTGCTGCGGCTGCAACGGAACCGGTCGGCGGAAAAATATCCTCGTTTTTATCCCGTCTTGCCGGTGATTTAGGATATTTTATTGCCGGTTTGCTCTGTATCGCGTTTCTTTATTTTATTACGCTTATGCTTCTTATCTGTTCATCGGGGGTAATTTTCTGATGAAGACTTACATTCTAAGTATTGCAGGGATCATTTTGTTGTCCGCTGTATTTACGATCGTCTTGCCGGGCGGTAAAATGGGGAAGTTCCTAAAAGGTATGCTCAAAACGGCAACGATTCTTGTTCTGCTCGCTCCGTTCGTATCTTGGGCGGGCGGAAAAGGATTTGACTTTCAAACGAGTGATATAATAATGGACGAAAAGTATCTTGCGTACTGCGCGCAAAGTATATCCGAACAAGATGAAAAGGAGATAGGCGCCGCATTGAAAAATAATTTCGGTGTTACGGTAGAGGTTTCGGTTGAGAGAGATTCCGGTTCGCCTTTTTCCGTCAAAAAGATGCAAATAAAAATTATTGATTTCGGTATAAACGAAGAGAATGAACATATAATTATCGTAGACAAAATCAAAAGCACGCTCGAAAAAAAATACGGCTGCACGGCGGAGGTAGCGTGAATCGGGAAAATATAAAAAAACTCCTGAAAAATAAAACCGCGATCGTAATATTTGTCTGTATTGCGGCGCTCGTTTTACTGATTGCCGTTTGGAAAGTATTCTTTGGAAGTACAGAGCTTGCTTCTCATCAGACCGAAGAAGAAATACGACTGTGCAATCTGTTGGAAAAAATCGAGGGGGTAAACAATCCTGCCGTAATGATAAGTAAAAGCGACGGGGAAATAACGGGAGCGGTCGTCGTATTCGACGGGGCGGACAGTATATTGACGAGAATGCGGGTTCTCGACGTTACAACCGTAGCGTTGTCGATCGGGAAGGGAAATATACAGGTATACCCTTCGGGAAACTAACTTTGTATAAATTAAATTAAGGAGATATATTATGACTAACACGAAAAAAATTGTACTTATGTCTACTTTGGTGCTGTTGCTTGCCGTAACTGCGATTTTCAACTTTGTGCTTGCCGGCACGCGCACAACCGCTACGGCGGGCGGTAACGTGGAAACCAATTATTTCACTTCTTACCGTTCCGAACGTGCTTCTACGCGCAGCGAAGAATTCGTTCAGCTCGACAGCGTAATCGCCGCATACGCGACAGACAGCGCGGAATACAAAGAAGCCGTAGCGATGAAACAACAAATGGTGGAAATGATGGAAGACGAGCTTATTCTCGAAACGATGATTAAATCGCTCGGATTTTCAGATGTAGTAGTTGCCATCGGTTCCGATTCCGACAATATCAACGTTTTCATTAATTCCAACGAACTTGACCTCGACACCGTTACTAAAATCTTTCAAAGATTGGAAAATGAAACTTCCGTCCGCGAAGGAAACGTGATTATTATGCCTATCTATGCAGAAAGTTGAGAAAAAACAGTAGTAAATTTCAAAAAGATGTGTTATAATATTGTTACCTTAAACAAGCGGACGGCGGCGATGTATGCGCGCCGTCCGTAATAGGGAGAAATGTTATGGCAAGCATCAAATTTAATAATTCCAACGGACAAAAAGGAAGAGTTACTTATAATGCCGACATCGTGAGCGGTATCGTTGTGCTGAGTTTGCAGGAAACGGAGGGCATCGAACTTGTTCCTTCCAAGAGTAAAGGGATAAAACTTTGTTTTGAAAAAGAAGGGGTTTTCGTCGATATCTCTGTGATAGCGCATTACGGATACAGCGTTCCCGAACTTGCTTACAGAATACAGCAATCGATAAAGCAGATGGTCGAGTCGATGACAAAATACAAAATTGCTAAAGTGGATGTGCACGTCCAGAGCGTCGTCTTTCCTGCGGCGGCTCCCGTTCCGAACACGGAAGAGGGAACGGAATCTGCAGATGAAGAGGGCAAAAATAACTAAAATAATTTCCCTTTCCTTAAAACGGAGGGGGAATTTATTGTAAAGAGGAAGACTTATGAGAAACGATGCGCGGGAAGCTGCATTTAAGATTGTATTCGCAAGTCTGTTTCACGACGACTGCGGCGAGCGTTTCAAGGAAAGCGTCTATAAAAAAGCGGCGCTGTCCGATGAAGAACGCGGCTTTGCCGACCGTCTGGTCGCGCTCACCGAAGAACACAAAGACGATTTGCTTCAAACGATCAATGAAAACGTAACGCATTTTGCCGATTACAGAATCTATCCGGTTGATAAAGCCATTCTTTTAATTGCTCTTGCCGAAATAAAATTTTGCAAGGATATTCCGAACGTCGTATCCGTGAGCGAAGCGGCGGGGCTGGCGCGTAAATTTTCTACGGAAAATTCAGCCGGATTCGTAAACGGCGTTTTGGGAGGAATTATTAACGAATGAAACTAATCGACGGAAAAGTTATTTCGGCGCAAATTCGCAAGGAACTCGGGGAACGTACAAAAAATTTTTTTGAGCGTTACGGAAAACGAGTGGGGCTTGCCGTCGTATTAATCGGAGAAGATCCCGCTTCAAAAGTTTATGTGCGAAATAAAATATCGGGATGCGAAGAGGTGGGGATTCGTTCGTTTGCACATTTTCTGCCCGCAAATACGACTCAGGAACAGGCGGTAGAGTTGATCCGTGCGCTTGCCGAAGACAAAAACGTGCACGGAATTCTCGTTCAGTTGCCGCTGCCTCATCATCTCGACGCGCAGAAAATCCTCCGCGAAATTCCGACTGAAAAAGACGTCGACGGTTTTTCTGCTGAAAACGTAGGAAAATTAGTTTTGAAAGAACGCGGCACGGTAGCTTGTACGCCGCTCGGCGTTATGGAACTTCTCAAGCGGAGCGGCGTTGATCCAAAGGGAAAACGCGCCGTCGTCGTCGGACGAAGCAATATTGTCGGCAAGCCGATGGCAATGCTTTTATTGAATGCCGATGCCACGGTTACCGTTTGTCATTCCAAAACGGAAAATTTGAAAGAAGAATGCCGCAACGCGGACATCCTTGTTGCGGCAATCGGAAAACCGAAATTTATCGGCGCGGATATGATAAAAGAGGGCGCCGTTGTAATCGACGTCGGAATGAATCGCGACGAGCAAGGCAAATTATGTGGCGACGTCGACTTTGACAACGTAAAAGAAAAAGCGTCTTTAATAACGCCTGTGCCGGGCGGTGTGGGACCGATGACGATTTCCATGCTGCTTTCAAATGCGTGCGCGCTGGCGGAGACAGCGGAGGAATTGTGAAAAAGTTTTCGAAAAAATACTCGGAATATTGGGATTTGTTTGAATCGGGATTGCGTAATTACTGCAATGGACTGAATTACGAACCGCCTATTCTAGCCGAAAGTATGCGATATTCTCTCCTGTCGGGCGGAAAACGCATGCGCCCGGTTTTATTTTTCGCTGCCCTCGACTGTTTGGGCGGTACACCCAAAGAAGAAATGCGGTTTGCCGTGGCATTGGAAATGATTCATACATATTCCTTGATTCATGACGATTTACCCTCTATGGATAACGATGATTTTCGTCGCGGAAAACCTTCCAATCATAAAGTTTTCGGTGAAGCAAACGCCGTTTTGGCGGGCGACGCATTGTTATCCGCGGCGTTCGACATTTTACTTTCGGAAAGTGGGCGAGGGAAAAAATATCTTCGCGCGGCGCAAATTCTTTCCGAATGCGCGGGGCCCAAGGGAATGATTGCGGGGCAATCTGCGGACATTCTCTATTCGGGCAAAAATGCGGGGCAGGAAGAGCTGCGTTTTATTTACGAACATAAAACGGGTAAGCTATTTGTTGCGCCGTTCTTGATGGCGTCAACGATTATGGGGAAGTATACCGCCGAATTTACGGAATACGCAAAAAATTTAGGCATTTTATTTCAGCTTACCGACGACATGCTTGACGAAAAAGAGGAAAGCGAAACGCTCGGAAAAACAGCAGGAAAAGACAGAGAGGAAGGGAAACTGACTTGCGTTAAGGTGTTCGGTATGGAGCGCTCGGAAGAACTTGCCGACGAATTTGCGGAGAAATGCGTTTCTGCATTATCGAATATAGAAAATAACGACTTCTTAATCAAGACCGTGCGGGTTATCCGTGAAAGAAACCACTAAATTTCGGAGTTGAGGCGCTTGCTCTATGCGCCGAATTAGTATCGGGCGTGTTAAAAGAAATTTCTGCGGCGGAATTGAAATCCGCCGGTATAAATCAATTAAATCGTTACTGCGAAGATATTCGTACGGAAATCTTTTCTACCGTATCCGAATGCGGAGGACATCTTTCTTCCAACCTCGGTGCCGTAGAACTGACTGTTGCACTGCATCGCGTATTTGATTTCCCGCGCGACAAAATCGTTTTCGACGTCGGACACCAGTGTTATACGCATAAACTTCTTTCCGGAAGGGCAAACCGTTTTCATACTTTGCGGAAAGAAGGGGGGATTTCCGGTTTTCCCAAACGAAGTGAAAGCGAATACGACTGTTACGATACGGGACATGCGGGAACGGCGGTTTCCGCCGCGCTCGGTCTTGCAAAGGCGCGCGATTTAAGCGGAGAAAATCATGCGGTAATTGCACTCGTAGGAGACGGATCTTTCAATAACGGCTTGATTTATGAAGCGCTCAACAGTTTGCGGATCCTAAATTCCCATATTTTGATAATTTTGAACGATAACGGAATGTCTATTTCTCCGACCGTAGGCGGAACGCACGATATTTTATCTGAAATAAAGCGTGAAAATTCTTTTCAAGCCGACGATATTGCTGTTTTTGAACGTTACGGATTGCAATATTCTGGAGTATACGATGGAAATAATCTAGAAATCATTCTTCCCGCGCTCGAAAACGCCAAAGCCTTACTGGAAAAAGGAAGCGTTCTTCTGCACGTTTCTACGCAGAAAGGGCACGGCTATTCTTTTTGTGAGAACGCGCCCGATCGGACGCACGGCGTATCGCCCGAAACGGGCGTCGAAAAAAAGGAATATTCTTCTGCGCTCGGAGAAGAGCTTTTGCGTTTAGCGGAAAAACACAATAAAATCGTGGCGGTAACGGCGGCGATGACGGACAGTCTCGGGTTGCGCGATTTTTTCAATAAATTTCCCGATCGATCTTTTGATTTGGGGATATGCGAAGAGCACGCTTCCGTCCTTTGCGCTTCGATGGCGGCAGGGGGATTGAAACCGTATTACGCCGTATATTCCACTTTCTTGCAACGGTCGTTTGATGAAATCATTCACGATATCTGCGGTCAAAATTTGCCGGTTACTTTGTGCATCGACAGGGCGGGAGTTACGGGGGCGGACGGCGAAACGCATCAGGGTGTATTTGATTTATCATACCTTTCGTTTATTCCGAATTTAACCATTGCAATTCCAAAAGACATAGGCGAGTTTCGCGCAATGCTGCGGATGAGCGCTGAATTTGATTCACCGCTCGCCATTCGTTATCCTCGTGCCGGAAATGAAGGAAGCGTTGAATCAATAGAAATCGGCACTTTTGATGTTTTGCATAGTACATCTTCAGACATAATAATTTTTGCCGCGGGGGAGAGATGTATTTCTCTCGCAGCAAAAGTAAGAAAAAAACTTTCTGCTTGCGGCATGGATTTTACCGTCGTAAACGCTCGTTTCTTAAAACCGCTCGACGAAAGGTACTTATCAACGGTAAGAGAAATGTTTGTCGTTACGCTGGAAGACAACGTTGTCTGCGGTGGGTTAGGAGACGCGATCAATCGTTTCTATCTGAATTCCGGTAAAACGATTAAAAATTTTGGGATAAAAGATTGTTTTATTCCGCACGGAGAAGCTAATACGCTTTCCGAAGAATACGGATTAAGCGCAGTAGCATTAGAAGCATATATCCGAAAGTGTTATGCGCGCGGATAAATTTTTTGCAGAAAAATATGGCTCGCGGACGAAAGCGGCGCAGGCGCTTTCCCGCGGGCTTGTATTGCGTAACGGAAAAGTGCTTTTTCCCAAGGATGAAGTTTTTCAATCGGATCGGTTTGTCTTTCGCTCTTGTCCTGAAATTTACGTTTCACAGGGGGGATATAAACTTTCCCGCGGTTTAGAAGTGTTCGGGGAAAGCGTTGAAGGCTGCACTTTTGCCGATTTGGGAGCGAGTACTGGCGGATTTACCGACTGTCTTCTGCAACGCGGTGCGCGGAAGGTGTTTTGCGTTGATGTGGGGGAATCGCTTCTACATGATAAAATTTCTTCCGATCCGCACGTAACCGTAATGGACAATACGAATGCCAGATATTTGAAAAAGGATGACTTTTCCACAAAATTGGACGGCATAGTGTCCGATGTAAGTTTCATTTCGTTAAGGTTGATTTTAGGTGCCGTTTCCGAAATCCTTGATAAAGAGGGGCGTGCGTTCGTCTTGTTCAAACCGCAATTTGAATGCGGCGGAAAAAATATCGGAAAGAGCGGAATTCTGCCCCGCAAGTTCCATCGGGAATTGCTTTTTGATTTTTATAACTTTTGTCTTTCTTTGTCTCTCGCTCCGCTCGGGATCGTCAATGCACCTGTACGTGAAAAGAAAAATATAGAATATGTAATTTTTTTACGCAAAGAGGGGAGCCCAATTGCTTTGAAGGACTTTTTACAAAAAGCAGATACCTTGTACGAAGAAGAAATTTTATAAAATTTAAATTTTTTATGAAAAATACTTGCATTTATGCAGAAATACGAATATAATTGAAAAGATGAAACTCGGAATATATTTTAACGGGCATCAAGTCGATGCGGAAACGGTGCAACGGTTTGCCTGTAATGCCCGATTGCGCAACACAGATGTTCTTGTGTTTGATTCCGAAGAGGAAATTCCGAAGGTCGATCGGCTCATCGTTCTCGGGGGCGACGGAACCGTTCTCCGTGCCGCGCGTAAAGCTTCGGAATATGCAATTCCGCTCGTCGGCGTTAATTTCGGAACGCTTGGTTTTTTGACGGAGTTTGAACGAAACGACATTGATCGTTCCCTCGATCTCGTTTTTAACCAAAACTGTCCGTTCGTTCGCAGAACCATGTTGGAAGTGGATTTTAACGGAGTAAAAGGACACTATTTGAATGAGTTTTCTCTTTTGCGCCGCGTCATGCCGGACACCGACAACAAACTTCTAAAACTGACTGCGGAAATCGACGGAAGTGCGGCGGGAGATTTTACCGCAGACGGATTGATTGTAAGTACGCCGACGGGATCTACCGCTTATTCCCTTTCGGCAGGCGGAAATATTATGACGCCCGATTGCGAAACGTTTCTATTAACGCCGGTATGCGCATTTTCCTTACGGAGTAGACCGATTGCTTATTCAGATAAAAGCGTTTTATCGTTTCACTTTGCCGAAGGACATGGCGCCGTTATGCTGTATGGCGACGGAATGTTTATGGGTATTGCAAATGCAGGGGATGCGCTTACCGTACGGAAATCCGATCGCTGCGCGACTTTTCTTACCGCAGACAAGGGAGTTTTTTTTCGTCGTATAACGGAAAAGATTAATTAAAATACAATTATTATACAGTTGGGGTAAAAAGAATGTTAAGAAACGCAAGACACGGCAAAATTCTGGAACTGATTGCCGAAAAAGAAATTGCTACGCAAGAAGAGCTTTGCGACGAGTTGAATGCATGCCATTTTTCCGTTACACAGGCGACCGTTTCGCGCGACGTGAAAGAGCTGCATCTCTTTAAGGTTGCAGGTGTGCAGAAGCGTTTTCGTTACGCTTCGATCACGGAAGAGGAGGGGGGAATCAGCGAGAAAATGCGTTCTCTGTTTCAAGCGTGCGTTTTGGAAATTCGCCCTGTAGGAAATTTGATCATTATCAAAACCTTAAACGGAAACGGCGCAAATGCAGGCGTCGTGGTAGACAGGCTCAATTATAAAGAGGTTGTCGGAAGTATCGCGGGCGACGATACCGTACTTTTGATTTGCGAAACGCCCGAGCATGCGCAGTCGGTACGCAACCGTCTCCACGGTATTGTGCGGGGATAAAATGCTTGCCAGGCTTACGATACGGAATGTGGCGCTTATTGAAAGTGCAGAGTTGGAGTTTTCCTACGGATTAAATGTGCTTTCGGGAGAAACGGGTGCCGGTAAGTCCGTTATTCTTGATTCGATCGATTTTGTTCTCGGCGCAAAAGCGGATAAAAACATGATCCGCTACGGCGCTGATTTTTGTTTTGTCTGCGCGGAATTTTCAGTAGAAGAATGCTCGCAAGTGCACGGCGTCTTATCGGAAATGGACATTGAATCGGATTCAACAATCGTTATTTCGAGAAAAATTTCGTTTAACGGTAAGGGGAGTTTGAAAATTAACGGTATATCCGTAACGTCCGCCATGCTTCGCCGCGTAACGCCGCTGCTTGTTGACGTGCACGGGCAAAGCGAACACTTTTTCTTGCTGAAAGAGAGCAATCAGCTTCGACTTCTCGATACAATATCGGGGAAGGAGATTGCCAAACAAAAGGCGGCCGTCGCAGAACTAGTTGCCAATCATAAAAAGATCATAAGCGATATGGCGTGCTTCGGAGTGGACGAAGGCGAACGCATTCGTAAACTTGATGTGCTCCGTTTTCAAATCGAAGAAATCGAGCGTGCTGACTTAAGAGAAGGAGAGGAAGAGAAACTTCTTGCGCTGCGCACCCGTTTTCTTCATGCGGAAAAAATTCTAAGCGCATTGAATGCCGCTCGGGAGTACATATTATCGGACGGAGGCGCTGCGGATGCCGCAATGGGCGCACAGCGCGCCGTCGCATCTCTGATAAAAATCAGTGGCGAATATTCGGCGATTGCCGAACGGCTGGAAAATGCCGCAGCGGAGCTTTCCGATATCGGCGATGAAATCGAGAAGTTTGCCTCTGAATTTGATTTCGACGAGCGCGAATCGGAACGCGTAGAAAATCGCTTGGATGAGATAAACGGCTTAAAAAAGAAATACGGAACGAATATTACGGAAATTATTTCTTTTTGCCTGTCTGCCCAAAAAGAGTATCAACGGCTTACCGAAGGCGCGGAGAATTTCGAGCGTCTCAAGAATGAACTTGAGAAAAATGAAGAAGAGATATACCTTGCCTGTACTAAGCTCACAGCGTTGCGGAAAATCGCAGCGGAATCTTTTACCGAACGCGTCATTAACGAACTGAAAACATTAAACATCTCTTCGGCGGATTTTCAGGTTTACTTTGAAGAGTACGGACCCAACGACGCGGGAAAAGCAACGTCGGAAGGCTTGGATTCTGTTCGGTTTTTATTTTCGGCAAATGCAGGCGAGCCGTTAAAAGAGTTGAATAAAATTATAAGCGGCGGTGAAATGAGTCGATTTATGCTGGCTGTCAAGGCTCAGATGTCGGCTGTCAACGAAATCGGAACCTATATCTTCGATGAGATCGATGCGGGAATCGGCGGAAAAACGGCGCGCTCCGTTGCAGAAAAGTTTTGCGGGATTGCAAGAAGTACACAAATTATAGCTGTTTCTCATCTTGCGCAAATCGCGGCTTTTGCGGAAAAACAATTTCTGATAGAAAAAAAGGAAACCGCAGGAAAAACTTTTACTGAAATCAAACCGTTGGATGAAAAGACTCGCTTGGCTGAGCTCGTCCGTCTGCTCAGCGGTGAAGTAAAAAGCGAATTCGCCCTAAAACATGCGCAAGAACTTTTAAGAAGTGCCGAAATTTACAAAAACTCCCTTTCACAATCCTAAAAATATGCGCATATAAAGCGACAGCTTACGCAAATTAACTTCGTTCGGAGGTTTTCATGCGTAAGCTGAAATTTATTTTTGCGGCAACGGCGCTGGCGGCGATAACATTCTTTTGCCCTTGTACGAAGGTTCGCGCGGACGCTGCCGGTTGCGGTCAATATTACATCGGAGGTATGACCGCGGGATTCATGCTCGGCGCGGGCGGAGCGCAGGTGATCGGACTTTCAGAAGTCGTTACCGAAGAAGGAATCCGCCGACCTGCGGAAGAAATCGGAATTCATACAGGGGATTGCATTGTTGCAATCGACGGAATTCGAATTAAGACGGTTGGAGAGTTGAACGAAGCGCTCGAACGAAGCGCGGGAAAATCGGTAACGATTACAGTAAAACGTAACGGCGATACCTCGGAAACGTCAATCACGCCGGCAAAAGAGAAAAAAAGCGGAAAATATAAAATCGGCGTACTCATCAGAGACACTCTTTCCGGAATCGGCACCGTTACCTACATTGAAAAGCAAACGTTAAAATTCGGCGCACTCGGGCACGGAGTAACTGACGAAAATCACGATTCATTGGAAATATCGGACGCCAAGGTTTATCTGTGCAGCGTTATTGGTGTAAATAAAGGAACACGCGGAAAAGCAGGGGAATTGCGCGGTCTGTTTATAAACGATAAACCGCTTGCAAAAGCGGAACGGGTATTATCTACAGGGTTATACGGCACTTTTGAAAAAAACTACGATTTTTCACATGCGGAAGCCGTCGATATTGCGCCTCTGAGTGAAGCGGTCATCGGAAAAGCCGTTATCTATTCTACGATCAACGGAGAGTGTCCTCAAAAATACGACATTGCTATTGCCAAAGTTGACGGTAACAATAAAGACAACAAAAATTTCGTCATTAAAATAACAGACGAAAAATTGATTGAGGAAACGGGGGGGATCGTTCAAGGCATGAGCGGAAGCCCGATTATTCAAAACGGAAAACTAATCGGTGCAGTTACCCACGTTTTTTTGAATGATCCGACGAGGGGATACGGCATCGGAATTGAAAAAATGCTCGAAAATTAAAGAATACAAAGATACGGGAGATTCATATAATGAGATATGAATCTCCCTTTTTTACTCAAAAATTGTTTTGGGCGAATTTTCTGCCGCAAAAAGACATTTATCTCTCTAATTATATTGTTTTTGTGTAGTACTATATGTGGAATAGTATTTGTTAAGACGCCGTCCGTATACGAATATCACTTTAACATGTGCGAACGGTTTATCGATAAAGTCTGTTTTTCAAGCACGAGCGTATTTTTAATATTTATTGAACGGACGGCGGGAAACGTACTAATATTGGCTTTTTTCGTAATTGCAGGCATCCATCCTGCGGCATGCGTTCTTCCGCCCGTAATACTGATTTATCGTGCGTATACTTTTGGCGGAAGTCTGTTTATTTTTTGCTCCGTATATCGCTTTACGGGCGTTTTAGTCGCTTTTCTGTTGTACTTCCCGATCCATATTATGATTGACTTCATTTTTATATGTGCTAGTACATGTTCCTTTTCAAGAGCCGCTTGCTTTGGATTCCGCAAATCCGACTTGGTTGAACTATTAAATGATTTTCTTTTATTCGTTTTGATAATAACTCTTATTTGTTTGGCGGAAGCGCTTTTTTTATTTGCGCTTTTTCATCCGCTCGGCAGTATTGTATAAATTTTTTGTTTAATTTTCCGAAAACGGCACAAACTGCGAGTATGAAAGTTTTACATTTTTTAACGGCAACTGTTGTTGCCGCGGCCGCAGCGGTCGGTGCTATGCTGCCCATGGCGGTTAGTGAAGCAAAAGCGGACGAATCATACGTCCTTGCCGAATGCAAGGCGGCGTATTTATGCGATTATGAAAGCGGGACCGTAGTTGAAGCAAGAAATGAAACGCAGCGCCTTCCGATTGCGAGTATGTGCAAAATTATGACGCTTCTTCTTTCCTTTGAAGCGGCAGATAGCGGTGCGCTCGATTATAACGAACAGATTCCCGTCAGCGAGAATGCAGCCGGAATGGGTGGTTCGCAGGTATTTTTGCAGGCCGATCTTTCCTATCCGGCAGCACAGCTCATTAAGAGTGTGGCGGTTTGCTCGGCAAACGATTCGTGCGTCGCGCTGGCGGAAAGAATCGCGGGAAGCGAGTCGGCGTTTGTCGAACGCATGAACGAGCGTGCGCGGGAACTCGGCGCGGAAAATACGTTGTTTGCCAACTGTACGGGACTTCCCAAAGAACCGCAGTATTCCTGTGCAAAGGACGTCGCGGTGATGCTTCGCGAAATGCTGACGCATGAGAAATATTACGAATTTTCCAAGGTATGGTTGGAAGACTTCAAACACCCCGACGGAAGAGAAACGCGGATCACCAATACCAATAAACTGATTCGTTTTTATGAAGGGTGTGACGGCGGAAAAACAGGATTTACCAATCAAGCCGGTTTTTGTTTGGCGGCAACGGCCAAACGCGGCGACATGCGGCTCGTTTCTGTTGTAATCGGCGCGGACAATTCCGAAGAGCGCTTTTCCGGCGTTAAGAATATGTTTAACTACGCCTTCGGAAATTATGAAAGTAAAATTGTTTTGAACGCTGAAAAAATGCTTGAAGAAAGAGCGGAAGTTCGTGGAAGCAAGATTTCGGAAGTGGAGCTCCGCCCCGAAAATTGCGTAACCGTGTTCGGTAAAAAAGGAGAGGCGGGAAATATTTCCGTTGAATATAATATAAGCGATTGCTTAAAAGCTCCGGTACGTACGGGCGATGAAGCGGGCTACGCGGTGGTGTACAAAGACGGGATAGAAATTGGGCGTACCCGAATCCTGGCGGCTCAAAATGCGGATAAATATTCCTGGTGGGACGCATTCCGCAAAGCTGCACAGTATTGATATGAAAGTTGATTTTTACCGAACGGTTCGGATATTTTCCGAACCGTTCTCTTTTTTTCTTGCGTTATAAGGATAATCGTGATATAATGTGATAAAATTCAAGAGGCAATCATGAACGCGAGAAAATCGTTAAAAGTAAACGGAAAGGGACATCTTGAAATCGGCGGAGCCGATTGCGCAGAGCTCGCCAAACAATTTGGTACGCCGCTGTACGTTCTGGACGAAGCACATATTCGCGCAATGATGCGCATTTATCGGGATACGCTGGAACGCGAATACGGAAACGGTATTGTTTTATATGCTTCCAAAGCCTTTTCCTGTACGGCAATTTATGCGATTGCCAAACAGGAAAACATCGGCGTAGACGTCGTGTCGGGCGGGGAGCTTTTCACTGCAATGAAGGCGGGATTTCCCGCCGAGCGCATCTTTATGCACGGTAACAATAAACTCCCGAACGAAATCGCGTACGCGCTCGATTGTAAAGTGGGAACGATCGTCGTCGACGCTTACAGCGAAGCCGACCTCATCGACGATGAAGCACAAAAGCGCGGTATGATTCAAGACGTGCTCCTGCGAATCAATCCCGGCGTAGAAGCGCATACGCACGCTTATATACAGACGGCAAAAACGGATTCAAAGTTCGGATTCTCCATTTCCGACGGTACGGCGGAAAAAATGACAGAATATCTGCTTTCCAAAAAAAATCTCCGCATGCGCGGTTATCACTGTCATATCGGTTCGCAGATCTTTGAAAAACAGTCATTCGTTCTTGCCGTGGAAAAAAGTCTGAAATTTATTTCCGAAATGAAAGACTCCCTTGAATTTGAAGCGGATACCTTGAATCTCGGCGGCGGTTTCGGAATTTGGTATAATGATGAGGACGTCAAAACAGATTTGGACGGATACGCCGATTCCCTGCGCACTTTGCTCGACGCGGTAAAAACAGGCTGCGCGCATTACGGGTTACAACTTCCCCGCATTGCCTTGGAACCGGGACGCTCGATTGTCGGGGAAGCGGGAATTACGCTTTATACGGTAGGCGCAATCAAAAATATCCCCAACGTAAAAAAATATATTGCCGTTGACGGCGGTATGTTCGATAATCCGCGTTATTGTCTCTATCAGGCGAAATATACGGCGGTTCTTGCTAACCGCGCAAACGAAACTCCGTGCGAATACGTATCCGTTGCGGGAAAATGCTGCGAGAGCGGCGATCTCATCGGTGTCAACATGAATTTACCCGAAGCGCGCACGGGCGACGTTCTCGCCGTTCTCTCGACGGGTGCCTATAATTATTCGATGGCAAGCAACTATAATCGAAATCTGATTCCGCCCGTCGTTCTCGTAAAAAACGGAAAAGCCGAATATATTGTCAGACCGCAAACGTATGAGGACTTAACGCGTAACGACATCATTCCCGAATATTTGAAATAAAAATATTTGAAAAGGCGCTTCGGAATTTTCCGTTTGAAACGCCTTTTTCTTGCCTTTTTTAGAAATTTAAGCTATAATTGCATGGTATGAGTTTACAAAGATTTCTATACTTAATCGCGAGCTTTCTTGCCGTGGTCGTCGTTTTGACGCTCCACGAATTTGCTCACGCCTTTGTAGCTTACAAATGCGGAGATCCCACGCCGAAGTGGAATAAGCGGCTTACTTTGAATCCTGTTCGTCATTTCGATATCATGGGGCTTCTTTGCTTTACCTTTGTCGGGTTCGGATGGGCGAAACCCGTTCCGGTAAATCCCAATAACTTCCGCAAATATCGTTTGGGAAGCGGGCTTACGGCAAGCGCGGGGGTAATCGTCAATTATATTTCGGCTTTGATTTTCTTTCCGTTCTTTATACTTTTGGTGCAGTACGGCACGTCCGCTATACCGCAATATCTGTATTATTTCCTGTACTCCTTTGTTTTGCTTCTGTATTCGTACAGCTTATCTTTCTGCGTCTTTAATCTATTGCCGCTGTATCCGCTGGACGGATTCCGTATTGTGGAAGCGTGCAGCCGCAAACATGGAAAAATTTACCGTTTTCTTCGCAAATACGGACATATTATTCTTTTGTTTCTGATTATCGAAAGCTTTATCTGCGGCATTTTCGTCGACTTCGGCGTTTATCAAATGGCATGGTTTGATATTTTAGGTTACATTATGCAATTTGCAAGAAAATATATCGGGTTTCCGATCGTCGCACTTTGGAGCGTTATTTTCGGCAGACCGATAAGTTCTATATGGGGGATGCTGTTTTGAAGCGGGAAGATTTTGAATCGGTCGTCGATTACACGACGGTATTGAATAATTTCGAAGGTCCGCTCGATTTATTGCTGTTCCTTATCAACAAGGAAGAAATTGAAATAAAGGATATTTTCGTATCGCAAATCACCGAACAGTTCCTTCAATACATGCAGGGCTTGCCGTACCTCGACGTTGACAAAGTGAGCGATTACCTCAACATTGCGGCAAGTATTATAAAGATCAAAGCGCAAAGTCTTGTTCCGAATTTAGAAGACGATCCCGAACTCGACGCGGAAATCGAAGAGGAGAAAGCCCAACTCATCCGCGCCCTCGAAGAATTCCGGCTCATCAAGGAAGAAACCAAAAAACTGAAAGAATTGGAAACGATCGGCTATTATTTCAAGGAGCCTGATAAAGACGTAGGGGAAACGAAAACGGTATTCTGCCTCGATAATCTCAATCTCGACGGATTGATTTCGGCGTTCTCCGCTTTGCTCTTGAAACGGGAAACGGCGCTGAACGAAGAAGAAGTGCGTGAAATTCCGCGCGACGAATATACGGTAGATCAAAAAATTCATTTTATACTGGAAAGTCTGGAATCGGGCGAGCAGATAACGTTTGACGATTTATTTACGCAGGATTATACGAAAGCGGAAATCATTACGACTTTTCAGGCAATGCTCGAATTATTGAAACACCAATTCCTGCGCGTATCGCAGGAGCAGACGTTCGGGGAAATTACCATATCACTCAACCCCGACCGTAAAGAGGAGGATACTCTTGGAGAAATTGACGAATATAATTGAAGCAGTATTATTTGCTTCCGGAAAGAGCGTAGCGATTGCCGATATTGCCGAAAAACTCGGCGTAACCAACGGAGAAGTAAAAAAATCGCTTGCCGAATTGCGGGAAAAGTACGGAGAAGAGGGCGGCATTCAGCTGCTACAGTTCAATCATAAAGCGCAGCTCGGATCCAATCCCTCTTATAAAGAGGGCGTTGCCGCCGTACTCAATCCCATACGCGAGAAGGAACTGACGCGGACAATCCTCGAATGTGCCGCGATTATTGCTTACAAGCAGCCCATTACGCGCACGGAAATCGAACTTCTTCGCGGGCTGAACAGCGATTATGCCGTTCATGCGCTCCTCGAACTGAAACTGATTTATCCTTGCGGAAGAAAAGACGCCGTCGGGAAACCTATTCTGTACGCCACTACGGATGAATTTTTGAAACGCTTTAAGTTGAATTCTTTGGAAGATTTGCCCGACTATGAAACGTTAATGGCGGCAATCGCACGTCCCGAAGAAGACAAAGACAATTACCTCTACGCCCGCACCGAATATTCCGAAATTCAAAGCGAATCTTCGGACGCGGTGCAAGCTCCGCCCAAAGAAAACGCGGAAACGGAAACCGATAAAGCGCAAAGTAAAGAGCGGGAAGAGATAAGCGGAGGTTACGAAATCCCCGATTTTCTCCGCGGACTCGACGATGCAGACATCGTAAAAATCGGATAAATTCAATTTGTCAAGTAAATATTTTTTGTAAATTCGCTCATATTACCGATATGGGCGAATTCTTTATTTATTCTTTTTTTGCGGGAATGCTGTCCTTTCTGTTTCCCGTGTTCGTTTATCTCGACGGATATGCGGACGTGAAAGAGAATAAATTTTGCTTTTCGCTGAGTTTGTATAAATACCTGAAAGTATTCGGCGGATACGGTCAAATCAAAACGGACGGAATCGCCGTGCACATTTCCGAAAAAAAAGCGATATTCATTCCTTACGAAAATATGACGGATACGCGGAAGAAATTCGAAATTACAAAGGGATTTCAGCTGTACCGCTACCATCAAATCATTGAAACGGGAAATCCGTTTTCACCCTACGGGGTTCTGCTGGCGGGAGCGATTCAAGCGGTAAGCGGGGGGATTTTTTCCGTCATGCAGACCAGACACCCGTTTTTATCGCTGAAAAACAGTACGGTACTTTCCGAAGAGAATAACTTGAAAGTTTCCGTGCAGGCGGTTACGGTATTTAACGGACTCGTTGTTTCGATTGCATTGGGTAAAAAAATATTGGAGGCATTTATAAATTGGATAAGAAAAAAAAGATCGATAGCATTATGGAAAAAACGGCAGAACAGTTAACCGGTTTGGTCGACGTGAATACGGTAATCGGAAAACCGATATTTTCTGCAAGCGGCGCGCAAATTATTCCATTCACAAAGGTTACGATGGGGTATCTTTCGGGCGGCGGCGAATACGGAGAGGCGAAGGCAATCAAGGAGGACGAATGTTATCCCTTTGCCGGCGGAGCCGGTACAGTAGTCAATATCAAGCCCGCGGGATTTTTAATCGACGACGGAAACGGATGCCGTATCGTGAAAGTTACCGACGATCCGCTTGACGGATTAATTGAAAAGGCAAGCGAATTGATCGGAAAGTTTGCGGGGAAAGGGGAGAATGAGGAATAAATTTTCCGCCGCAGCGGCCGTTTGTTCCGCTATCATCGGGCTTTTTTCGTCCGTTTTCCTGTCGCCTCGGACGATGCCCTCGATTGCCGCTACGGAGTCGAGGGCGGAGTGCGTGGCGGAAGTTTCTTCACGCCGTTTTCTGGAAGAAAAAAATGCCGACGTCAATCTTCCTATGGCAAGCACGACAAAAATTCTGACGGCAATCATTATTATCGACGACTGCGATCTTGATGAGGAAATCGCCGTTCCGAGACAAGCGGAAGGAACGGAAGGCTCGAGCGTGTATCTCCGCGCGGGCGAGATATACTCCGTCCGCGATTTGCTTTACGGACTGATGCTACGCTCCGGCAACGATTGCGCCGTAACTTTGGCGCTGCATCACAGCGGTACGATTGAAAAATTCGCACGCAGAATGAATGAAAAAGCCATCTCCGTCGGAGCGGAACACAGTCGGTTTGTCAATCCGCATGGACTGCCCGATTCCCGTCATTATACGACGGCGCGGGATTTAGCGCTTATTTCCGCCTATGCGTTGGAAAATGAAACCTTCCGCGAAATCGTATCCTGTAAATTTTATGAAGCCAGGCATTGGCAAAATAAAAATAAAATGTTGTGGACGTACGACGGCGCAATCGGTGTAAAAACGGGATTTACCGTGTTGGCGGGACGTTGTTTGGTAACCTCCGCCGAGAGAAACGGCATGAAGCTCGTTTGCGTCGTATTGAACAGTCCGCAAATGTTCGAGCGTACGGCGGAGCTCCTGAACACGGCTTTCGCCAATTATAAAATGGAAACGGTATTCGACAACGCGCATCCCGTTGAAGGACTCCGCGCGGAATATTGCTTTTCCTATCCGCTTTCCGAAAAGGAAATGGAACACGTTTCCGTCAAAGTAGAAAAATTTTCACCGCTGCCCGAGAAAGCGGGTGAAATTGCCGGCGAATTGAAGATTTTCCTTAAAAACGACTTGCTTTTTTCCCAAAATTTATATATGATAGAGGAGTAAAAAATTCGGGAGAACAGCGCAGCATTGCGCCGAAATTTATGCGCATTAATAAATTCCTTGCGGAACAGGGCGTCGCTTCCCGCCGCGGAAGCGATAAACTGATCGAAGAAGGCAGAGTTACCGTGAACGGCGTTCGCGTAAAGGCGGGCGCGGACGTTTCGCCAACCGACGTCGTGGAAGTGGACGGGAAAATTTTGTCTCATAAAGTCAAATATGAATACTATATGCTCAATAAACCGAAAGGTTGCGTTTGCACCGTTTCCGACGATAAAGGAAGAAAAACGGTCATGGATTTGCTTCCTTCAGGCGCGGGACGCGTTTTTCCCGTCGGGAGATTGGACTACGACACGGAAGGGATGTTGATTTTAACAAACGACGGAGAACTCGCGTATCGGCTGACCGTTCCGAAAAACGAAATTCCGAAGACCTACCTTGTACGGATTGAAGGCACGATAACGGACGTGCAATTGAACCGTTTGAGAGCAGGAATCGAGATCGAAAAGGGCGTCGTAACAAAAAAGTGTCGTGTCAACGTCATTAAAACGGACAAAAATTATACCAAATTACACGTTGTTTTAACGGAAGGCAAAAATCGGGAAATCAGAAAGATGTTTGAGGCGGTCGGAAAGAACGTCGATTTTCTTAAACGCATCAAAATCGGGGAGCTAACGCTCACGGGGCTCGATAGGGGCGCGGTCAGAAAACTTTCTCGAGAAGAAGTATTTTATTTGCAAAATTTATAAAAGAAAAGCGAATGCAATGGCATTCGCTTTTTTGACTCTTAAATACCGCTTCGAATTAAACCTATTACTTTTCCGAGGATTTTTACTTCATCAAGTACAAAATCGCTTAAAGCGGCATTTTCGGGATGAAGTATAAACTTTCCGTCGCGCTTGAAATACCTTTTCACGGTTGCGCCTTCGGATATGCCGTCGTCAAACATGGCGACCACGATATCGCCGTTTTCGGCGTTTTCCTGTTTTCTTACGACGATTTTATCGCCGTCGAAAATTCCCGCTTCGATCATACTGTCTCCGTGAACGCGTAGCAAAAACAAATCGTCGCCCTTGAATTCGGCAGAGGGGAGAGAATAATATCCGTCAAAATTTTCCACGGCAAAAATAGGCTGACCTGCGGTTACCGTACCGATTAAAGGTATTTTAACGCTGTCGCCGCTCCGCAACGCCACGGCGCGCTTTTTCTTCTCCGCTTTATTCAAGAGGCCCATCTCGTTCAAACGGTTGACGTAACTGTAAGCCGTAGCCGTTGATTTTATCCCGAGCTCGCGGCACATATCGCGCACGGTGGGGGGGAATCCGTTTTCTTCCCCGTATTGGTTGATAAAATCCAAAACCTCGTAAAGCTTTTGTTTGTCTAACATATTTTCCCTCATTCTGTTTTTATATTAAAATTATAGCACAAACAATTCTATTTTGCAAACAAATGTTTAATGGAAAAGAAAAAATATTTATTATTTTCGTTGAAATTTTTTCCGAATTGTATTATAATACAGAAAAGAGGATTAAAAATGGAAAAAATAATGTGCGTTCTCGACGATGAAAAAGAATGCGAAAATTGTATGGAATGCGAAATCTGTGATTTGGACGATACGAAAATATGCGACAATTGCGGAAAGTGCCTTGACGTAAAAGATTTTGTAAGCATCAAAATCGATAAAATTATCACCGATCCGAATGAATATAAGCAATAAAAAATCCGACCTATCGGTCGGATTTTTTATTGAGAAATCGACGAAATTTTTCCGCATATATCATGGGAATCACCGCTGATATTTTCACCCCGAAATCGGTATAAACGATTTCCCGCTCGGTTAAATAATTTTTCAGTTCGTTATAAACGCTTAAATCCGAATAAGGTACAAATAATTGCGTACAAATAAATTCATCTTTCAATGCTTGAAAGATCGCTTGTTTCAAGTTGTCCAGTCCGTTCCCCGTCTTCGCCGATACGGAAAGAGCGTTTTTCGGAATCTCAGACGTGAAATTTTCCGAATCGTTTTTATTCAGCACAACAAGATAGGGGGCGTGAAAACCCATGTCGCGCAGAGTAGATAGCGTCGTTTGCAATTGCATTTCATGCTCCCCGGTACCGTCGCAGACAATAAGCGCAAGATCGCAATTTACGGCGCTTTCCAGCGTGGAGCGAAAAGCTTCGATCAAGTTGTGCGGCAAATCCTGCAAGAAACCGACGGTATCAATCAAAAGAAAGGGTACGCTCTCTATTTCAAACGCCCGTGCCGTAGGATCGAGCGTTGCAAATAACGCGTTTTTCGTCAACACGTCAGCTCCCGTTATGGCGTTCAGCAGAGTGGATTTTCCCGTATTCGTATATCCGACGAGCGCAACCGTTTTAACGCGCTCTTTTTTTCTGCGCTGTGTTTGCATGGAACGGCGTTTTGCCGTCTCGTCCAACTTGCTTTCCAAAGCATGTATACGTGTTCTGATATGCCGTCGGTCTATTTCCAATTTTGTTTCGCCCGGACCGCGAGTGCCAATCCCGCCTCCCAGCCGGGAAAGCGCTTCGCCCTTTCCTTTTAAGCGGGGATACAGATATTTCAACTGCGCGAGTTCAACTTGTATCTTTCCTTCGCTGCTTTGCGCGCGCAGAGCAAAGATATCCAAAATAAGCGTTGTACGATCTATTACCTTTTTTCCGCCTAACGCGGCGGAAATATTTAACGTTTGAGAAGGGGAAAGATTCCCGTTAAACAATACGGTTAAATCCAATCCCCTTAATCGCTCATTCAATTCGGCCAATTTTCCTTCTCCGATATAAGTAGCCGGATTGATTTCGCGGATATTCTGATAAATCGTGCCCGCATATTCCGCGCCCGCGCTTTCAATCAGCGCAATAATTTCCGCATGAAGTGTTTTATAATTTTCATTCTCTATTGGTTGGACAACATATACGATTTCCGTCATGAAATATCCTCTTAATCGTCTTTGTCGCGCAAATGCACCTTTTCGGCAACGGAACGGCGTTTATCCTCTGTAATTGCCGCATAATGTTTGCGTGTCGTATTGACGTCCTTATGTCCTAGAACGTCGGCGACGATATAAATGTCGCCCGTTTCCCGATAGAGGGTAGTACCATAAGTAGATCGTAATTTATGCGGCGTGATTTTTTTTAGAGGGGATACGATTTTTGCATATTTTTTCACCAAATTTTCAACCGCCCGCACCGTAATTCTACGGTATTGAAGGGAGAGGAATAGGGCATGCTCTTCGGGCGGAACGCGCGGATCTTCTTCTTTTTGTGCAAGATAGGCCGCCAGCGCATCGCCGACTTCTTCCGAAAAATATAAAATTGCTTGATTGCCGCCTTTTCGCGTAACAACAAACGAATTATTGGAAAAATCAATACTTTCGTCATTCAATCCGACTAATTCCGAAATACGGATACCTGTTCCTAAAAACAAGGTAAGGATTGCGCTGTCGCGGATTTTCGTTTTTTCGTGATATCCGCTCGCATGTCGGGATAGACCGCTGCCGAATTCCGCCGTATCGAGAAGAGAATTTACTTCATTGGTTTCCAATCGTATGATTTCTTTTTCATGCAATTTCGGCGTAGCGACCTTCGAAGTGTTGTTAACTTCAATTAAACCCTTATTAAAGAAATATTTATACAATGACCGAACAGTGGAAAGTTTACGCGCTTTGGCGCGTTCGTCGCAAGAAAGACGCTTGTCGCGAAATCGATAATTGCCAAGATAACTGAGATAGATTTCCAGATCTGTATCGGTAACAGATTCCAAATCTTCTAGAGTCAAATCACGGATTTCCTTTCCGCGATATTTCTTTTTTGTAAGAAAATCGAAAAAAATACGCAAATCATAAACGTAATTCAACCGCGTAAGCGTACTCGTTCTTGTTTCAATTCCGCGCAAATAATCTTCGCAAAAGTAGGGGAGTTCGGTAAGTAAATCGTCGATTTTATCAAGCGTTTTCAGATTTCGTTCCTGATAATAATTCTGCTTTGTACTCATATTTTAATTGTAGCATATCTTCCAAGCCTTGTCAATTTTGCGAATAATTTTATTTCAAACAATTAACTAGAAATATTTTCAAAAGATGGGTAACCGCAGGGCATGAAGAGGACGAAAAAGGCGCGTCGGGATAATCTCCAACTCTTCGCAAAACACAGCTTTTGCGAAGAGTTGGATAAAAAAATCGCTTTTTAACAAGTTATTGTATCGCTTATTAAACAATTATAAACTATGCATGACATAATTGTACTAATATGCCGTACGAATGACCCGGAATTATTCCGCAAAAATCTTTTCTATTTAAGACATCCGTATAACGTCCGTTTAATTTTACAGAGTATTCGTTGGATAAGTGATTAACAAAAACATAGACGCAATCGTGCTCTGTTTTTCGTTCAAATACAAGGCAACCATTATCGGCGTACATTTCACGATAAACGCCCTCGGCAAAAATATCGACGAAACTTTTACGGATTTCGCCTAATCGTTCGTAGAAATCGAAAATTTCTTTATCGATATTCTCCCAATCAAAGCATGCGCGGCAAAACGGATCGATAAATCCTTCCATTCCGCTTTCATCTCCGTAATAAACGCAGGGAACGCCAGGCAAGGTATATTGTAATAGCGCCGCTATTTTTAACTTCTGTTTTGCATCGCGTTTTTCCTGTTCCGATAAACGCGTAATGGCCATTTCCTCTTTGTCGCAGCAAGTTCTACCGCTCAACACCGTTAGAATCCGAGCTGTGTCGTGCGTTCCGAGAATATTCATCTGACAATCGACTACCTGCTTCGGATAATTGTCGATGAGCATAGAGATTGTTTCTCTCAAATATTCCGTCTTTCCGGTAGCTGCAAATTGAATGATTGCATCGCGCAGAGGATAATTCATAACGCTGTCAAGTTCGGAGCCCTGCAAATATTGCCGCCGCTCGCTGTATGCAATCTTATTGGAAGCGTCTTCCCAAACTTCTCCGATCAGAATCGCATCCTTGTTTTCCGATTTTACTGCCCTTCTCATTTTTTGAATGAAAAAATCGGGAAGCTCGTCGGCAACATCTATGCGATAACCGCCGATTCCGTGCCGCAGCCAATTCTTCAAAACACCGTATTCACCGAATATGAATTGCTGATATGACTCTGCATTCTCGTTGACGGACGGTAATGTTTCGATGCCCCACCAGCTTTCATAGCTCTCGGGATATTCGTTAAAACGATACCAATCGTAATAAGGCGACAAACGGGACTGATAAGCGCCGACAGAATCGGAATAACGTCCGTACTTATTAAAATATCGGCTATCCACGCCCGTATGATTAAAAACGCCGTCCAGAATAATGCGGATTCCGAGTTGTTCCGCATCGCTTACGAGTGCATCGAAATCGTCTTCCGTTCCCAACAACTTATCGATTTTCATGTAATCGCCTGTATCGTAACGATGATTGGAATATGCCTCGAAAATCGGATTCAGATAAATTACTGTTACGTTTAAGCTTTTCAGATAGCCGAGTTTTTCACGAATTCCGTTCAAATTGCCTCCGAAAAAATCATTATTCAGTACTTTGCCAAATTCATCTGGACGAAAGCGCGGCAGACCGCCCCAATCTTCCCTTAAAATTTTATTTGTAACGGAAGGAAACGTTCCGGTCTTATGAAAACGATCGGGAAAAATCTGATACATGACACCGCCCTTGAACCAATCGGGCGTTACAAAATCTTCCGCAAAAACGGTCAATTGCCAGCTTATCGGGTGATAACTTAATTCCCCCGTTCGCAGCTTTCCGCAACCGAGAGACATACCGTCCGCAAACCGAAAATAATAAAAATACAACCCAACGGTATGTATTTTCAAAGTGATCGACCAACCGAATTCCGTCGAAAGCATCGAATAAACATTCGTCTCTTCCCCGTCTTTCTGCAAAACAAAAGTACATATATCAGCGGAGAAGAAATTTTCTTCCCCGCTTTTCGATTTATAAACGTTAAAAGTTACCTCGCCGCCGCGAGGAACCGCGCCGATAAAACTTTTACAAGCCTTATCCAATGGATTATAATATGCTTTCATTGTTATTTATCGATAGATTTGAGTTTCCAGATATTGTTTGCGTAGTCTCTTATACTTCTGTCGGCCGAAAAATAACCTGCTGCGGCGATATTACGCAAGGATTTACGGTTCCATTCCTGTTTTTCGTTACGGTAGATTGCAGACATCTTTTCCTGCGTCTGTGCGTAATCCTCGAAATCGGCGAGACACATATACGGATCGGCAACAGGTGAATTGCGCAGCAAATAATTTGCAATTTCCGAAAAAGATGTGCCGTTAAAGCCCACGATGAGAGATTCGATAATTTTGCGCATATTGGTATCTTGATTATAATACGCGCTTGAATTGTAGCCGTTGCCCCAAATCTCTTTGACCTCATCGGCTTTCAAGCCGAAAATGAAAATATTTTCGTTCCCGACGCATTCCGCCATTTCTACGTTCGCGCCGTCCAGCGTTCCTACGGTAAGCGCGCCGTTAATCATAAATTTCATGTTTCCTGTTCCGCTCGCCTCTTTGCCCGCAAGCGAAATCTGTTCGGAAATTTCCGAAGCCGGCATCAACTTTTCCGACATGGAGACGTTGTAATTTTCCATATAAACGACATTGAGCTTTTCGGCGATTTTCGGATTCTTTTTGATATCTTCGGCAAGAAAACAAATCAATTTCATGATTTGTTTTGCCATATCGTACCCTGCGGCTGCTTTAGCGCCGAAAATATACGTTTTAGGAAGAATATCGAGTTCCGGGTTCTCCCTCAATGCGTTATAATCGGAAATAATATGCAATATGTTCAAAAGCTGACGCTTATACTCGTGCATTCGTTTTGCCTGAACATCAAACACGGTATCCGGATCGATGATTGCGCCCTGATGCTTTCTTGCATACTCGGTAAACTGAACTTTTTTGATCTTCTTGATTTCATCAAGCCGCTTCAACACGCTTGCATCGTTTTCGAATTTCTTAAAATCCGCAAGCTTGGAAGCGTCTTTGGCATACCCTTCTCCGATACAGTCGTTCAGAAGCGCGCACAATTCGGGGTTAGACTGATTGAGCCAGCGCCGATGCGCGATTCCGTTGGTTACGTTGCAGAACTTTTCGGGAGAATAGTCGTAAAAATCCTTAAAAATACTGTCTTTTATGATATTGCTGTGCAGTGCGGAAACGCCGTTCACGCTATGGCTTCCCATCACGCAAAGATTGGCCATCCGCACGGTATTGTGCGAGAGAATCGACATGCGGGATATTTTATTCCAATCTCCGGGATACCTGTTCCACAGATCGGCACAGAAACGACGGTTGATTTCTTTAAGTATCCCGTAAATACGAGGCAGACGGCGAGCAATCAAATCTTCCGACCATGTTTCCAGCGCTTCCGCAAGAACGGTATGGTTGGTATAAGCGCAAGTCGAAGTCGTAATTTTCCACGCGGTATCCCAATCGAAAAAGTTTTCGTCTACCAGTATTCTCATAAGTTCGGGAATCGAGAGCGCGGGATGCGTATCGTTAATATGAATTGCCGCCATTTGCGGCAGCGTAGAAAGCGTTCCGTAGCGGCGCTTATGATCGGAGACGATGCATTGCAGCGATGCCGACACCAGAAAATACTGTTGTTTCAAGCGCAGAGACTTTCCTTCGTAATGATTATCGGAAGGATATAAAACCTTAGAAATCAGCTCAGCTTCGCTATCTTCGCGCATGACTTCGGCATAATTTCCCTGCGAAAACAATTTCATATCAAAATTCTGCACGGCACGGGAACGCCACAGGCGCAGAACACTCACTGCCTGCGAATCGGCTCCGCAAACCATCATATCGTATGCGGTAGCTTCAATTTCTTTCGCGTCGCGGTAAATGGTTTCCATTCCGTGATCCGTCCACTTTTCTTCCAATTCTCCGTCGAAGCGGACGATAAACTGTTTATCCGAACGCTGCGTCAGCCAGCAATCGCCACCCGGAAGCCAAACGTCGGGTAATTCGATTTGCCAGCCGTCTACGATTTTCTGTTTGAATAAACCGTATTGGTAACAAATGGAAAAGCCCATTGCGGGATAATTCTGCGTCGCAAGTCCGTCCAAAAAGCAAGCCGCAAGGCGTCCGAGTCCCCCGTTTCCGAGTCCTGCATCCGGTTCTTCCTCATATAAATCATCCAACTTAATCTTATACGTTTTAAGCGCGCCCTCTATAGCTTCCCGTATGCCGAGATTATAAACGCTGTTTTTCAGAGAGCGCCCCATGAGGAATTCCATGCAAAGATAATAAACACGCTTTGCATGCTCTTTTTTCGTTTTCAAGTGGAATTGCTGACGTTTTTCGAGCATAATATCCCGAACACTCATAACGACGGCCTTATATACTTGCTCTCTCGTCGCTTCCTTTGGACCGACCCCGAAGTAACGGGTTAACTTTCCCGCAATTAACTGCTGTGCTTCTTGTTGCGTCAACTTGCCCATTTTTGTAATCTATCTCCAACAAAAAAATTATTTCAAAATATCGGAATACAGCCCTTCGTATTCCTTTGCCGATTTTGCCCAGGTAAAATCGGTCGACATAGCTTTCTTTACCAATTGCACCCAAGCCGTTTTATCGCGGTATACTTCTAACGCTTGATTAATGACATACAGCATATCATACGCATTATAATTGCGGAAAGTGAAGCCGTTGCCTCCGGCGCCGTAAGGCGTAATACTATCGCGCAATCCCCCCGTTTCACGTACGATTGCGATCGTGCCGTAACGGGAAGCGATCATTTGCGAAAGCCCGCAAGGCTCGCTCTTACTGGGCATAAGAAATAAATCTGCCCCCGAATAAATTTTTCGCGACAAATCGGAATTAAAGGAAATAACGGATACCACTTTCCCCTGATAACGCCGTCCGAGGTCGGAAAAATAATTTTCATACATCGAATCACCCGTTCCAAGCAGAACAAACTGAATATCCTGACGGAGCGCCTGTTCGATTACTTCCTTTACTAGATCCAACCCCTTATGCGATACCAAACGTGTAATCATAGCGATGATCGGAGTTTCGGGCTTTACGGGAAGATTGAGCATACGCTGCAATTCTTCCTTGCATATAGCTTTTTTGGCAGGATTTTCGGCATCGTAACAAGCGAACAGCGATTTATCTGTTTTAGGGTTATAATAATCGGGGTCTATCCCGTTCAAAATCCCGCATAACTTAAACTCATTACGACGAATGATCGGATCAAGTCCGTGCGCATAATACGGATCTTTTATTTCCCCCGCATAAGTCGGACTAACCGTTGAAAAGCGCTCGCAGCATTCGATAGCCCCTTTCATAAGGTTAATGCAGCGATCGTACTCGACAAGATAACGGTAATTATTGGAAATTCCGAACAGATCCTCGAGGATATCGAGAGAATATTTTCCCTGATATTCGATATTATGAATGGTAAAAACGGCTCTGATAAACTGATATTCGGGACGGAAGCAGTAAATCGTCTTCAAATAAAGCGCCGCAAGCGCTGCCTGCCAGTCATGACAATGCAGAATGTCGGGATAAAAACCGATAAAGGACATAATTTCCATGACGCTGCGGGAGAAGAATGCAAACCGCTCTCCGTCGTCGTAATATCCGTAACAGCCGGGACGCTTAAAATAATATTCGTTATCCACAAAATAAAAGGTAACGTTATCCGCCTTATATTCAAAAATCCCGCAGTATTGATTGCGCCAGGAAAGCGGCACGAAAATATTGCCGATGAAGCGAAAATCTTTCCGATACTCCTTTTTTACATCCTGATACAACGGAATTATAACGCGCACGTCATAGTTCTCGTTTTTTGCAAGCGCTTTGGAAAGAGAGCCTATTACTTCGGCAAGTCCGCCCGTCGCAATGAAAGGCGCGGCTTCCGAAGCCACGAATAAAATTTTTCTCTTAGGGATCACCGTAATTTCAGGCTTTTCCTTTTTGACGGAAACGGGTTTTTTGTTTACCACTTCCACAGGTACGGCAGCTTGCTCCTCCGTAACCGAACGATTCGTTTTTTCCGCAGTTTTTTTAATGGAAGTTTTTTTTGCCGCAGGCTTCTTCGTATTTGTTGTGGTCATAATTTTCTCCTTACATTCCCCTTAACTGATTTATTATATCACGCGCAGGAAAATTTTGCAATCTCCCGCGCGTGATTTTACGAGTTTTCGTTTTACTTATAACATTCTGCCCTTCGCAATAAAGAAAGGCAGCGTTTCGCAGCCCGCAAGATGCCTGCGATCGCGGATCACAACGTTTTTATCCGTTATCACGCAGTCAAGACTGACACCTTCGCCGATTACGGTATCCTGCATAATGATGGAATTTTTTATCACGCTCCCCTTTCCGACTTTCACGCCGCGAAATAGAATGCAATTCTCCACCGTTCCTTCGATTGCGCAGCCGTCGGAAATGAGCGAATTCCTCACGACTGCACCGTCGTTGTACTTGGAAGGCGCGGAATCGCGTACTTTCGTGTATATATCACGCGCGCCGAATAATTCGTCGCGGACGTCTTTACGCAGCAATTCCATGCTGTGCGCATAGTATTTCTGAATGGAATTAATGCCTGCATAATATCCGTCGAATTTATAACCGAAAATTTTAAGAGTGTTGACGTTCTTTACCAGGATATCCCGCCCGAAGCTTGAAAGCCCCCTTGTCGTCGCATCCTGAATGATACCGATTAAAAACTCACGGTTCAAAACCATAATATTGACGTATTGATTAAATTTTCCTTTAGTCGGAGGGTTTATCTTCAAATCTTTGATTCTGCCGTCCGCGTCGGGAATCAAAGAAATATAGTACGAAGAAACGACATCCTCCTCTTCATGGTAAACCATCGTAATATCGGCATGCTTTTCTTCGTGATAACGAATAATATCCGATATGTCAATGCGCGCGATCCCGTCGCAGTCGGAGATTACGACGTAATCTTCTTTTCTGCGGTTCAAAAATGCGGTTACACCCTTTAACGCTTCCAAACGGTTGGTATACGGCGCGTCCGTCTCGTCCGAATAAGGCGGAAGAAGAATGATCCCCCCGTCCTTTCTCGCAAGATCCCAATCCTTTCCGCTACCGAGATGATCGATAAGAGACTGATAATTGTATTTCGTTACGATTCCGACCGTTGTAATTCCCGAATTCACCATATTGGAAAGCGCAAAATCGATCAAACGGTATCTTCCGCCGTACGGAATGGACGCCATCGTCCTGTGGCGGGATAATTCGGGAATGTTTTCGTCATGAATATTGGAAAAAATTACGCCTACTGCCGAATGTGCCATTTTCTTATTCCCCCTTATAATCCTTATCGAGGATTTTTCCGCCCGCAACGCTCACGTCCGCCAAAACGGTAATATCTCGCCCGAGTACGGCGATGCCTGCGTTCTTCGTCTTTTCCTCGCCGACGGTCGCGTTCTCTTCGATCACGACGTTTTCATCGACGATAGAGTAAACCACCTTTGCGTTTTTCTTCACGACCGTTCCCGCCATAATGACGCTGTCCTTTACCGTCGCGCCCGCTTCTACGACCACGTTGCTTGCAAGAACGGAATTTTCAACCGTACCTTCGATTTCGCAGCCAAGGGCAATCATGGAATTTGCAATGCACGCATGCTCCCCGATATATTCGGGAGGGGCCAAAGGATTACGCGAATGAATTTTCCAACCGGAATCCGCCACGTCGAATGCAGGCTCCGCACCGAGAAGATCCATATTGGATTCCCAAAGAGAAGCAATCGTTCCCACGTCCTTCCAATAACCCTTGAACCGATAAGAGAACATTTTTTCACCCGCGTTCAACATTGCGGGCAAAACGTCCTTTCCGAAATCCTTGCTCGAATCGGGATTGGCTTCGTCCTCTTCAAGATATTTGAAGAGCTTACTCGCAGTGAAAATATAAATCCCCATAGACGCAAGGTTGCTCTTGGGCTGTTTGGGTTTTTCCTCGAACTGATAAATCGTTCCGTCGGGATTCGTATTCAGGATTCCGAAACGAGACGCTTCTTTCATCGGTACTTCGATTGCCGCAATCGTACAATCGGCTCCCGCCTGCTTATGCGCGTTCAGCATCGCGGCGTAATCCATTTTGTAAATGTGGTCGCCCGACAGGATGAGCACATACTCGGGATTATACTTTTTCATGAACTGCATATTCTGATAAATCGCGTTCGCCGTTCCTTCAAACCATGAAGACTTCTTTTTCGCCTGATAGGGAGAAAGAATATGTACTCCTCCGAATGCGCGATCCAAATCCCACGGCTGACCGTTGCCGATATACTCGTTCAGTTCGAGCGGCTGATATTGCGTAAGAACGCCCACCGTATCAATTCCCGAATTGATGCAATTGGAAAGCGGAAAATCAATAATTCTGTACTTTGCGCCGAACGCAACCGCAGGTTTTGCGATGTTATTCGTAAGCGCATACAATCTGCTGCCCTGCCCGCCGGCGAGCAGCATAGCTACACATTCTTTCTTTCTTTGCATTTTCATTTCTCCCTAATAAATTCCTTATCATTCGCGGTTTTTTTTACCGTTTGTACCTTTTTATCGTCTTCCGTTCCTTCCTTCGTCTTTATTTTCGTTTTTACAGGATCGGGTTCCCTGACCAGATACAGACAAGTAAACTTCGGCATATCCAAAATCAAGGAATATTCCTTACCGTGGCTCGGCTGTTTCACCGCCGTCAACACGCGCTTTTTCAACGTTCCCGCTCCGCCGTATTTTGCATCGTCGCTGCAAAAGGCGACGCGGTATTTCCCTTTTTTGTTGACGCCCAAGTAATAATTTACGCCGACCGCCCCGGAGAAACTGACGAGCGCGATGATTTCGTTTCCGCTTTTATCGCGACGGATAAAGGATACGATATTCTTGTCCGCGTCGTCGGGAGCAAGCCATTCAAACCCGTCCCACGAATCTTCGATTTCATAGAACGCAGGCGTTGCCTTGTAGACTTCATTCAGTTCTTTGACCATGACGGAAAGCTTTCCGTGCAGTTCGTAATTTTCCCGAAGAAAGAATTCCAACCCTTCATGATAATCCCATTCCTTGAACTGTCCGAATTCGTAGCCCATGAAATTGAGCTTTTTCCCGGGGTGCGCCGTCATATAGCCTAAGAATGCGCGAACTCCCGCAAATTTATCTTCGTACTCGCCCGGCATTTTATTGATGAGCGAACATTTTCCGTGCACGACCTCGTCGTGAGAAATAGGAAGAACGTAATTCTCGGAAAAAGCGTACATCATTGAAAAGGTTAGTTTGTTGTGATTATTCATGCGAAAAAAGGGATTTAACGATATATAAGAAAGCATATCGTTCATCCACCCCATGTTCCACTTAAAATTGAATCCCAACCCTCCGACAGACCCGGGTTTTGTTACCAATCCCCAAGCGGTAGATTCTTCGGCAATCATAAGCGCATACGGAAAACGAAGAAAGACCGCTTCATTCAGCTTGCGCAAAAAAGCGATTGCTTCGAGATTTTTATTCTCGCCATAGATATTGGGAACCCATTCCCCGTCGCGTTTATCGTAGTCGAGATACAGCATGGAAGCGACGGCGTCGACGCGGAGTCCGTCAATGTGAAATTTATCGAAAAAGAAACAAGCGTCCGAAATCAGGAATGAAAGCACTTCGTTTCTTCCGTAGTCGAAGCGGCGGGTCCCCCAGCTCTTATGTTCCATTCTGTCCCATTGGCTGCTTTCGTACAGGGGCTGTCCGTCGAACTCATAAAGTCCATGCGCGTCTTTGGGAAAATGCGCAGGTACCCAGTCAAGAATAACGCCGATCCCCGCCCTATGGAATTCGTCGACGAGATACATAAAATCCTGCGGCGTACCCATGCGCGAGGTTACGGCAAAATAACCCGTTACCTGATACCCCCAGGATCCTTCAAAGGGAAATTCCGTAACGGGCATAAATTCCACATGCGTATACCCCATTCCCTTGACGTAAGGCACAAGCTCTGCCGCAAGATCGCGGTAGGAAAGGAAATTCCCGTCATCGTGCCGTTTCCAGGAAAGAAGATTTACCTCATAAATATTGACGGGCGACGAATATATATTTATGCCGGCGCGCGCTTCTATATACGCTTTATCGCGCCAACGATACCCTTCCAAATCATAAATCTTTGAAGCGGTCGCAGGCGGAGTTTCCGTATGAAACCCGACGGGATCGGCTTTCATAAGCTGCCTTCCGTCCGCCGCGGTGATACAATATTTGTAAATATCGTACTGCTTCAAACCGGAAATAAACGTTTCAAACGTTTCCCCGTCCACCATTCGACTCATTACGTTTGCTTCCGCGTTCCAGCCGTTAAAATCGCCCACAACCGAAACGCGCGTTGCATGCGGCGCCCATACGCGAAAGACGTAACCTTCCGTTCCGTTCTCCGTCGTACGGTGCGCACCGAGAAATTCGTATATCCGGTCGTTTTTCCCGTGATGATACAAATATAACGGAAAATCGGTTTCCCTCTCATCCCGTTTCTCTTTACCGTTCACCATTTTCCTCCATTCGGCGGCGCCGTCCCCCTCTTACAGTTTGCACGATACCGCGTCTCTTAATAATCTTATTATACTATATTTATTTCCGAGTTTCAATACCCATTTTAGAATTTTTTTACATTTTTGCAAAAAAGTTACACCGATCTCCCAATTTTTGTATTTTGAGAATATCAAAAAACACTCCCGATGACATTCGGGAGTGTTTTTTAACATTCTATCATTTTGTTTCGTCGTATTTGTCTTCCTTGTTCCAAGAATACAACTGTCTGAGGTCTTCACCTACTTTTTCAAGCTCTTGAGCCGCTTCGTTTTCTCTGCAAGCGATAAAGTGCGCCCTACCCCCGCTCTTATTTTCGGAGATCCACTTGGAAGCAAACGTACCGTCTTGAATTTCGGAAAGAACCTTCTTCATTTCCTTTTTGGTTTCATCGGTAATAATGCGCTTGCCCGTTTCGTAATCGCCGTATTCCGCCGTATCGGATACGGAATAACGCATTTTTTTGAAACCGCCGTTGTAAATCAAATCTACGATCAGCTTCATTTCATGAATGCATTCGAAATATGCGTTTCTGGGATCGTATCCCGCTTCGACAAGCGTTTCAAAACCCGCCTTCATGAGTGCCGTAACGCCGCCGCAGAGCACCGCCTGTTCTCCGAACAAATCCGTTTCCGTTTCGCACTTGAACGTCGTTTCGAGAACGCCCGCGCGCGCGCCGCCGATTCCGAGCGCATAAGCGAGCGCAACATCCATCGTATCACCCGTAGGATCCTGATAAACGGCAACGAGATCGGGAACGCCGTGCCCTTCGACGTATTCGCTGCGCACGGTATGACCGGGTCCCTTGGGGGCAATCATAAATACGTTGACCGATGCGGGCGGAATAATTTGTTTATAATGAATGTTGAAGCCGTGCGCAAATGCAAGATATTTCCCCGCGGTAAGCACGGGCGCAACCGATTCTTTATAAATATCCGCCATCTTCTCGTCGGGAACAAGCATCATAATAATATCCGCTTTCTCCGCAGCTTCCTTTACGGAGTAAACGGAAAAACCCGCCTTCTCCGCAATCGGCCATGTTCTGCCGCCTTTATTCAGCCCGATAATTACCTTTACACCGCTGTCTTTTAAGTTGAGCGCGTGAGCGTGTCCCTGGCTGCCGAAACCGATCACGGCAACCGTTTTCTTTTTAAGGATATCAAGGTCGCAATCGGATTCATGAAAAATGCGCGCTTCCTGCGTTTCGGGGTCGAAAATTTTATGTGCCATACAAAGCCTCCGCAACATTCCTTTTCGGAAATATTATTTCTATATATTATAAACCCGAAAAATGGCTTCCGTCAAGCGAATAAAGGTATATTTTTGCATAAACTTCAATAAATATAATAAATATTCTTATACTTTTGAAAAATATTCAAATTCACAAATAAAATACCCGCCGTCAGACGGCGGGAAAAGTGATAACAATTTAATCGAGAATGCCGAGCGCCACGTCGTAGATATCACCCGCGCCGAGAACGAGGATAACGTCATCCGACTTTAAGCCGTCTGCGCACAATCGGGCTTTCAGCTGCTCGGACGATTGCACGTATGATGCTTCCGGAATTCTGCTCACCAAGGCAAAAGCGCTTCCCGCTGCGTCAAATTTTTCCCGCGCGGCAAACGTTTTATATATTATCGGGTTTTCCGCCTCTTTCAAAACGCCGGCAAATTCCGACATCAAATCTCTCGTTCGCGTATAGGTATGCGGCTGAAAAATTAATCGCACCGTTCCCGAACATAATTTTTGTGCGGTATGAAAGGTTTCTTGAATTTCACGCGGGTGATGCGCATAATCGCAAATAACCGGAACGCCGCAAAACCGTCCGACTTGTTCAAACCTTCGTTTGATGCCCTTAAAGCTTTCTATTCCCGGTTTTATTTCCTGCGGCGTAAGTCCCGCAAGTCGTGCGGCGCAATAAGCCGCCAAAGCATTGCCGATGTGAACCTTTCCGACCAGCGAGAGTTTTACGCGAATCATCGGAATTCCTTTTTCCGATATCGTAAAAGAATATTTTTCCCTGTCGCTCCGAATATTTTCCGCTCGGACGTTACCGCTGTCCAAACCGTAGCTCAGCGCATGCGGAAGCGCGCGCGCCTTTCTGTCGTCGGCATTGACAAGGACCTTTTCCGCCGCGGAAGCAAATTCGGCAAAAGCGCCGAAAATCGCTTTTTCATCGGAATAGCAATCGGTATGATCTCTGTCGATATTCAAAATGACGGCGATTTTGCTTTGTAAACTTAAAAAACTCCTTTGAAACTCGCAGGCCTCTGTAATGAAATATTCTCTCCCCATCGAATGGTAATTTCCGAGAAGCAGATCTTCTCCGCCGATATGACAGGTAAATTTCTTTTCGGCGCGAAAAAAAATATGTGAAATCATCGCGCTGCACGTCGTTTTGCCGTGGCAGCCGGAAACGGAAATGACGTTCGAATATTCCTTCGCCACCATTCCGAGCAATTCCGCACGGGTTATCAGGCGTTTTCCCGCCCGACGCGCCGCCGAAAGCTGCGGATGCCCGTCATTTACGGCGCCCGTATAAACAACGGTGTCTTCCGTAATTTCTTCCTCTTCACCGATCAAAACGGATATTCCTTCCCTTATTAGCCGATCGGTCTGCGCGCTGCGCTTGGCGTCGCTTCCGCGCACGTGCGCACCGAAATCGACAAGCAAACTGGCAAGCGCGCTCATGCTAACGCCACCGATCCCGATGAAATAAAAACTCCCGTTTTTGAAAAAATCCTCGGAAAACATATTGCATTATATTCCCGAGGAACGGCAAAGTGTGATGACGGAAAATAAAAAAGACGCGGAATTTCCGCGTCTTTTCTCAGCCGTATCTATAATCAAGAAACAGGCACTACGTTGACCGCGCGCAGTTTGCCGCTGTCTTTGGGATCGGGTTCCGTTTCAAACGTTACTTTCTGCCCCTCTTTCAGCGTGCGGAAACCTTCGGTCTGGATTGCGGAAAAATGCACGAAAATATCGTCTCCGCCCTCGTCGTTGGAAATAAAGCCGTAGCCTTTTCCGTCATTGAACCATTTCACAGTTCCGTTCACGATGTTACCTCCTGTGGCGCCGATATGAAAAAGCCCGCAAAATAAGCGCAAGAACGACTTATATTTGCGGGACAAATAATCTATCTTTCAGTGCCTGAACATATTATAACAAATATTAAAGGCAATTGTCAAGACCTATTCAAAAAAATATCGTTAATTTTTCAAATAATTTTCGATAAGCAAATTATTGTTTTTCGTAAAGACGTTCAACTCCTCGGGAGTCAGCTGCCTGTATGCCAGCAGCGCGAGATAGTATATTTGCTCTACGGCGACCTTTTGCTTTGCTTCGTCTTTATCGGGGAGCGCGCACACCCCTTCATTCGCGGTGTTGACGATAAGCGTGATTTCCGACGGCATATCCCCTATACGGTAAAAGCTGTTCATCTCGGACATACGGCGCGTGAATTCAGAAACATTGACGATGGCGGAGACGGATGCATTTTTCAGTTTTTCCGTCTTGATTTTTACCTTTTTCTCTTCGAGAGAGCGGGTGAAAATCTCTTCTATCGCCTTGTTTTCGCCGCCATCGGCAGCTTTCAGCGCACCGTCAATGTCGGCATCAATACGCGTAAACCGAACGCGCGCAGGATTTTTATACTCGACATAACTGATGAAGTGCGGGTCGATGTATGTGTCGCAGACAACTGCATCCAACCCCGCGTCCTTGAACATTTTAATATATTGCGCCTGTTTGTTTTCGTCGGAAACGTAATACGCGGTCTGCGGTTCTTTATTTTCTTTCGCCTCTTCTTCCGTTACCTCTTCCCCGAAACAGGAAACGAGTGGCCGGTATTCTCCCGATAAATTTTTGAATATAATGATGTCTTTCACTTTATTATAAAAATCGTCGTCTTTAATACAACCGAACTTCACGAAAGTTGCAATGTCGTTCCAACAATTTTCATACTTTTCTTTGTCGTTGCGATAAAGCTCGTTCAGTTTATCGGCAACCTTTTTCGTAATGTGCTTGGCAATCTTTTTTACCTGCGCATCGTTTTGCAAGAAGGAGCGCGAAACGTTCAGCGGAATATCGGGACAGTCGATTACGCCGTTCAAAAGCATTAAAAATTCGGGAATGACTTCTTTAATATTGTCGGCGATATATACCTGATTGCAATACAGCTTTACCTGTCCGCGTTCAAGTTCAACCTGTTTGCGTACCTTCGGGAAATACAGGATCCCCTTTAAGCGGAACGGATATTCCATGTTAAGATGGATCCAAAAGAGCGGTTCGTTGAAGTCGGAAAATGTTTCACGGTAGAACGTTTTATACTCCTCTTCCGTGCATTCTTTGGGTTGTTTCACATACAGCGGAACGGGCGTATTGAGCGGTTTTGCCTCCTCACCGTCCTTGGGATTGAGATATACATTATAGGGCATAAAGGAGCAATATTTGCGAATCAATTCACGCACGGTGTTTTCGCGCAGAAACTCCTTTTCTTCCTTAGCGATATGCATGACGATTTTCGTACCGCGCGTCTGCTTATCGCAGTCTCCGATGGTATACGTGCTGTTGCCGTCGGAAGCCCAATGAACGCCGACGGAACCTTCTCGATAAGATTTTGTAAAAATTTCTATATTTTCCGAGACCATATATGCGGAATAAAATCCAAGCCCGAAGTGCCCGATAATTCCGTCTCCGTCCGCTTTTTCATATTTATCGACAAAATCCGCCGCGCCGGAGAAAGCGATCTGCGTGATATACGTTTCTACCTCTTCCGCCGTCATGCCGATGCCGTTATCTTCAACGGTCAGCGTCTTAGCCTTTTCGTCCGTCGTAATAACGATTTTATATTCCCCATCTTCCTTCGCCGCTTCTCCGAGGTCGGAAAGTTTTTTCAATTTTGTGATTGCGTCTGAAGCGTTCGCAACAATTTCGCGTAAAAAGATGTCCTTTTCGGAATAAAGCCATTTCTTGATGATGGGCATCATGTTTTCACTTGCAATGCGTATATTACCCTGTTTTTCCATTATGTATCGCTCCTTTTCCGTGCGGCTCTTGCCACAAAGATTAACAGTTTATTTATAAACAAAAAAATCCGCAATTAAGCGGATTTTTTTATCTTTTCAGAATTATTTTTATTTCTCTTCTCCGGATCCGAGCAAATCGGCAATGGATGCGCCGCCGTACCCGCCTTCGTTCCATTCTCTGTATTCGTCCGAATCGGCAGCAGACGCACTGCGCTTACCGCCCTTTTTCGCTGCTCCCACCTTCACAGGCTTTTCCGAACGGGGCTCGGAGGTTTCAACGCGGGGAGCGAGCGCCTTGATGGAAAGCGTTATCTTTCTTTCCGCGGGACTGAACGCAAGGATTTTTGCGTCGATCTCCTGCCCAATACTCAAAACAGACGTAGGATTTTCCAGCCATTCATGAGAAATCTGGGAAACGTGAACAAGTCCGTCGATTCCTTTTTCTATTTCGACGAACGCGCCGAACGGAACGATGCGAACGACCTTACCGTGAACGACTTCACCCTCGGCATATTTATCGGCCGCAAGCTCCCAAGGCTGAGGCTGCAATTGCTTGTAACCGATAGAAACTTTCTTTCCTTCGCGGTCGATTTTAAGAATGACGAACTGATATGTTTTTCCGATTTCAAGCACGTCGGTAACCTGCTTGACGCCCGTCCAAGACAAATCGGAGATATGCGCCAAACAATCGAATCCTTCGACGGAAACAAATGCCCCGAACGACGTAACTCTTTCCACTTTACCTTCCACGATATCGTTCACGTGAATGGAATCGAAGAACGCCTCGTCCCGAATGGCTTTCGCTTCGTCGCGAGCCTGCTTTTCCGCTTCCAGAATGACGCGCTGGGAAGCGATGATCTCTTTTCTGCGCTCTTTTCTGATTTCGATAAGTTTCAAGCGGAGCTTCTTGCCCGTATATTTATCCAGCTCTTTCACATAGCCCGTACGGATTTCCTTGGCGGGAACGAATACGGGATAAGTCCCGAGCTCCGCGGTAAGTCCGCCCTTGTTGAATCCCGTGCAGATAACGGTGAACTCCTTTCCATCCTCGATGTCTTTGAGCATAAGCTCTTCTTCGCGGACCTTCTTCACCATTTTTTCGGAAACTTTGACTTTGGGGCTGACCTCGGTAACCATGACGTCGATTACTTCGCCCACTCTTGCGTTATACGCTTCGCGGGAGTACTCTTCGCAATCGAGATCTTCTTTCGCAACGGAAATTTCCCCCTTGCCGGACACGGAAACATAAATGCCGTCCTCTGCCGCCAACACGATCGCAGCGGGGATAATCTGCCCCTTTCTGTACCGTTCCTCTTTGCCCATCTCCTCAACGACGTCCTGCATTGTCGTTGCCTGCACTTCCGCATTCACTTCTGCCATCTTAGAAAGAACCTCCTGAGTCTGCCAATCGGGAGTGCTCGCTCCCGCTATTACGCCGACCCTTTTCAAATTTAGAATTTTTTCATATCCGAACCCGTCCGCGCTTTTCAGCCGATAAACACGGTCGCAATATGCGGACGCGATTTCGTACAGTTTATTGGTGTTACTGCTATGAAAGCCGCCGATCACCAAAACGGCGTCGCAATATCGGGCGAGTCGCTCCGCCTCTTTTTGCCGACATACAGTAGTATAACAAATCGTGCGGAAAATCTCAACTGTTTTTTGACATACTTTTTGAAGAATTTGTACAATTTTGAAAAATCTTTCAGCGGAAAAAGTAGTTTGAGAAACTAAAACCGCTTCTTTTTCCTTCAAAAACGAAAAATCTTCCTCTTCCGACGATATGACGTAAGTTTCCCCGCTCGCCCAGCCGACAAGCCCTTTTACTTCGGGATGCTCCGGATGCCCCGCGATGACGACGGTTTTTCCCGCGGCGCTGCACTCTTTTACGATATTCTGCGTTTTCTTTACGAACGAGCAGGTACAATCGGTTACGGAAATACCGCGGGCGGCGCATTCATCAAACACCGCTTTTCCTTCCCCGTGAGAGCGAATTAAAAGCCGTGCGCCGCAAGGAACTTCCGAAAGACTGTTGACGGTGATAAGCCCGCGGGCAGAGAGGCGGTTTACCACGTCCTCGTTGTGTATGAGCTCCCCAAGTACATATGTGTCTTGGGGAGCCGCAAGCGCGGTATCGACCGCCCTTTTCACGCCCGAACAAAAACCGCAGTGTTCCGCAAGAATGATTTGCATTTATTTTTTCCTTTTCTTTTTTGAGCGCAAATATCCACGGTGTTCTTCACGCAATTCGTACAATTTATTTTTTAACTTTTCTTCCGCCTCGTCGTAATCCGCCTGCGACAGCTTTTTTCCATAATATTCGGTAAATTCCATCGGCTCGCCGAATACGACGTGCGTCCGCCTGAATACCCTCGGACGGTTGCAAATCACAAACGGAATAACCGGAGTCTGCGTCTTTATAGCAAGGAGCGCCGCGCCGCCGTGAAAGGGCAAAAATTCTTCGTCGGACGTTTTATTTCTCGTTCCTTCGGGGAAAATAGAAATTTTTTCCCCATTCTTCAATACCTTCATGGAATCCATTAAGGTACGCACATCGGAACCGTCTCTCTGCGCGCCAATTACACCTACTCTGCGTGCCCAAGCACCGATAACAGGCGCCTCTAACACGGAATGTTTGGCGAGAAAATGAATCCCTTCCCATGTTGTATGCGCCGGATAAAATATGTCCCAAAGCGAATAATGATTGCCTATATATATATAGGCACCATTTCCAACTTTACAGTTTCCGTACAGCTTAAACGGATATACGAACGCATGAAGAGGATAAAACATGACGCGCAATACGTTCATGAGCGGCATTTTATGCCTCCCTTTTCTGTCGGCGGGAAATATGAGCCGCGTCTTTTTCTCTTTTTTATGTTTCTTTGTCCGAATCTTTTCTTCTGTTTTCGCGTTCATTTCGTCGGACATCAAATTTTCTCCTGCATTTTACTTTTAACAAAAGCGACGACTTCGCTTATCGTCATATCCGAAGTGTCCACTTCAACGGCGTCATCCGCCTTTTTCAGAGGCGCGAACTCACGGGTCGCATCCTGTTCGTCGCGCTTGACGATGTCTGCCTTCAGCTCCTCAAAATCAACGGCGTGTCCTTTGGAGACAAGCTCGTCGTATCTCCTCTTTGCGCGTACCTCGGGACGGGCGGTAAGGAAAAATTTAAAATCGGCTTCCGGCAGAACATAAGTTCCGATATCCCTTCCGTCGAGCACGCAAGACATTTTCTGTGCGATTTCGCGCTGCTTTTCAACCATTTTGACGCGCACGCACGGGCATTTCGATACGGTAGACGCCGCCATAGACACTTCGGGCAGACGAATCTCCTCCGAAACATCCCTGCCGTCCAGCACCGTTTTCTGCACGCCGCCTTCATATTCAATAGAAAGATCGATTTCTTTCATCAATTCAATCAAGCGTTCTTCGTCGTCAAACGCGATTTTCGCTTGCATTGCTTTGAGGGCGCACGCCCTGTACATGGCGCCGGTATCAAGATACAGAATATTATAATCTTTTGCGACCTCTTTGGCAACCGTGGATTTTCCGCTTCCCGCAGGCCCGTCGAGCGCAATATTCATTTTTGACACGATATCCTTGCGCAATACCTTCGCCCCCCGCAGATAAATGTGGCAAGGCGTGAAATTCTTTTCGATAAACAGCATGACGCGAATGCATAATTTTAAGGAACCTTCGATATCGGGCTCCATTGCGGAAAATAATGAACAATGCTCGAATCCCGCTTCCCGTGCAGCTTTCGCCGGATAATATGAATGAATATCGGACGTACTGGAAAAGACGATACTCATAATTTCGCTTCGCGTAAGAGAATTGCGCATTTCGATTTGTTCAAGCAATTCTTTTACTGCCCTTTGAATTTCAATCTTTTCATCGCGCTCGATTGTAGTAGCTCCCCGTATAATAACCATGATGATCTCCCGTTACTCTTATGCATATATAAATGTGCTTTTTAGAAAAGTCAAACTTTAACTTAACGACATAAATATGCAAATTTTATATTTATGTCAGACAAAGTACTTTGTATAATTTATAATATCAAACATTAATGCTGTTTCCGGCGATAAATCCGCTTGAAAACGCCAATTGCAAATTAAACCCACCCGTAAATGCGTCAATATCCAAAACCTCGCCGCCGAAATACAGCCCCTTCACTATTTTACTTTCCATCGTTTTCGGATTCACTTCTTTCAAATTAACGCCGCCGGAAGTAACTACCGCTTCGTGAAAGCCGCACAGATCCGCAGGCTTCAAAACAAATTCTTTCAACGTTTTCACCAAACGGAACCGCTCCTCCTTGGTTACGGAATTAGCTTGTTTTTCGGAAGAAACGCCCGCACGGTTCAGAACAAACATTGCGAGATTTTGCGGCAACAATCCGCGCATAACGTTTTTCAAACGCTCGTTCGACCGATCGGAGAAATCCCGCAACAATCGCGCATTTAGCTTCTGCACGTCGAGCGACGGCTTGTAATCGATGGATAACGTAATATCTTTCAGCGGCATTCGATTGATTTCCGCCGACAAAGATAAAACCAAAGGTCCGCTTATCCCGTAATGCGTGAATAACAACTCTCCCATACGGGAGGATATCACCTTATCCGCGCAGCGAGCCGATAAAACAACGTTTTTCAATGCAATCCCCTGCACAGAAACACAGTCTTCCATCAACTTGATTCCCGTAAGCGACGGCACGCACGGACTCACGGAATGTCCGCATGCCGAGGCAAAACGATATCCGTCGCCCGTAGAGCCCGTCGAAGGATAAGATAACCCCCCCGTACATATAACGGCGCAATCGCAATCGTATTTCCCTTGCGAAGAAATTACGCCGCGTACACTGCCTTTTACAACCTTGATTTCTGCAACTTTTTCGTTTAATTTGATCATAACGCCCGCTTTCAAGCAGGCTTTTTCCAAGGTCTTTGTTACGTCGCTCGCGTGGTCGCTCACAGGAAAAACACGGTTTCCCCGCTCGGTTTTAACAGCTAGCCCGTAACTTTCCAAAAACGCCATCGTTTTCTGCGGAGAAAACGAGTATATCGCGCCCGTCATGAATTTTGCTCCGTGAACTACGTTTTGCAGAAATTCATCGGGCAGACAGTCGTTTGTGAGATTGCAACGCCCTTTTCCCGTAATATAAATCTTTTTTCCGAGCTTTTCGTTCTGCTCCAATAAAATGACGGAATTGCCCCGCGCCGCGCTCGCATATGCCGCCATCAAGCCCGCGGCACCCCCGCCGACTACGATCACCCGCGCCATTACAATTGCCCCCGCGCGATAACGATTGTTTTTCGGTTGAACACAGAAGCGAGGGCGCAATTCCCCTCGCTTCCGACATATTTGTCTTTGACAGTCGTCATCATAATTTATACGGGATAAACGCCCGATTTTGCCAAATCGCTATCCACCGATTGGTTGCGAGCCTTTCTCCATTTGAAAAAATTCTCGGCAACCTCAGGGAAGGACGCGTAAGAAAGAACGTCTTCTTCCTGCGTGTAAAAACCTTTCGAGACAACCTCTGCCTTTATTTTTTCATACTCGGGCTCCAAATCGTCCGCAGGCCTGTACGTAATGCGTTTTTCGCCCTTTAAGACTTTTTCCGCCACCTCTTCGTTTACGGGCATAGGAAGCTGTCCGTATTTTCCTGCAAACAAATCGCGCGTTTCCTTGGTAACCATTTTATACCGTTCGCCCATTACGACGTTCATGACCGCCTGCGTGCCGACAATCTGCGAAGAAGGCGTTACGAGCGGAGGATAACCGCAATCGGCGCGGACGTTAGGAACTTCCGCAAGAACCTCGGGCAATTTATCCTCTTTTCCCGCCTTTTTCAACTGATTCATAAGATTGGAAAGCATGCCTCCCGGCACTTGATAAATCAGCGTATTGACGTCCACAAGGCGCACCTTCGGATTAAGCGCTCCCTCTTTTTCCAACTCCTGCGCAACCTTTTTGAAATGTGCGGCAATAGGAATAAGCCGTTCGAGCTCAATGCCCGTATCGTAATCTGTACCCTTTAACGTAGCGACGAGCGGCTCCGTTGCGGGCTGCGACGTTCCGTTTGCGAGCGGCGAGAGTGCCGTATCGACAATATCCACTCCCGCTTGGATCGCCATCAGATTGACCATATCGCCCGTACCCGTCGTATTGTGCGTATGGAGATGAATTTTGGTTTCGGGACGCAACTGTTTTTTAAGCGCCGTTACAAGCGCGAACGCGTCGAAGGGAAGAAGCAGATTCGCCATATCCTTGATACAGATATTATCCGCCCCCATATCTTCGTATGTTTTAGCCAGTTTCACAAAATAGTCGAGCGTATGAACGGGACTCGTCGTATATGAAATTGCCGCTTCGCACACGCCGCCGTATTTCCCGCCGTACTTTTTGATTGCCCGCATGGAGGATTCAATATTTCTCGGGTCGTTGAGCGCATCGAATACACGCACGACGCGTACGCCGTTTTCAAAAGATTTTTCTACGACTTTATCCACGAGATCATCCGCATAATTGCGGTATCCGAGCAAATTCTGTCCGCGAAGAAGCATTTGGATTGGCGTCTTCTTCAAGTATTTTCGCAAAGTGCGCAAGCGCTCCCACGGATCCTCGTTCAAATAGCGCATGCACGAATCGAAGGTCGCGCCGCCCCATCCTTCCAAAGAATAATATCCGACTTCGTCAAGCTGTTCGAGCACGGGTATCATCTGCTCCGTTCTCATTCGCGTCGCCGCATGCGATTGATGGGCATCGCGGAGAATGGTATCCATTATCATTACTTTTTTCGCCATAATATACTCCGAAATAATTCTACTTAATTGTCAGAAGCACGCAAGCAATACACCCGCCGCAAGCGCGGAGCCGATAACTCCGGCAACGTTCGGTCCCATGGCGTGCATGAGCAAATGATTCTGCGGGTCGGTTTCCCTTCCCACGTCTTCGGAAATGCGTGCAGCCATAGGCACGGCGGAAACGCCGGCAGAACCTATCAAGGGATTGATTTTTCCCTTCGTAATCTTGCACATTACTTTCGCAACGAGCAAGCCCCCGATCGTACCGAGAACGAACGCGCAAATACCGATTACGAGAATTTCGATCGTCTGCAAGGTAAGGAAAATTTCCCCCTTGGCTTTGCATCCTACGGAAATTCCAAGGAATATGGTTACGGTATTGATAAGCCCGTTCTGCGCCTGCGAAGAAAGCCGTTCTACAACGCCCGATTCACGGAACAAATTACCGAGCATGAGCATTCCGAGCAATGGGATTGCATCGGGAAGAAGCAATCCGACGACGAGCGTAACCGCAACGGGGAAAATTATTTTTTCCGCTTTGGAAACCTGACGAAGCGGCTTCATTCTGATTGCGCGCTCCTTTTTGGTCGTCAACGCACGCATGAGCGGCTTTTGAATAAACGGAATAAGCGCCATATAGGAATAAGCGGCGATTGCAATGGTCGGAACCAAATTTTCCGCTAACATTTTTGCAACATAAATCGCCGTAGGGCCGTCCGCCCCGCCGATTATGGCAATCGCCGCCGCTGCCGCTCCCGTAAATCCGAACAATACGGCACCGAACAAAGCAACGAATATGCCGAACTGTGCACCCGCGCCGATCAGCATGCTTTTGGGATTGGCGATCAACGGTCCAAAATCGGTCATTGCGCCGATGCCGAGGAAAATAAGCGGAGGATAAATCACCTTATCGACACCGAAATACAGATACCATAGCAGTCCTCTGTTTTCCGTATTATCAAAATTATGCTCCACGCCCTCGGGATACGTTCCCCATAGAATTTTTTCTGCTCCCGGAAGATTAATGAGAAACATTCCGAATGCGATGGGCAGCAAAAGCATGGGTTCCGCCTTCTTAACGATTGCAAGGTACATCAACAAGAAGGAAATTGCAAGCATCACATAATTCTGCCAGCCGCCCTGGGAAATCCCCATCGAATTCCACAAATCGGAAAAAATCTTCCCGACGTCGAGAGCGAGTATATTCGTCTGCATAAAACGCTCCTATCAACCGATCACGGCAAGTACCGCATCCGACTCTACGTTTGCGCCCTTTGCTACCTGAAAATTAACCGTTCCGTCGCAGGGAGCGGTAATATCGTTATCCATCTTCATTGCTTCCAAAACAAGAACAGGTTGATCTTTTTTTACCTGAGAACCGTTCGCAACGAGCAAGTTTTTAATCAAACCGGGAAAAGGCGAAAGAATTTTCGTTCCCTTTCCGTTCCCTGCGGGCGCAGACAGGGGCGCAGCGGCAATCGGCGTTGCCTGCGGAGCGGAAGACACGGTTTCCCCTACTTCCTCTACGCCCACTTCATATTTTTTTCCGTCTACCGTAATGATAAAATTACGCATATTATTATAACTCCTTAAAATATTTTTATATTTTTCTGATTCGCTTCACGACAAAGTCGCATTTAGTATTTTCCGAATCGTAATAGGCCGCAAGTGCCGCAGAAATAACAGCTATCGTTTCGGGTGCAAGTCCGGCTTCTTGCGCTTCAAAGGAAGGTTCCGTTGAAATAACGGGAATGGAATCTTCGGCTTTTTTCGCCCGCTTCTTGTTCACCGTATCCATAATTTTTCCGAGTACGGTAAACAACAATATCAATACGGTAATTCCGAGAAACACAAAAATAAAACCGAACGCCGCATAGAACGCGCCTTCCCCGACGTTCATTTTGAACCATCCGTCCAACAAATTAGTCAACATCGGTCTCCCTCACTTGATCAGTGTCTGCAAAGATGCGACAAGATACTGTTTTACAAATTGCGGTTCGATCACGTTATCAAGATAACCGCCGTTTGCCGCATGAATCGGATCGGCGTTTTCCTCGGCATAAATCGCCGCAAGTTTACTTTTATCGGCTTTGCCGTCCGCAAGCTCGATTTCGGCGCCAACTGCGCTTTCAAAGAGCGAAATCTGTGCCGTCGCGAATGCGAAAGTATAATCGAAACCGACAGATTTTGCCGCAAACAAAGAATATCCCAAGCCGACGGCTTTCCCCGTTACGACGGCAATTTTTGCCGTGTCGATTGCATCTAAAATAGAAAGATATTCGGTAATTTCTTTCAAAACAGCGCTATCGTTTACCGCAAGCTCCGCCTCGATTCCTACACAATCCACAAAAGTAACGAACGGAAATCCGTAACAGCAAGCGAATTCCGCAAAACTTCTCAGTTTCTTTATATTTCTTTCGTTTAACTTCACTGCTCCGTCAAAAATAACGGCAGCAACGGAAATTCCCCCGATTCTTCCAAGTACCGTTTTGACTTCGGGAGAAGTCAAAGCACCAAGCTCCGCACTAGTCTCAAAAATCGAAAGAATAGCGTCCGCATCCGTCTTTTTATTCAAAACAGGCATAGGCTTATTGAGCTCCGCATCGATGACGGGTACATTGATTAATTCGGTTATCTGCGCAATCGAGTCGGAAACTCCTTTCAAATTTTTAGCTTCCAAGACGGGAAGCCCTGCTTTCGTAAGCGCATGATATCCACCCACTTCGATGTTTTTCAGGTTTTTACCCGCTTTTGCCGAAAGAACCAACGGGCTGTTGATGCACAAAGAGCTTTTTTCGGTAAAAAATATGCAATCGCATACGGCGACAAGCGCGGCAGATGGACCGAACACGTCCCCGTTTACGACGGCATATTGCGGCACGGTGCCCTTCAATTGAGTCGCTTTAAGAAGCAACTCGGCAACGCCTTCCAATACGTTAACTCCCTCGCCGATCCGAACGCCGTGCGAATGCAAAAGATAAATAACAGGCGTTTCGTTCTTTTCCGCCGCATTCAGAGTTTTTGCAATTTTAGCGCAATTTGCCTTGGAAAGCCCGCCGTTGGAAACCGCAAAATTCTGCGCAATAAGATAAAAAGGATATCCGTGCACGGTCGCAAAACCGGTAACGATTCCTTCCCCCTGCGCATCCTCGCCGTAAAATAAATCTTTGGAAAAACTGTACGCCGCAAGCTCAACAAAGCTGTTTTCGTCGCACAATGTCGCAATATCTTCGCGCACGCTGACACCCGCTTTCAAAATTGCGTTTTTCCTCTCCTGCAACTGCTTGATTTTATCCATTATAACCTCATAAAGATTAAAAAATCTAACTTCTACCAAATATCATTATACACGCCTTTTGTGCAAAATGCAAGGAAATTATCAAATATAAAAAAACTTTTTCGCAAAAAGAAACCCGCACAAATTGCGGGTTTTATTATTCATGGTCTCTTCTATCGGCATTCCGTTCAAAGGAGGGCTCCTCTTTCTTCGCCCCCTTCTTTACTCCTTTTTCAACGATTGCCCCGTCAGGATCTACGATCTGCAAAGTAAATTCGTCTTTCTCTGCCTTCTTTTCCACGCGCGTTTCACGGTGGAGCTTTTTTTCAAACCAAGCTTGAATAGCTTCCGACTTTTTATAGAGAAAAACAAAGAGTATGATAATAAAGAGAAAAAATGCTCCCCATATCATAAGCCCCCACCAAGTGTTAAAGGGAATCAAAGAAATGGAATAACTTGTCGTAACGATAGCCAGTACACGCGAAATTAAGATGACGACCAAAAAGAATACAAACGACATAGAAGAAAGTCCTGCAACGAAACACAGCACATCGTCGGGAAAAACGGGTAAAAGAAACATTGCAGAAAGTAAAAGTTTATCCTTACCCTTTACCTTTCTCAGCCATTTGTCGAGCGTTTCTTTTCCAACGAGCCAGGCTACGGCGCGATAACCTGCATAGCGTCCTACTATAAAAGCCACAGTCGAACCGAGCAATATACCGATTAAACTGTATAAAACATTTAACGCCGGACCGAATAGAGCCGTACCTGCGGCAACGGTAACAAAGCTGGGAATCGGCAATATGACGACTTGCAAAAATTGCAAGGTAATAAATAAAATGCTCATCCAACTGCCAGAACGTTTCAAGTACTCTTCAAACGCCTTTTCGTCGCGCATTATTTCAAGAAAACCGGTTTTTAACAGTATATACGCTACGATTGCAATAAAAACGGCTAAAACATATGCGGTTATACACGTTTTGTAAATCAGTTCTTTTTTCAAAAAATAAAAACTTATTTCTATCGCAAAAACGGCAAGATTAAGAACCGTACCGCCGATTAAAACAAGCAAATAAAGCCATTTCGCCCAATCCGATTTAAAAAAGAAAAGCGAAAGCAAGAAAAACACCTGAAACAATACCGCTCCCGCAAATACACAAAGTATATGAATGATGTTTTTAACCGTATTCGACATTCTGCTTACGCCCTTTTATCGTTTTCGTACGATCCGCTCAAACTGTTCATTATCCACCTCACATATTATATAGCAATTAGTAAGGTTAATATTCAGTTTTGGGAAACATTCCCGATTTTCAAAACAGATATATATTCCCGCGCCAAAAAATCGCAACGATTGTTCAGTTCGTCATCGGAATGTCCTTTTACTTTATGAAAAACCACGCTATGTTCCCGCGTAAGGACCAAAAGCCGTTTCCATAAGTCATCGTTCAACACTGCTTTTCCATCTGTTTTTTTCCAGCTTTTCTTTTCCCAACCGTAAACCCATCCCTTCTGAAAGGCGTTCACCGTATAAGCCGAGTCGCTGTACACGTCTACTTTACAAGGATATTTCAAACGTTCCAATCCGCGGATCACCGCCATCATTTCCATACGGTTATTGGTCGTTTCCATTTCGCCGCCGGAAATCTCCCGCTTTATTTCCCCGAAAATTAAAATCGCACCCCAGCCGCCTATACCGGGATTCCCGGAGCAAGCCCCGTCCGTATATAAAATAACATTTTTCATTTCGTTCATTCGGAGAGCTCCTCTGCGCGTCTAACAGCGGCCGCTACGGCGCGAGAAACAGCCCCCGCAAAATCGTCTTTCCGAAAACTTTCCAGCGCGGCGACCGTCGTTCCCCCTTTAGACGACACCGCTTCGATCAGTTCCTCCAAAGTCCCGCTCACGGAATTTTCCACCAGTTTCACCCCGCCTTTCAAAGTCTGCAAGGCAAATTCTTTTGCCTGCGATTCCGTAAACCCTTGTTCCATTCCCGCCAGCACGAGAGATCTTAAAAATAAAAACACATATGCGGGACCGCTCCCGGAAATACTCGTAACGGCGTTCATTAATTTTTCTTCGAGTATATTTACCTTACCGGCCGAAGAAAATAAACCGGTGACAAATTCCTTATCCGAAGGCAAAAGTTCACACACGTCCAATCCCGTCATCCCGGCTCCGACCGAACAAGCAAGATTGGGCATTGCGCGTGCGATTTTCACATTACTGCATTTCAAAGCTTCCCTCACGAAAGTTTTTTCAACTCCAGCCATTATAGAGATGACGACGGATACTTCTACGCCGCAAAGTTCCTTCGCTATGTCGGTAAATACCTGCGGTTTGACGGACAGCAGCAGATAATCGCAGCTTTCGGCAACGTCGCGGTTGGAAGCAAGAATATTTATCCCCTTTTCCGCAAAAACGCGCGCACGTCTGCAATTAGGCTCACTTAACGATATCTCTTGCACAGATAAATAGCCGCATGCGAGCGCACCGTCGGTAATAGCCTGCGCCATCACGCCCCCGCCGATAATGCCGAGCCGATATTTTTTTTTCATTCAAAGGTTTCCTTTTTTCGATTTTATATGAAAAGTTCTTGACGAATTACAAATAATATTATATAATAAACCAGTCGTTAGGGGAGTGGCTCAACGGTAGAGTAGCGGTCTCCAAAACCGTAGGTTGCGTGTTCGAATCGCGTCTCCCCTGCCAAA
>CAJUJO010000002.1 GCA_910586675.1 uncultured Christensenellaceae bacterium | reverse complement strand
CACCGAGATCTACACTCTTTCCCTACACGACGCTCTTCCGATCTCGCCATTCCGCTGTAAACGGGAATGCTCGACTCGGGTTGCTCCGGCACGTCCAGCGCAGCTCCCGCGAGTGTAAGGTTAAGATGAAATGCAGGATAAATATAGTTAGTAAAATTGACAGTATCAGCCGCGAATATACAAATGGACGCACCATCCATAGTTACGACACGATGGTATTGATCGTGAGCGGCTGAACGCGTCATCCACCAATGTCCGCGCCTTAAGTTTTTCACAGTGGTCTTCCAAAGTCCGCCTGCACTCCCCGCCCCCAGCTCGGTTAAGCTGGGAAGCCATAATAAATCGTTCTTCCATGCGTCATAATTCGCTTTTCCCGCATAACTACCCGCAGAACCGTATTGTACCGTTCCTTCGGGTGTTCCGAACGCGTCGTTATTCAAAGTAACTAAGTTATACCCCGAACCTTTTGAATAAGTGTAGGCAGCGCCCCGCCCGTAGTTATTTTCCGTAGCCTGATACTGCGCCTCTGCGGGCGTGAGAATATATTTCGTAAAATTACCCGTCGTATAAGGCTTAAACGTATTTCCCAACGGCGTAGGAGAAGACAAACTCGTCAAAGCATTCGGTCCGTTGTTGTATTGACGGGTCTGCCCGTCGCCGCTCAACAAACTCGCGCGGACGTAACTTGTTCCGTACATGTTTCCCGGGTTATTGCCGTCCGAATTGCTCCCCCCTTTCGGGTTGAAATTTTCACTTGAAGAAAAACTTGCGCATAACGTCAACACAACGTTTCCGCCCGCTTTAGTGAGATACATTACGTCCCAAATCTTTCCGCCGATCTTGATTTTGGTTTGGTTCATTTCGGAAAATCCTTTGGGCGTAGAAGCAAGCTGCACAACCGTACTGTAGGTGGCGTTTGCCTTTCCCGTTATAGCGGCATACAGTTTCTTCAATACGGCAGGTTCAAAATAGTCGCCCGTTTCGTTATAAATTTCGTCCGTTATCGAAGCGGCTTCCGCCTGCGGCGGTTGATTAGGCACAAAAGTAAAAGACAACCCCGCAAATAGCATGAACACGCACAGCGGAATCAATACCGCGCGTGTAATTTTAGCTAATAAACAATTAGAAGTTTTACCCCCCCCCATTGAGTTTAACGGGTTATATTCTCTTCTCATGTTTCACCTTGCCTCCTTTCCGTTTCTCTGCAATTCAGATTATACTACCACAGGATAATACTATCTGTATTAATCATACCATAAAATTTGTCTACAATCAATATTTTTTTCCGTTATCTTTGAAAAAATTCGCTTTTTTCGCCCTATTTATTCATTTTTCGCTCTTTTACGTGCAAAACGAATGCCCCCGCGCCGTTTTTTTTTGCGCGGGGGCGTTCGTTGTATTGAAGTTTTATGCGGGATTCTTACTTCGCAAGGGCGTTAAGCTCGGCTTGGAGCATGCGGAGTTTTTCCCGCTCCAAACGGATCAGAGACGTCAACGCCTTGAAGTATTCCGCGTCCCGCGCGTCCGGCTCTCTCTTGTCCAGCTGCGCTTCCAATATCGCGCTCTGCGAACGCAACCGCTTCTTTTCCAGCTTCTCTATCTCTTCTTCGCTCGCCTCGATCGCCGCCTTCAATTCTTCCGCTTTTTCCATTTTACTCTTCTCCTTTTTTAAAACTCGCGCGTTGACAACTTTTCTTTCTTTTTATTGATACAAATCTTATCATACTCGATTTTCCTTTGTCGGCAAATTTACTACATTAAATATATCATTTTTAGAGATAAAAATCAAGTCGATAGTTCATAACCTGTTTTTTAATAGAAACATAAAAAGTCAGTAGTCAAAATCGAAAATGCAACATTTTACCAAAAACACAATATTTAGTATGATAAAGCCCGAAAACTTCCGTTTTCGGGCTTTATATAGTAGGAAAGTATTTCCGTCCTACAAAGATGGAGCTTCTGGCCGGACTTGAACCGGCGACCTATTGATTACGAATCAATCGCTCTACCGACTGAGCCACAGAAGCGTAATATAAACATGCTTCATTATTATAGAGAAATCGCCTGTAAAAAGCAAGCGTTTTTGATACCTTTTTTATAATTTTTTATTTTTCGGCGCAAACAGCCGAATACTGCGCGGACAGACCTCCACCGTTACGTTTCCGCGGATGCCCTCCTCGCCGTCGAAATCCCACACTACGCTTTCATCCGTTTGTATAGAGATACTCTCACCGCTCAGATACACGATGTCCTTCTTTTTGACTTTGCATCCGAATACAAAGAGCGACGCGACGGAAAAATATGCGCCGATACGGCGGAAAAAACCTGGTTTTTGCACCTGTTTGATGATGACGGCTTCTATTTTTCCGTCCTTCATGCTTCCGTCTTTGTTGATGGGAAAACTTGCGACCGACTTCCCGTTGAGCACCAAAATGAGCACGGCATGCGTTTCCACGCGCTTTTCGCCGCACTCGGCGCTGACGGGAAAGACGTCCAGTTTCATATTGCTCTTTACCGCTTCAAACGCATAAGCAAGCGCACCGAGCGCACGCTTCGACCACTGCGGCGTTTTATACGTGGCGCTCGTAAACGCTCCCGCCGCCGCAACGTACATGGCATAATTTCCGCCGTTGACGCGCATGCAGTCGAGCGTTTCCGAATGCCCTTTCAAAATCACGTTGAGCGCGCCGCGCACGCTGCGCGGAATTTTAAGGGAACGAGCGACGTCGTTTACCGTTCCTGCGGGAATATAGCCGAACTGTACGTTCCGCTCCCCCGCGCCGTGCAGAATATTGTTAAACGTGCCGTCCCCGCCCGCGAAAATGACGGCGTCGTATCCCGCGTCCGCGCTCTCCCGCACCTTCTCTTCGAGATCGCGCGCGCCCGATGCCGCATAGACGGTAACTTCATCGTACTTCGTGCACAATCTCTTTTTTATATAAGACAGCTTTTTGGCAATTTTCCCCTTTCCGCTGTTAGGATTGTAAAGGAAGATACATTTCATAGACATATTATAAACGATTATAATGTATTTGACAAGGCATTAAGTGAAATAATCGCTGAAATTCACGATAAAATCGCACAGTTGGACTTGCAAATACCGCAAATCCTTGGCAAACAGAATGCCTTCGGCGGTTTCCCGCGCGCGCCGTTCCGTCTGATAGAGCGCCGCATTCCAGCGGTCGTACAAACCGCCCGCATTGCCTTCCCGCAAGCCTTTGAGCGCTTTGTATACGCCGCGCACCGCCGCCCGAGCTTCGTCCTGCGAAACCGCCGTGCGTTCCAATCCGTTGGCGGTATCGAACAGAATCTTCGCGCACGTTTCCGCCGTTTCCGCGTTGGAAAGGAGCCTGCTTCTCTCCGCACAGGCGCTCCCGCTGAGAGAAAAATCTTTTGCGGAAAGCTTTCTCACAGCTACCTCGACGCCCTTTTCCGCCATAGAGGAACGGACGAACTGCGCGTCGTTTTCCGTAAAATAGCAGGAGAGCACGACGGCGCTTTTCCCGCCCGCTTCCTGAATATAGCCGGCTCCGCCCGAAAAATAGATTTGTCCCGCGACGGCGGAAGCCGTCGTATCCTCGCAATCGCGCACGAGGAAATAATAAGTTTTGGAAACGGAAATGGTTTCGTGCGCGCTCCCGCTCCAATAAAAAATCCCCGTGAACAGCAGAGCGAAGCAGAGAAAGACCGCGAGCACGGCAAAAAACACCGCGCCGCCCCCGCGGCGCGCCGAACGGTAATACCTCATACCTCATTATATGTACGAAGCGTGCCGACGTATGCGCGGAGGAATCAGACGGAAAAATTCGCCGTTTTCAAATCGCGGTACCACCGTCCGCGCTCCGCCGTAAATTTTAAGACGCAATAATCGGGATCGGAAGAGCCGCCCTTATAGATGAATTTATCTCCCGCGCGCCAAAGCTCGTCCTTAACCGTCTGTTCCGTAACGACTTCCACGCGGCCGACAAATATCACGCCCGCATAGGAAAACAAGCCTTTCCGATAAAAATACAGGCAAGCATTGCCGTTTTCCCGCCACTGCGCGACGCGCGCGGACGACAAATTGGAAAGAAAATAATAATCGTTCCCTTCAATCTTTCGGGGCGCGCACACGGCTTTCACGTTGGGGAAGCCTTCGCCGTCGACCGAGCCGAGAAAGGCTACCCTTCTGTGCCGCACGAATTTTTTTATCTGTTTTCCGTTCATTCGTTTTTCTCCTTTCTTCTTCGTAAAATATCGCCCTTTTGCAAAGGATACGGGCAATCGAAGGAATAAATTTCCTGCACGCGCTTGGCGTCCGCGCACGGCTCGCCTACATGATCGCGCATGTTTTTCACGGAAAAGCTCTTGCCGAACTCCTGCGAGGGAGAGAGAATTTCCAACAAATCCCCTTCGTAAAACCTGCCGCGCATTTCGGCATAAGCGCGCCCCTTCTCCCAGCCCGTTACGACGGCGATGAAGTCGCACGCGCCCTTGGTCTGCGAATTGTCGCGCGCGACGGTATCGCCGTTATTCCCGAAGGCGTACGCCGTCGTATAGGCGCGGTGCGCCGCGCAGAGAAGTTCTTCCCCCAGCGCTTTTGTATAGCCTCCGTCTAGAATTCTGCGGTAGGCGTTCACGACGGTGGCGAGATAGTATTCGCTCTTCATGCGCCCTTCGATTTTGAAGGAGCAAACGCCCGCGTGCTGCATCTCTTCCAGATGCGCGCTCATATTGAGATCTTTGCTGTTGAGCAGATACGCGCCCTTTTCGTCCTCTTCTACGCTCATCCAATCGCCGTTTTTGCACTCCTCCGTGCGGACGGAGTAGCGGTAGCGGCACGCCTGCACGCACGCGCCGCGGTTGGAAGAACGCCCGTCGAGATAGTCGGACAAAAAGCAGCGCCCGCTGTACGAAATGCACATGGCGCCGTGCGCAAACGCTTCCAGCTCAAGCTCGGGATTATAGGCATGAATTTCGGAGATTTCTTTGAGGGAAAGCTCCCGCGCGAGGACGACGCGCTCCGCCCCCGCCTCCTTCCAGAACGCAGCCGCCTGCGCGTTGCAGGTGTTTGCCTGCGTGGAAACGTGCACGGGCAGGGAGGGCGCAACGCGCCTGCACGCGCGGAAAGCGCCCAAATCGGAAACGAGAACGGCGTCCGCACCCGCATCCAGCAAGAACTTAAAATATTCCGTCAATTGCGGAAAATCGGCGTTCCGCGCGAAAATATTCGCCGCCACATACACCTTTTTGCCGCGTTCGTGCGCGTAGGCGATTCCCTCGCGCAACTCGTCGCCGGTAAAATTATCGGCAAAGGTGCGCAGGGAAAAGGTTTTTCCGCCCACGTAAACGGCATCCGCGCCGAAATAAAAGGCGGTTTTCAGCTTCTGTAAATTTCCCGCGGGCGCAAGCAATTCCGCTTTCTTCATTTTATCCTCCGTTTCCTCTTCACGCTGACGGCGAGTCCTTCTCCGAGCGGCAACAAACTCGTGATGAAATCTTTGTCCGCGCACAGCGCCGCAAGATATTCGCGGATATGCTCGACGAGCATCCTGCGCTTTTTCGGCGTTTCCGCTTCTCCCGAAACCCAGCCGTAGAGAAATACGTCGTCCGACAGCAGCACGCCGCCCTCCCGCAGCAGCCGCTTACAATCGGGAAAATACCGATTATACTGCACCTTCGGTCCGTCCAAAAAAATCAAATCGTAGCTGCCTTCGATCATGGGGAGAATCTCGCCCGCGTCGCCCTCGTGCAGGGTAACGCGTTTGGAAAGCCCGAACAAATCGAAATTGCCCCTCGCTTTTGCCGCGCGGGAAGCGTCAAGCTCGATCGCCGTTAATTCCGCGCGGCTGTTCAAGAGCATCGCGCAGGAGGTAAGCCCTTCCGCTGCGCCGATTTCCAGAATGCGGGCGGGGTTGAGCTGTTCGAGCGTGAAAAGGATATATTGCAGCGTATCGTCCGCCGCCGTCGGGTCGCGCACCTCTTTGGCACGTTCCCGCAGCGCGGACAACCGCGCGTCCAGCCGCGGACGGGGAAAAATGTTATTCTCCATAAAATCCCCGCGTTATTTCTTTTTTCTGCTCTTGGGAGCGGGAAGCCCTTCGGCGACGCGCTGCAAAAGGTGCGCCACGAATTGCATGTCTCCCATATCTTCTACGAGCAAATACGGCTTCGCCCCCGCATAGGGCGGGAGTTCGGGCGCGGAGGGAAGCAGCGCCTTCGATTCGGGCGTAATTTTTACGAACAGCTTGTTGTCGCATACGTCGCCCACTACCTTGTCGTTACAGTAGACGACGTATTCGCCCATCATGGGGCGCACGCGCACGCCGTATAATTCCAGCCCTTCGAGAAAAATTTGAATATAATTTCGATCGGTTGCCATTGTTTTCTCCCGTAAATTTCCGAAAACCGCGCAAAAAGGCGCGGTTTTTCCTTACAGTTCCTGAATCATGGGAATGATCATGGGCGATTGCTTGGTCTTTTTGAAGAGATAATTTTTCATGGCGCGCTTGATCGCCGCTGCGAGTTCTCCCGCGCCCGCATGAGAGCCGCACCCTTCTATCGCCTTATTCACGACGTCTTTGAGTTCCTTATTGAAATCGCGCTCTTCCGAAAATACAAAGCCGCGGCTTTCGATGACGGGTTCTCCTAATACGACGCCCTGCGAGACGCTCGCAGATATAATGAACACGCCCTCCTCCGACATGCGGAGCCTGTCCTTCATGACCTCGCTGGTGCCGTAGTCCTCGAATCCGCCGCCGTCGATGAGCCGCGCGCCCGAAGGAATGCTTTCGCCCTGACGGAGCGCCTCGTCCGTAACCTCGACGCAAACGCCGATATCGGGAATAAAAGTGCGGGAAGCGCTCATTCCCATCTCCTGTGCGAGCAGGACGTGCCGCTTTAAGTGGCGGTATTCGCCGTGAACGGGAATAAAAAACTTGGGCTTTAACAGCGTGTGCATGATCTTATGTTCTTCCTGGCAGGCATGTCCCGAAACGTGGATCTGTTCCAAACTTTCATAAACGACGTTCGCGCCCTTTTTATAAAGGTTGTTGATGACGCGGTAGATCATGCGCTCGTTGCCCGGAATCGGGCTTGCGGAGATGATAATGGTATCGTTCGCGCCGATGGTAACCTTATTGAAATCGCCCGAAGCCATGCGGGTGAGCGCGCTCATCGGCTCGCCCTGCGAACCGGTGGAAACGATGACGATTTCGCGGTCGAAAAAGTTTTTGGTCTTTTCGACGTCGACGAGCACGCCTTCGGGAACGTTCAGCTCCCCGATTTTGGAAGCCGCCTCCACCACGTTGAACATGCTCCGCCCCGAGAGCGCAACCTTTCTGCGGTACTTCACTGCAATATCGATGATCTGCTGCAAGCGGTGCACGTTGGAGGCGAAGGTCGCCACGATGAGCCGTCTGTCGGCATTCTCGGCAAACAGGTGTTCCAGCGTCGTGCCGACGACCTTTTCGCTCATCGTATAGCCGCGGCGCTCGATATTGGTGGATTCGCCGAGGTATAGAAGCACGCCCTTATCGCCGTATTCGGCGATTTCCGAAAGGTCGATGGGCGCGCCCGCGACGGGCGTGAGATCGATTTTATAGTCGCCGCTGTGGTAGATGATGCCGTACGGCGTCTGTATCGCAAGCGCGACGGCGCCCGCAATCGAATGATTGACGTTGACGAAACTGACCTCGAAGCAGCCCGCCTTCACCTTGTCTTTGGGCTTCACCGTGCGCTCTACGACGTTGTTGAGGCGGTGTTCGCGCAATTTATTGTCCACGAGCGCGAGCGTCAATTTGGTTCCGTAAACGGGCGTATTGGGGTTTATCTCCTTCATGAGATAGGGAACGCCGCCGATATGATCCTCGTGTCCGTGCGTTAAAAATACGCCGCGTATCTTGTTTTTATTGTTGACGAGGTAGGTAATGTCGGGGAACACGAGGTCGATACCCGGCATTTCCTCCGTGGGAAAGCTGATGCCCGCGTCGATGACGATGATGTCGTTTCCGTATTCGATCGCCGTCATGTTCTTTCCGATTTCGCCTACCCCTCCGAAGAACAGCACTTTGACGGGCGGCTTGCGCTTGCCCTTCTTCTTTTGAGGCTCCTGCGGCGCGGGGTGCTTTTTCTTTTCGATCGGCGGCGCTTCCTTTTCCGCGCGCGGCGACCCGGGAAACGCGACCTTCGTCCCCCTCCCCTTTGCGCGGGAACGACGGTGATTTTTTAGCCCCGCCTCTTCCATGGCTTCGCCCGTGCGGAGCTTGCCGAGGCTCACCTGCCCGTTCTTCTCTTCCGAAGAGGTATTGTCCCGCCCCTTCGTCCCGTTCGACTTCTTAGCCTGCTCGCGGTTGTACGCTTCTATCCCGTTGAGGATGGCGAGCTCGACGGCACTTTTGCCGCCCTTGTTTGCATTTTTCTTGTCCAAATATATTCTCCTTGACGGCACGGAAAAAACACGCATACACGAAAGGAGAGAGCTGAACTTTTTCAGCCCTCTTTTCCCTCGTAACCGAAGTCCGCAAACATAAATGCGGCGCTTCATGCGTTTGTTTTTTACGAACCTATATTGTTTGCTATTTTAAGCATTAAGTTTCTTTGAAATCCAAATCGACCTTTTCGACAAGCGCCGTTTTCAAAAGCCCGCTTTCCAAAAGCTCTTCGTCGGTCATAAACGGATACATCGCCGCATAATCGACCCTTTCCGGTTCGTCGAACTTGACCGCTCCGAAGCGTTCCATCAAAAGTTCGATGAGACGAATCGCACGCTTTAACGCGACCGAGCTCTTGACCTTTATCATCATAGGCGTCATCTCGTACATCTTAGTATCGCCCGCAAACTTCTGATGATATACGTTTTCAGGGAATTCGTCGGGATTGAGCGCGAGATAAGCGCACAGCGATTTGCCGCGAATGGCGAGCTTTGCAATCGTTTCCCTGCCGTAGGAGAAACGGTCGTTCGACCAGTTGACCTGCGAATTAACCTTCTGATAGGACAGGAAGAAGTTTTTCAGTTCACTGTAACATACCTTTACTTCGTCCTCGCTCTGCGCGATCTTCGCAAGGAAGCTGCGCTTGCTGCGGAGCACCATTTCCGGCTCCTTTTCTTCGGGAAGAACGATCTTTTTCGGCTTTTTCGCAGCGGGAATTTTAATTACTACGGGATCGGGCTCCTCCTCTTCCCGTTCGTAAATGATCTCGGGCTGCTTAGGGGCGCGCGCAACGGCCAATTCCTCTTCCGCGTCTTCCTCGGGCTGAGGCGCGGGAGCGGGCTCCCGTTCCTTCACGGGTTCAAAAGCAACAGGCTCGGGTTCTTCTTCCTGCGCCGCAATGGAATTTTGTTCGCGCACGCGCTCCTGCAAGGACGGAAGAAGCACCGAAGCAATTTTACCGAGGTCGGTTTCGTCCCCCTGCAACAGCTCCGCCACGCGGGAAGCGATTTTTTCGTAACCCTCTTCGTCCGCGCGAAGAATTTCCGCCACGCGCGCGGCGATCTTGTCATAATCGATTTCCGGGTCGCCGTCTTTCACGGTAACGTTACGTTCGGCAAGGTACTGCGCGATCTTTTCGTAATCGAGGTCTTCCGCCTTGATTCCCGCCGTTTCGCCGGTTGTTATGCCGACGTTGCGCGCAGCGAGATATTCCGCAATTTTATCGTAATCGAGATCCTCCGCCGTAACGGCTTTGGATTCCACCTCTTCGCCTTTTACGACGCCGATATTACGCTCGGCAAGGCACTGCGCGATCCTGTCGTAATCGAGCTCCTCGCGCGGTCTGTCGGGTACAACGTTGTTGACGCTGTTATCGATATACACGCGGCGCTCTGCGGACGAACGCAAATATTCGTCGTATTCGCCGTCTCTTTGAACGATATCCGTAATTTCGCCGGGATTGCCGACATATACGTTGCGGTCGGCAAGCTGCTGCGCAATTTTATCGTAATCGAGCGCGATATCGCGGTCAAGCTCGGCAAAGCGCTCGGAAATCCTTTCGTACACCGTTTCGTCGTCGCGCAGAATTTCCGCCACGCGCGCGGCGATGGTTTCGCAGTCGAGCGCGCTCTGCTCTTCCGAAGGAGCGCCTGCGTTCTCCGCGTTCTCTTCGACGGCTTCCTCTTCGGGGGTCCCATCCGTAGCAGGCTCTTCCGCCTTTTGGGGCGCGTAAGCCGCAAGGCACTCGGCGATCCTGCCGTAGTCGAGCTGTTCGACGACGGCGCGGGAAATCTTTTCAATACCCAGTTCATCGACGGTAACGTCGAAATCATTTTCGAGCACGGCGGCGACGCGCTCGGCGATGAGGTCGTAATCGGTAGGCGGAACGGCTTCGGCAAGCCTGTCAACGAGCGCCGTTTCGTCCGTCTGGGGAAGCGCGGAAACGACCTTGTCGGCAATCGCGTCGGCATCCACGTCGGGAAGCACCGCCGCAACCTTTTCCGCAATCATATCGTAATCGGTTTCGGGAAGAATGGTGGAAATCTTCTCGGCGAGCACGTCGTAGTCGAGCGCGTCGTCGGTAAGCGCTTCCCTGCCGCGCGCGGTCTCCTCCGCATCTTCCGCAGGCTGCTCCGCGGCGGGATGCTGCGCGAGGTACTCTTCCAGCGCCTTGCGCGCCGCTTCGTCCGCCAGCGCCCTTCTCTTCTCCTCTTCTCCTTCCGCAAGTTTGGCGGCAAGGCGGTCGTAATCAATGGATTCTGCGACCTTTTCGGCAAGCTCTTCGTACTTCACGTCCACGACGATCTTTTCGGCAATACGGTCGTAATCGACCCCGACGACCACTTTATCGGCGAGACGGTCGTAATCTACTTCAATCGCGGCGGGCTGAATCTGGATATTCTGCAAAGCGGAGATAAATTCGCCCCGCATGATCTGGATCTGCTCTTCGAATTTACCGTTGAGCTGCGCAAGCGTGTTGCCCATCTGCTCGGCGCAGAACTGCTCCATCTGCTCGGCGCGTGCGTTGAACGCCGCCAAAAGATCGTTTTTCATGGCGGTCCGGCTGCCGTCTTCATTTTCAAAAATGGCGCAATTCTGCTGGGAAATATATCTTAGTTCCGTCAAAACGGAATCCACGCCGTCCTGCAAACACTTCGTGATGGCCTCGTATGCGGAGAGATTCTGGACGGCGCTGAACTGCAATTCGCGCGAAACCGCTTCCTTTACCTCTTCGATCTGTTCTTCGACCCCTTTGTACATTCCCTCGAGAACGAGCGCGTGATCGGATTCGTAATCCTTAAAATCCATAAATAAACCTCATGTAAAATGAACTTCATCGTACACTATTTCATATACTATTTTACACCAAACAGCAAAAAATGTAAATATCTTTCGCGCACATTTCTTAAAAATAAAGGGGGAATTTTTCCCAAAAAGCGCGTTTTATATAAAACTGTAAAATATTTCCCGTTTAATTGCCCCCATTCGCTTGTCAAACGATGTCAAAAGAGATATAATAAAATATACAAATATTCATCATGCGAGGTATAATTATGCGAGCTTACAACTTTTCGGCAGGTCCTTCCACGCTCCCCGAGGACGTTTTGAAGGAGGCGCAAAAAGACCTTCTCGACTTCGCGGGAACGGGCATGTCCGTAACCGAGATTTCCCACCGCAACAAAAAATTCGAGGCGATCGTAAACGAAGGCGAAGAGCTTTTACGCGAACTGATGAATATTCCCGAAGATTATGCCGTAATATTCGTCCAGGGCGGAGCGAGCACGCAGTTCGCAGCCGTCCCCCTCAACCTCATGCACGGGGGCAAAGCCGACTATATCGTTACGGGAAATTTTGCAAAAAAAGCCTTTCAGGAAGGCAAACTTTACGGCGATTGCGCTAAGGTCACTTCCTCCGAGGATAGGACTTACACCTATATTCCCGACGTGAAAAATATCCCCTTCCGCGACGATACCGACTACGTACATATTTGCTCCAACAATACCATTTTCGGCACGCGGTACGTAGAATTTCCCCGAACGCAAGCGCCGCTTGTCGCCGACATGTCGTCGGAAATTCTTTCGAGAGAAATCGACGTTTCCCGCTTCGGCGTCATCTATGCGGGCGCACAGAAAAACCTTGCTCCCGCAGGCGTAACCATCGTCATTGCAAAGCGCTCCCTCATTCAGAATCCTCTGCCTATCTGTCCCACTATGCTGCAATGGAAGGTGCAGGACGAAAACAAGAGCCTCTACAATACGCCGCCCTGCTTCTCCATTTATATCGCGACGCTCGTTCTGCGCAGGCTCAAAGCTTTAGGCGGCGTAAAGGCGATGAGTGAAATCAACGAATACAAGGCGGGGCTCTTATACGATTTTATCGACAACTCTCCCTTCTATTCCAACGGCGTAGAGAAAAAGTACCGCTCCGTGATGAACGTGCCCTTCGTTACGCCGAACGCGGAATTGGACGAAGCGTTTATCAAAGGCGCGGCGCAACAAGGTCTTGTATCGTTGAAGGGGCACCGCCTCGTCGGCGGCATGCGCGCTTCCATTTATAACGCCATGCCCGTCGAGGGCGTGAAAGCGCTTATCGCTTACATGAAAAAATTTGAACAGGAGAACGCATAAATGAAAGTATTGAAACTCAACGCAATCAGCCCCGTCGCGGACGAAATCTTCAAGGGCTACGAATATTCCGAACACGCGAACAATCCCGAAGGAATCATGCTCCGCTCCTTTGCCATGCACGATTATCCCATCGGCGAAAATCTTCTCGCCGTCGCGCGGGCGGGCGCGGGCGTCAACAATATTCCCGTGGACAAATGCACGGAGCAAGGCGTCGTCGTATTCAACACTCCCGGCGCCAACGCCAACGCAGTGAAGGAGTTGGTGCTGTGCGAGCTCTTCCTCGGCGGGCGTAAAATTACGGAAGGCGCAAACTGGGCGCAAACGCTCAAAGGGCAGGACGGCGTTCCCAAGCTCGTGGAAAAGGGAAAAGGGAAATTCGTCGGGCAGGAAGTCCTCGGCAAAAGACTGGGCGTTGTAGGGCTGGGCGCGATCGGCGCGATGGTCGCAAACGCCGCGGTAGACCTCGGCATGACCGTCGTCGGGTACGACCCCTTCATTTCCGTAAAAAATGCCTGGCTCATCAACAACCGCGTGCAGTTCACCTCCGATCTCAACGAAATTTTCCGCACGTGCGACTATATCTCTCTGCACGTTCCCCTCACGCCCGATACGCGCGGACTCGTAAACGCCAAGACGCTTGAACTGTGCAAGGACGGCACCGTCGTCATCAACAATGCGCGCGGCGAGCTCGTCGTGAGCGCCGATATGATAAGCGCCGTCGAAAACGGAAAAATTTCCCGCTATATCACCGACTTCCCCGACGAGAGCCTGCTCGGCAGGGAAAATATCCTCTGCGTGCCCCACCTCGGCGCGAGCACGCCCGAAGCGGAGGACAACTGCGCGTATATGGCGGCAAAACAGCTCGTCGATTATCTGGAAAACGGAAATATTATAAACAGCGTGAACTACCCTTCCGTCTCCATGCCCAAGACGAGCGCCGCACGCGTGTGCGTTCTCCACAGGAACGTAAAGGAGATCCTCTCCAAGATCCTTGCGATCGTCTCCTCGCAGGGCATCAACGTGGCGCACATGCAGGATCAATCCAAGGGCGAATACGCCTATCTCATTCTCGATCTGGACGATAATCCGAGCGCCTCGAGCATCGACCTTATCAAAAACCTTGCAGGCATCATCCGTGTCAGAGTTTTATAACATAGCAATGCAAAAAATCAAAAGATTTTTTTGCGTTGCTTGCGCGCCGCTGTTTTTCCCGAGAAAAACGCATCAAAGTTTGAATACGGCGCTCAAAAAACCTTGCAAGCAAGTTTTTTCGCTAGTATTATAACATAGCAATATAAAAAGGTGTTCGCATTTACCGTAGTTCCCATGGGGAATTTTACCACAGGAACAGAATGTAAGTATAGCGCACTATACCTTGCAAGAAAGGTAAGTGCGTTTTTCCTTTACCTTTTTATTAGGTTGTTGTATAATAATAGAGCGATAAACAGTAATTTAGTGGAGATTATATGAAAATAACAGTGATAAACGGCACAGAGAAACACGGCGTTACATATCACTTAAAGGAGGTTTTTCTGAAAAACCTTCAAAGCGCAGACGTAGTTGAGTTTTATTTGCCGAAAGATTGCCCGTCTTTTTGTATGGGCTGTACAAGCTGCTTTATGAAAGGCGAACAATACTGCAAGGATTTTGCTTACATAAATGAAATCGAAAAATCGTTTCTCGAATCCGATTTGATTGTCCTGACATCTCCTGCATACGTTATGCACGCAACAGGCGCAATGAAAGCATTATTAGATCATTTCGGTTATCGTTGGATGCCGCATAGACCCGCGCCCGAAATGTTCGGTAAGCGTGCAGTCATTATTACTCAATGTCTGGGCGCAGGTGCAAAGTCAACGGCGGAAGATATAAAACACAGTTTGTCTTGGTGGGGTATATCGAAAATCGGTATGTTTCACGGCGCTCTTATGAATGACATTGTTTGGGATAATCTTTCCGAAAAGAAGCGTAAAAAGTTAACCGAAAAGATAAATAAACTTTCCGGTCGATTCGCTAAAATCAATTATGCCAAACCCGCACACACGAAACTTATTACAAAAATCAAATTTATGTTGAGTCGTCTTATTCAGAAAAAAGCGCGAAAAAGCGGCGGGACGGGACTTGACTGTGAGTATTGGCATAAAAATGGGTGGCTTGGTAAAAGTCGTCCGTGGAAACATTGATACCGTCGTTTTTATCGGTTAAATTTCAATTTATCATCAATTATAAAAAGCGAAGAATTTTTAAATTCTTCGCTTTTTATAGTCCCTACGGGAAGTACGCTTTTTATATTCCAGAACGCTTTTTTATTTGCCACAAAACGTTCATACTCCATCCGAACAATACATATTGGTAATGCTCGAAAAAATTTTCCCATAACGCATTACTCATCTTCTTCCAGCCCTCGTTGTAATTAAAGAACACTTTCCTCCGTTCAAATACTTGCGCGAAATAAGACGAAGATGGTATAATAAAAGGACAAAACGAAGCCTTTTTGCGAAAAATTCAATTTTTGGGCATTGTAGGAAAAGTACACTTTTCCTACAATTTTCTTATTTCGATAAAAAGAACCGCAACTTATCGCTGCGGTTTCTTTGTTAATCTTCTAATATCTCGAGATATTCCTTCCCGTAAATATACTTTGCAACGATAAGCTCGTTGCCGTCCTGATCCGTTCGGACTTCGGTTTCAAACCACTCGGGATGGCGAAGCGCTTTGACCGCGACGTCGTCCCACACGTAACAGCCGACCTCGCCCGAACGGAAGGTAAGCTCGCGCGAGCGCCGAACGATTCTGTGCGGAATATCCTCCCCCGCAATCTCCTTTTGCTGTATATTAAAGAGCGGATGCCGACAGGTGTCCATGGTAACGGCAACGTGCACAAATTTCGCGCATTCGGAAAAAGCGCTTCTGTTGAGCGCGTGATTGAATTCATAGCCGCGGAAATTGGGAATCTCCGCGATATTCCCGCCCATGAATATAAACCTGCGCGGGCGCGCCTTTTTCAAAAGTGCGGGGACGAGCGTCATGGGACCCAAGCTCAAAAAATCGTATTCCCCCGAAAAGCGCGCCAGCCAATCGGAAAATTTTACGACGCGCGCGTTTCGAGGTTCTTTTATCGGGAACAAATCGCCCATGCCGTCGTTTCCGTGAATGTCTTTGAGGTATTCGGCGGGCTGTTTCTCATCCGTCGTATCGACGATATATACGGTCGGACGCGCAAAATCGCAGTGCGCGACGAGCTTTTTTGCATTGACGAGAGATACTGCGGCGGGAACGTTGCCCGCGACTGCGACGAGGTGCACCTCTTCATATCCGTCCGCATTTGCATGGGAAAGCGCGTCGTACGTCGCCGCCGCGTCGTCCAGCCCGTAATCGCAGAATAAAACGAGTTTCATAAAATCCCCCCTCCCGATATCATACGGCGGCAGAGCGAATCATATCCGCATAATATCCGCCTTCTTTCAATAACTCTTCGTGCGTGCCTTCCTCGGCGATTTCGCCGTCCTTCAAAAAGACGATCTTATCCGCGCCGCGTATGGTAGATAAGCGGTGCGCAATGACGAAGCTCGTCCGCCCGCTTAACAGCGTTTTCAAGCTCTTTTGTACCTCCAATTCCGTCTGCGTATCGATATGACTGGTCGCTTCGTCTAAAACGATAATTTTCGGATTGGCGAGAATGAGCCGCGCGAATGATAAGAGCTGACGCTCTCCGCCCGAGAGCGCGGAATTTTCCGAAATAAAGGTCTGGTACCCTTCGGGCAGACGGGAAATAAAGCCGTCGGCACAAGCCGACTTCGCCGCAGCGATGCACTCCTCGTCCGTCGCCTGCGGGCGGGAAAAGCGAATGTTATCGAGGACGGTTCCGCTGAAAATATAGGTATCCTGCATCATTGCGCCCACGTTTTCTCGCAGAGATTTCAGCGTATAATCCTTGACGTTTTTGCCGTCGATGACAACGGCGCCGCCGTTGACATCGTAAAACCGACTCAAAAGATTGACGATGGTCGTCTTGCCCGACCCCGTCGCCCCGACGAGCGCGACCGTCCGCCCCGCTTCCGCCGCAAGGGTAAAATTTTTGAGAACGGGTACGCCTTCGACGTAGGAAAAATTTACGTTTTCAAACGCGACGTTGCCTTTACAGTGTTCCAAAGGAACAGCGTTTTCTCCGTCGGTAATATCCACGGGCGTATCCATGGTGTCGTATATTCGCTCGATATTGGTGGAGAGCGTAAACAAATCGGAAAGATTTTCGCACAGCGCGCCCACGCTGCCCGTTACTTCCCCGAGAACGGACGCGATGGCAACGACGGTGCCGAGCGCAAGCGTGCCGCCCCAGCCCGTAAGCGCGACCGCGAGCGAAACGCCGTAAACGATGCAAGTACATACGGCGTTGGAAAATCCGTGGGCAAGCGGGAAAAAGGCTTCCCTTACGTTGGTCGTACGCATAAACGCCTTCGCGTATTCGCCGAAGAGCTGCTCCGCAACTTCGCCGTTGAGCGCGCCGCGGTTGTAAGCGCGCACCACTTCCGCGCCGTTGATATTCTCGGCAACGAACGCCGTATAGTTGGAATTCTTATTTCTGTCTCTCCCCGCGCGGCGGTGAATGGCGCGGCTCAGAAAATACATTGCGACGACGAGCGGCACGAATCCGAGTAAGACGGCGCCGCCTACGCGCCAATCGAGAACGAGCGTCCAGATTACACCGATCGTTATAACGCCCGTAAAATACAAAAGCAGATAAAAAAGGTTGGCAAACAACTGGGAAAGCTCGTCGACGTAATTGGTTACGCGGACAAGAATTTTTCCCGTGGAGTGCGTGTCGAAATAGTGAAAGGAAAGACTCGTCAAACGGTTGAAGAGATCGGCGCGCAATTCCGAACACAGCGTGTGCGCGAAACGCATAGGCCATATATTTTCAAAATAATATCCTATGATAAGCCCCGCCCAGACGACGGCAAGCCCGCCGACCGCCAGTCCCGCCGCAAGCAGGTAATGCTCGGACAATACGCCGTCAGCGGGGAATACCGTTCCCACGATGAAGGAATAGATAATACTCGGCACCAAAGACAGCATGCTCGTGAACAGCTCGATAAATACACAGCCCCAGAACTGTTTTTTATGCTTGTACGCGCTCTTGAACAGGCGTAGAAACATTTTCATATTAAACGTTTCTTTAATATATTCGTCCTGATAATAAAGGTTATTTTTCATACGCCACCTCTCTGATCTGGCGGTTGTATATTTCCGCGAAATTTCCGCCCAGAGCCATGAGTTCTTCAAACGTTCCCCGCTCGATAATTTTACCTTCGTCGAGGAAAATAATTTCGTCGCAGTTTTTGAGCGCCGTCGCGCGATGCGTTACGAGAACGCGCGTTTTATCTCCGCACTCCCCTTCGAGATTGCGGAGAACTCTGCGTTCGGTATCGAGGTCGAGCGCGCTCGTTACGTCGTCGAAAATGAGGATCTGCGCGTCCTTAAAGAGCGCCCGCGCAATGGAAATGCGCTGCTTCTGCCCGCCCGAAAGTCCGAACCCCTTTTCGCCAACCGTCGTTTCGTATCCTTCGGGAAAGCGGAGCGCGAACTCGTCCACCTCGGCGAGCTTCCCCGCCCGCCTGATTTTTTCCTCGCCCGCGAACGGATCGTATAGCGCGATATTGGCGGAAATGGTATTGGAAAATAGAAACACGCTCTGCATGGCGTAGGAATAAGCGCGCGCCAACGCGTCGCGCCCGTATGCGTGAACGGGCTTTCCGTCTATCAGAATCTCGCCCTCGTCCGCCTCGGCAAAACCCTGCATGAGCTTGCAGAGGAGCGTTTTTCCGCTCCCCGTCCTGCCCATGACGCCCAGCTTCTTTCCGTAAGGGAGTTCCAGATCAATTTTTTCCAGCGCATAATTTTCGCCGTTTTTTACACTCACGCCGCGAAAACTCACGTTCGGCGCAGTGGACGGAACCTCTTCGCCGTATTGTTCCGCAACCTCGTCCCTATCGTTCAAAAATCCGAAAAAGCGCTTTGCGCTTACGAAGTTGCGCTGCGCGCCGTTGATGTTGCTGAGCAAGCCCGTGAACTGCCAAAGGAGCGTTCCGATATATCCGATGACCGCCGTAAACGCGCCCGCCGTGATAAAACCGTTTAAGCCGAGATAGACGGCGAGTCCGATTTCGCCGCAGGTTACGAGCGTGCGCACAAGGTGCGTCCACATGCCGCGGCGGGAAAAAAGCTTCACCCCGTTTACGTTGGTCGCAAACAGCTTTTCATTGTCGCGCGAAAAGTACTTGCGCCGCTCCTCTTCCTTCGCAAACGCCGTTACCGTCCGAACGCCGTAAATACTTTCCTGCACCGTCGTAGAGAGTGCGGCGGAATCCTTCCAGATATTCTCGTACAGCTTACCGATCTTTTTTTGATACATTGCGACGATCGCACCTAACACGATTCCGCCCGCAAGCGGCAGAAAAAGAAGGGAAAAATGGATCTGAAACAAAAAAATCGAGCAGGACACGATATAAAAGATATTGTCCAACATGAACTGCACGGTGCCGATGTACATATCGCGGACGGCGCGCGGATCTTTGGTCGTAATGAGCACCAAATCGCCCGCAGGATATTTTGCGAGAAGCGGCGCGCTCGCCGAATTGACTTTATTGAGCGCGTCCACCCGCATTCTAAGCTCGCTCTTCAAGGAAAAATAGTGCGCAAGATTCCATTTGAGATAGAAACAGACGAAGTATATTGCGGCGAATACGAGGAGAGTCGCCGCGAGCACCCAAAAAATGCGCGCGTAGTCGTCCGACGGAATCCCCTCAATCAAAAAGAGAAAAACGCTTTGGCTATTTTTCACTTCCGCGCCGAGCACGGGATTCACCACCCTGTCCACGAGCAGGGAAATCACCTGCGGCGTTACGAGCAGAATGAGCATTCTCGCCATGCCAAGCAGCGTAGCGAGAATATGGATAGGTAAATATTTTTTGAAATACGGAAAACTGTTCTTGAAAAATTCTCTCATGATCCCCTCCGCCGCCAAAACGCCGCGGATCTTCTTCTGTATAATTTTAACACATGCGCGCTAAACTCCGCAGCTTATTAAAAATATTGAGCGGAAGATTTTGACAAAGCTATTATATCACGCACCCCCCCCCCATGCGGTCAAGCGTTTTTGCGTAAATTGTTCCAATATCAAAATTCTTGTAAACAAACAAGCCCGAAAAATTACCGAGCATAAAATAATAATACCGTGCAACACACCGGAAGGCAAAAGATATCGAGAAGTCCCGTCATATTCGGCCGGACGTTATCAGAAATTCCCCCTTCCCGTCAGTTTTTTGCTTATCATATTGCCGGAAACGAGCAGAATCACGCTGACGATTGACTTATACAACCCGATTGCCATTTCGAGCGAGTACGTCATACGGTTGACGCCGTATTTTTCGCAATGCTCGTATTGCGCCTCTTATTTCATTATTTGTCCTTTTTTCAGTTGTATTGGCCGCCGCAAAAAACCCGCGCCTTTTCAGGCGCGGGTACAGTTACATGATGTTATTGACGGAACGGGGGAAGAGCGTTACGTCGCGGATGTTCTCCATACCCGTAACGTACATGACGAACCGCTCGAAGCCCAGCCCGAACCCGCTGTGCGGCACGCTGCCGAACACGCGCAAATCGAGGTACTGTTTGTAAGCGCTCTCGTCCATCTTGCGCGCACGCATGGCGGCGAGCAGCTTATCGAGGTCGGCTTCGCGCTCGCTGCAACCGATGATTTCCCCGATTCCGGGGACGAGTAAATCGGTCGCCGCGACCGTTTTTCCGTCCGGATTCTGCTTCATATAAAAGGACTTGATTTCCTTGGGATAATTGATGACGAACACGGGCCTTTTGAATACGACGTCGGTGAGATATTTTTCGTGCTCCGTCTGAATGTCGCTCCCCCATTCCACGCGGTATTGGAATTTCACGTCCGCCTTTTTAAGGATTTCCACGGCTTCCGTATAATCAATTACGCCGAACTTGCTGTTTACCACGTTGAGTAGCTTTTCCTTCAAACCCTTTTCCATAAAGCTGTCGAAAAAGTTCATTTCCTCGGGGCACTCTTCAAGCACGGCGCGGATGACGTACTTTATCATATCCTCGGCGATTTCCATAATGTCGGGGAGCTCGGCAAACGCGACCTCCGGCTCGATGTGCCAAAATTCCGAAAGATGGCGGGTGGTGTTAGAATTTTCCGCACGGAAGGACGGCCCGAAGGTGTAGATCTTGGAAAACGCCGTCGCCGCGACCTCCCCTTCCAGCTGACCGGAAACGGAAAGCCCCGCCTTTCTGCCGAAGAAGTCGTTCTTGTAATATTCCTCTTCCGAACCCGCCTTTGCGTCGTACGGCTGCGTCGTAACGCGGAACATTTCTCCCGCGCCCTCGCAGTCGCTTGCCGTGATGATGGGCGTGTTCATATAATAATATCTGTTCTCGTGAAAATAGCGGTGAATGGCCTGCGCTGCGACCGAACGCACGCGGAACACCGCCGTGAAGGTGTTGGTGCGAAGGCGCAGATGCGGAATGCCGCGCAAGTATTCCAGCGTGGTGCGCTTTTTCTGAATGGGATATTCGGGCGGGCATTTGCCGAGCAGCGTTACCTCCCGCGCGTTCAGCTCTACGCCGTTTCCCTTATAAGCCTTAACGATTTCTCCCTTTATGCAGACGGAAGCGCCGTTCTTGGCGCATTCGGAATCGAGCGCGACGGCGTTTTTATCGACGACGGCCTGCAAACGGGAAAAGCTCGTCCCGTCGGCGACTTCCAAAAAGGCGACCGTTGCGGAATCGCGGAAGGTACGCACCCAGCCGCAGACGGTAACCGTCTGCCCGAGCCCGACCTTTCCGTTCAAAATATCATAGATATCGGTATGTTTCATATTTCTCCTCCGTCGGCGAGGGTAAAAATTTTCCCTTCGCCGCATTTTACCCGCCGCACGTATTCCCGTTCCGACGGCAACTCCTTTTCATACTCCATTCCCGCGAGCGTTTTCTGCGCGCGCGTGTGAATGTCCGTCCCCGCCGTCTGCGACAGTCCGTACGCTTTGGCGAGCGTCTCCGCGAGGAAATTTTCCCGCGCGGTGCGGCAGGCATTCATCGTTTCTATCCCGTCCACGTCCGAAGGAAACAGTCGGATATGATCGATATAATCGGCTTCGCGGTAAGGGTGCGCCTGTACGACGAGCCCGCCCTCATTCCGGGCGAACGCGCAGAACTCCCGCAAAGTCATATCCATGATTTCGGGATGAGCGAGCAGCCACTCCGCGTCTAACCCGTAAACGAGGAAATCCGTGCCCTTATAGGAATACTCCAATCCGAAGAACACCGAAAGCCCAAGCTCCTTCGCTTCTTGCTTGACGGCGCGGTAGCCCGCGCAGAAGAGGTCAATACGCGCTTCCCAGCCGAACGTGCGCGGAACCGTGGTGTTTCCGTTCAGAAAGTGGTCGGTTACGAAAATTCCCGCATACCCGAGCCGCGCATATTTTTCCGCAATCTCCCGCGGGGTAAAGCAGGAACACGCACTGACGAGCGAAGTATGCAAATGTGTTTCGTAACGGTATGCCATATTTCTTAGTATGCCCTCGCGAAGATGACGGTATGCTCCGATTTTTTCCCGCAAGCGACGCAATTTTTCGCGTTGTTTTCTTTTGCGAACACGCGCGAGGTCGCCTGCGCGAACTCCTTCACTTTATCCTCGCAGGCGCGGCAGCCGCACCAGCCCGCACGCACGAAATTTCCCTTGTTCACGCCGTCTAACAGCGCGTCGAGCGTTTCCGCGTCGACAATACGCCCGTTCATGCGTTCGAGCGCCCTTTCGTACATCGTTTCGGATACCGCGGAGAGAAGCTCCGCGATTCCCGCTTCCGCGCCTTCCAAAGCGAGCTCCGTCTTTTCCAGCGTATCCCTCCTGCAAACGAGCATCTTGCCCGCTTCCAGATCGCGCGGCCCGAGCTCGATGCGGAGCGGAACGCCCTTCATCTCCCATTCGTTGAACTTCCATCCGGGCGAATTTTCGCTGTCGTCCAGAAGAACGCGCACCCCCGCCTTTGCGAGCCTTTCTTTGAGCGCCGCGCACGCTTGAAGGACGCCCTCCTTCTTCGCCGCGATGGGCACGATAACGACCTGCACGGGCGCGACGACGGGCGGAAGCACCAGCCCGCGCTTGTCGCCGTGCGTCATGATGAGCGCGCCGATGAGCCGCGTGGAAACGCCGAACGACATGGTGTATCCGTACTTCTGCGTTCCGTCTTTATCGGTAAACTTAATGTCGAACGCCTTGGAAAAATTTTGGCCGAGGTAATGGGAAGTACCCGACTGCAGGCTCTTTCCGTCGTGCATCATAGCTTCCATGCCGTAGGTGGCGACGGCGCCCGCAAACTTTTCCTTTTCCGTCTTTCTGCCCGTAAGAACGGGCATGGAAAGGCAGGTTTTAGCGAACTCTTCGTAAACGGAAAGCATTTTCTGCGTTTCTTCTTCCGCCTCTTCCGCGGTTGCAAATACGGCGTGCCCTTCCTGCCATAAAAATTCGCTCGTGCGTAAGAAGGGGCGCGTCGTCTTTTCCCAGCGCATGATGTTCGCCCATTGGTTCATTCTCACGGGCAGATCGCGCCAGCTCTCGATCCATTTGCCGTACATCGTGCCGATAATGGTCTCCGACGTGGGGCGGATGCAGAGCGGCTCGGCGAGCTTCTCCCCTCCCGCGTGGGTTACGACGGCGACCTCGGGTGCGAAGCCTTCCACGTGTTCCGCCTCCTTCGTCATAAAGCTCATGGGAATGAGGAGCGGAAAATAGGCGTTTTCGTACCCGCTTTCCTTAAAGCGCAGATCGAACTGTTTTTGTATGTTTTCCCAGATGGCATAGCCGTACGGACGAATGACCATCGTGCCCTTTACGGGGCCGTAATCGACGAGCTTGGTCTTTAACACGACGTCCGAATACCATTGGGGAAAATCCTCCTCGATATCGGCGATTTGAGATACGAACTGATTGTCCTTTGCCATACTTGCTCCGTAAAAAATAAGATATGGTACATTATACCATATCTTTTTGAATTCGTCCAACGTTTGAAAGAAATTTATATTCTTTTTGCCGCCGCCGAAAAAACTTTCCGCAGCGGCGGAAAGAGGAAAAACACGCTGACTGCGGCGCAGACCGTCTGCGGAAGCATCGAGAAAAAGCCTGCGTAAAAATACGCCGCCGCGGCATCTGCGGAATACCCAAAAAAGAGCGGCGTGATCAAATCGTCGAGAAGGGTAAAGCAAACGGTGCAGAAAACGGCGAGCACGGTAACGGACACGAGCTCCCTGCCCGCGCGCCCCCGCTCTTTTCCGACCGCAAAGAGAACGCCCCAAAATACGGCAAACACGCATGCAATTCCGAAGAGCACCCACAACATAACGGATATTCGTTCCCTGTAAAGCGCGCTCGTCCGCACCCCCGCAACGGCGAAATATACGCAGAACGCCGCGAGAAACAAAAGCAAAACGGGGCATAACCATACGGCAATCCCCCCGCGGTTTGTTCCCGCAAAACCGAATATCAGCGCAAACAGATTATAATATACGAGATAGAGTACGACGACGTTGGGGAAAAAACCGAACATCAGACACCGCAGGAGAGAAAACGCCGTCGCCGTCAAAACGCCCGCCCTCGCCCCGTACGTATAGCAGAATACGAGAAAGATCGCCGTTACGAGCTCCACGCCGGAAACGGCGCTCAGCGCCAGCTGAACGGCGAGAAGGAACGCCGTCATTACGGCGCACGACGCAATTTCCCGCACGGCGGAACGGCCCTTTGCCTCCGTCATCAATACTCCGAAAGGGCAATCACGTAGTAACAGCCCTCTACGAGCGGCAGGCCCGAGCAACCGTAGGAAGCCATGGCGCAGACCGTTCCTTTATAATCGAACGTGCCGTATTCCGCAGAGGAATAGGAAACGCCCCCGTACTCGCCGAGAGAAGTGTAGATTGCCCAATACTCTCTGCCTTGCAGCTCCCTTCCGTTGAGGACGGTAATAAAAAAGTCATCCTTCCCGCCCGTGCCGTCAAAGGAAAACCAACCCGCCGAAGAAAGCTCCTTCATCCCGTCGTACAAACTGCCTTTCGTCTGCGCCGCCTGAATGACGACGTGCGTCGTATCACTTTCCAGAAGCGTTGCGCTTACCGAATCGTCTTCCCCGCAGGCGGAGAACGCCGCGCAGCCGAGCATACAAACGGCAGCGCACAGCGCCGCCGTAAAATTTTTTGTTGATTTCATAAATCGCTCCTTGTAAACATCAGCAGCTGCGGCTTCCTCCGCCGCCTCCGCCGCCTCCCGAAGAGCCGCCGTGTCCGCCCCCGCCTCCGCCGGAAGAACCACCTCCCGAAGAAGAGGACAGCGAATGGGAAAAGCTCGAAAACGCGGCGACGGGAATGTCCCGCGCCCATTCGGGCGCCGCGATGTTCAGCGGCTCGAACCGCTTCGCCACTTTATCGCTGATACCCATGATAAGGCAATAGGGAATGATGTTGTAATAGTAGTCGGGATTTTCGTCGAGCAGCATTTCGATTCGGGAAAGCTCCGCCGTCAGCAAAAAATTTCGGAACCCCCGCATTTTTTCGAGCTGCTTTTCCGCTTCGGGCGAGCGCCTGCGCACGAAGTGCAGCATGACCATGCCCGCCGCCCACCAAACGAGCGAGATCCACAAAAGTCCCGCGTAATCGTAGAGCGGCATGTAAAGGAAGGAAGAAAACGCAAACAGCGGAAGCGCCATAAATGCTAGAGGAAAAATATACATGAGCCACGTTAAACGCTGCCGCGCCTGCATGGAACCGACGAACGTTCCCGCCGCCATAAAGACGAAGAAAAAGGCGGGCAACGGCGACATATTCAGAATGCAGAAATAGACGAGCGCCATGAGCATGGGCACAAGCATAAACACCGTCAAAAGGACGTGCGCGCGCTTGCTGTGCGGTTTGAGCGGATCGGGCGTATCGGCGTCGGCTTTCAGGCGATCGGCTTCGCTTGCGAGCTTTCTTGCGCGCGCGGGATAAGCGCCGAACCGCATGCTCTTCGTAGAGAAGGATTCGCTCCCCGTGTAATCTCCCGCAGGGAACATGGCGTTGAAGTACGCGCGCTCCCTGCCGCCCGTCTTGCGGTCTTCCAGATATTCGTTCACCGAATTCAGAAGCGCATTGCAGCCGTTTTTCTTCAAAAATTCGACCGTTTCGGGCGAAAGTCCGCCGTCGTAATCCTCCTGCAACGCCTTGCTTCCGTCTACTGTCAGATCCTTTAATTTGGTTACGATCAAATCCTTCTTGCCGTCCCGTTCGAGCGTTACGAACCCTTCCGAAGCCCACTGCACGACGACCGCGGCGACGTCCTTCTTTCTCGCTCCCCCGTTCCAGACGGAAGAATAGCGCATAGCGCGCATGCCCGCGGGCGGATAGAATTCCACCGGCTCGACCAATTTTCGGGGAGCATATTTGATAAAAATAACGATACCGGCGGCAATCGCCGCAAGCGCCGCTCCCGCAAACGCAAAATAATACGGAAATACGGTGCGGCTGACGCTGAAATATCCGTCGGGAAGCAGCACCTGCACGGTATAGCCGTACGTCTTTATGTCATTTTCCTTCTGGGAATATCCCTTCGCCGCCATCTCGATACGATTACCGCTTACGGTGAAATGCTCTCCGTTCTCTTCCGTCGGCTCCCACGCCGCCATTTTATTGGTGCGAGCGGAAACGTCGGCGTCCGACGGCAAACCTTCGGAGAATTCAATTATCGCATGAAATTTCCGCGTAAACGCCATCGCGTAGCCCAACACGTCGAACGTGAAATCGTCGTAGCCCGAAACCTTGTCGTCGCTCATGTCGTAGGTATAGGACAAAACGAATGTGTTTAAGGTATTTTCCAAATCGCTTTGGTCGGTTTTCGGGAAACGGCTCTCGTCCGGCTTCTGCATTTTCACGGAATAAAATTGCCCGTTGTCGTAAAGCTCCTGCGTAACCTTTGCCGCTCCCCCGTTTACGGTAACGGAAACGTCGGAAATTGCCGTCAGATATTCCGCGCCCTTTTCCTTTTTTCCGTCTCGAATGCGGGTCGTCTGCGAAACGCGCTGAATATCGCGGATAATTCCCGTATTGCGCATATCGTAAATAAAACCGACTTTCAGCGTTTCGGTAATGCGGTACTTCTTGTCGCGCCCGACTTCAATACGCACGTCCACGCTCTCGAACCAATAATCGGAATCGAGCACGATGCGTCCGTCCTCTATATGCGGCTCTGCGGAGGCCTCCGCTTTCTCGCGCGGAGATGAAAAAAATAAAGCAAAGCAAGCAAATAATACAAACAAAATCAGGGGAAGAACAACAAGTTTTTTCGCTCTCATGATCCTCTCTCCGCCTTGAAATAACAACGCGTTAAAAGTCATTGCGCTCGCTCTTGGTAATATACCCGAGCGCGAAGGCGTTGGGCCCCACGTGCGAGCCGATGACCGGCCCCATAATCTGAACGTACGGTTCTATCCCGAAGCGGCTGCGCACATAATCGGCAAGCTCGTTCGCAACCGGTTCGTTATCGGTATGTACGATGAACACGTATTTTTCCGTTTCCTCCGGACCTTCCTTTTCCAGCTTCTCTTTGATGAAAGAAATCGCCTTGCGCACGCCGCGCACTTTTGCGATGGGCGAAAGTTTCCCTTCTTTATCGAAAGAAATGATAGGTTTGATTCCGATCACGCCGCCGATCGCCGCGGCAGCCGCCGAAATTCTGCCGCCCCGTTTGAGGTATTGCAGATCGTCCGCCACGATGAAGTGCTGAATGTGATTGCGAAGACTCAAACAGTATTCGTACGTCTCTTTCGCCGTCTTGCCCTCGTCGCGCCATTTCAATGCGATCCGAACGAGCGCGCCCTGCCCCACCGTCGCCGTGAGAGGGTCTACGACGTACACGTTGAATTCGGGATACTGCTTTTTGACCTCCGCCGCCGCGTCCTCCGCAACCTCGTGCGTGCGCGCAAGTCCGCCGGAAATGGTGAAGTGCACGACGTCCTTCGCACCCTCTTCCGCCATTTTCAGAAAATGGGAATAGTGCGCGTCGTAGTTGAGCATCGCGGTGCGCGAGAACGCGCCCGCGCGCAATTGGTTGTAAAAATCCACGTACTGCCGATATTCGGTAAACGCGTCGAGATAATCGGTCATCTTTCCGTCTTTTTCCACGGTAAACGTGAGCGGCGCCATTTTAATATCGTTCGCCGCGAGAAAATCGTGATACAAATCACAGGTGGAATCGGTTGATAAAGTAAATTTTTTCATAAGCATCTCTCCAATATGCGGTACGGAATAAGAACTATCCGTATAACAGTATATCATATCCTTTTCCGTTCCGCAAGAAAATTTTTCGATTTGTTTTGTTTTCGCCGATTTTTTCCCGAAAAACCCTTGAAAATCCGCGCAATTCCCTGTATAATATTTCCATAACGAGCCGCGGATAAAACTCGCGCGGTCGACAAGGGGGATCATGACAAAGCAACAATTCTTAAAACTCAAAAACGGGACGGACGTGCGCGGAACGGCAATCGCGGGCGTGGAAAACGATCCCGTAACGCTGACGGACGAAGCGGTCTCCGCCATCGCCAAAGCCTTTTACGTATGGGCGGCGGCGAAAACGGGAATCCAATCGCCGACGATCGCCGTAGGGCACGATTCGCGCCTTTCGGCGGGGCACATTTCCGCGCTCGTCGCAGAGGCAATCACGGGCTGCGGAGGAAACGTGATTTTGACGGGGCTTTCCTCCACGCCCTCCATGTTCATGCTGTTGCAGGACGGATTCGGCGCGGACGCTTCGGTGATGATCACGGCGAGCCACCTCCCCTATCAGAAAAACGGTTTGAAGTTTTTCGTAAAAGAGGGCGGACTGGAAAGCGCGGATATTACCGAAGTTCTGGAGCTTGCGGCGGCAGGGAACTTCCCCGCGGGAACGGGCAAAACGGAAACGCGAAGCTATATTCAAACGTACGCCGACGGATTGGTGGACAAGGTGCGCGCGGCGTGCGGGGAACGCGAACCGCTCAAAGGCAAACGCATTCTCGTGGACGCAGGCAACGGCGCGGGCGGCTTCTATGCCGAACTCGTATTAAAGCCCCTCGGCGCGGATACGACGGGTTCGCAGTTCTTGGAGCCGGACGGCGCGTTTCCCAACCACATTCCCAACCCCGAAAACGCGGAAGCAATGCAATCGGTGTGCGAAGCGGTGAAAAAACACAAAGCCGACTTCGGCATTATCTTCGACACCGACGTAGATCGCGCGGGCGCGGTCGCCGCAAACGGGGAAGAGATCAACCGCAACCGCCTGATTGCGCTCATCTCGGCAATTCTTCTCGAAGAGAAAAAGGGTGCGTACATCGTAACCGATTCGGTTACGAGCGACGGATTGGCGAAATTTATCGCAAGCCGCGGCGGCGTGCACCACCGTTTCAAGCGCGGATACAAGAACGTCATCAACGAAAGTAAGCGCTTAAATGCCGAAGGAAAATATTCCCCTCTCGCTATCGAAACGAGCGGACACGCGGCACTCGCCGAAAACTACTTCCTCGACGACGGAGCTTACCTCGTAACCCGCCTTTTGATCGCGCTTGCAAAGTGCGCGAAGGAGGGAAAGGAGCTTACCTCGCTCATTGCCGATTTGCCCGAACCCGCCGAAGCGGCGGAAGCACGCCTCGGTTTTATTCCCGACTGCGACTTCAAGGCTTTGGGAGGCGGCGTTATCGAGGACTTGAAGGCGTTCGTCAAAAAGACGGACTACCTTTCGCCTTCTCCCGACGACCGCGAGGGCGTGCGCATCAACTTTGACGAGGCGCACGGCGACGGGTGGGCTCTCGTGAGAATGAGCCTGCACGAGCCCATTATGCCCGTCAACCTCGAAAGCGACGGCGCGGGAGGAATTAAGAAAATCGCCGCCGAGCTGTACGCTTTCTTAAAGGAATACCCTTTCCTGAACACCGAAAAGTTAAAAAATTTATTATAATTTAAGGAGCTTAGCATATGAAACAGACTACGATCAACGCCATCCGCATTCTCTCCGCGGAAGCCATTCAAAAAGCCAATTCCGGACATCCCGGACTTCCCCTCGGTTCCGCGCCCATCGCGTACGCGCTCTTCCAAAATTATCTGAAATTCAACAATAAGGACGCCAAGTGGGACGACAGAGACCGTTTTATCCTCTCCGCAGGGCACGGCTCCATGCTCGACTATTCCCTCCTCTATCTGTACGGCTTCGGGCTCACCAAAGAAGATCTGATGAACTTCCGCCAGCTCGGCTCCAAGACGCCCGGGCACCCCGAATACGGGCACACCGTCGGCATCGAAACGACGACGGGTCCCCTGGGTCAGGGCATTGCAAACGCCGTCGGTATGGCGGTAGCGGAAGCGCACCTCGCCGCGACTTACAACCGCGAAGGGTTCCCCGTCGTAGACCACTACACCTACGCGCTGTGCGGCGACGGCTGTCTGGAAGAAGGCATCTCCTACGAGGCGTGCTCCTTTGCGGGAACGCACGAGCTGGGCAAACTCATCCTTTTCTACGACGATAACGACATCACCATCGAAGGCAATACCGATATCACCTTCAAAGAAGACGTTGCAAAGCGCTTTGAAGCGCAGAATTGGCAGGTGCTTCATGTAGACCTCGTGAACAATCCCGACAGTGTGGAATTAATTTGCAAGGCAATCGAAGCCGCGAAGAAGGAAACGAAAAAGCCTTCTATCATCATCTGCAAGACGAAAATCGGCTACGGCACGCCCCTCGAAGGAAGCCATAAGTGCCACGGCGCCCCTCTCGGCGCAGAAAACCTGCAAAAGACAAAGGAAAAGCTCGGCTGGCCGTGCGCGGAAGCGTTTGAGGTTCCCGCGAATATTCTCAAACATACGGCGGAAGCGGGCGCGCGCGGCGCAAAGGCGCAAAAAGAGTGGGAAGCGATGTTCGCAAAGTACGAGAAAAAGTACCCCGAACTTGCCAAAGCGTATAAAGCCGCGATGAAGGGCGAGCTTCCCGACCTTGCAAAGGTCGAAGACCTCTTCCGGTTCGACAAACCAATGGCGACCCGCCAGACTTCGGCGACCGTGCTCAATAAAATCGCGGCGCTCGTGCCTAACCTTATCGGCGGCTCGGCAGACCTCGCGCCCTCCAACCTTTCCGACATGAAGAACACCGACACCATCACGTACGGCGACTTCACGCCCGAAAACTACGCGGGCAGAAACATGCACTTCGGCATCCGCGAGCACGCGATGGCGGCGATCGCCAACGGTATGCAGCTGCACGGCGGCTTGCAGTGCTACTGCTCCACCTTCTTTATCTTCTCCGACTATTGCAAGCACGCGATGCGCCTCTCCGCGCTCATGAATATCCCCGTCGTCTACATCCTTACGCACGACTCCATCGGCGTAGGCGAGGACGGCCCCACCCACGAGCCCGTGGAACAGCTCATCGCGCTTCGCTCCATTCCCAACATGAAGGTTTACCGTCCCGCGGACGGTAAGGAAACGGCGGCGGCGTGGATTTCCGCACTCACGGGAACGGCGCCCACCGCGCTCGTTTTGACCCGCCAGAATCTGCCCCAATACGAAAACAGCGGACTTGCGGCGCTCAAAGGCGGCTACGTGCTCGAGGACTGCGAAGGCACGCCCGACGTCCTCTTGATTGCGAGCGGCTCGGAAGTAGAACAGTGCGTCGGCGCGAAAGCCGAGCTTGCAAAGGAAGGAATCAAGGCGCGCGTTATCTCCATGCCCTGCTTCGAGGAATTTGAAAAACAGTCCGAAGCATACAAAGAGAGCGTCATCCCCTCCGCGGTCAAAGCGCGGGTATGCGTGGAAGCGGGCTCCCCTTACAGCTGGTACAAATACGCAGGCGACAAGGGCGAAATCATCGGAATGTCCACCTTCGGCGCGAGCGGCCCCGCGCCCCAGCTCTTCAAGCTGTTCGGCTTCACGGTGGAAAACGTCGTGGAAAAGGCGAAAAAGTCTTTGAAAAATTGAAAAATTTCATGAAAGAAAGGACAGGCTAAAATGCCTGTCCTTTTTTATATCTCTTTACTCTTTCCCCTTTCTCTTTCTGATATTCTTGACTTCCCGCTCGTATCCCCTGTCGTTCGGTACGTAGTATTCCCTGCCTTTGAGGGAATCGGGCAGATACTGCTGCTCCACCCAGCCGCCGAACTCATGCGGATAGAGATATTTGCGGCTTTGCGCCTTCATCTCCTTGCTGCCGAAGGAGCTGTCGCGCAGGTAAGCGGGAATATTGTCGTCGCGGTTTTTAACGGCGTCGCTGCGCGCTCCGTCCATCGCCATGACGACGGAGTTGCTCTTTTCCGCCTCGCATACATATATAATCGCTTCGGTGAGCGGCAAAAGCCCTTCGGGATAGCCCATGTTCTGAAAGGCGGTGAGCGCGCTCACCGCGACAACGAGCGCCTGCGGATCGGCCATACCGACGTCCTCCGACGAATGCGCGATCAGCCTGCGGAAAACGAGGAGCGGATCGCACCCGCCTTCGATGAGACGCATGGCGTAATAAAGCGCCGCGTTCGCGTCGCTCCCGCGGAGAGACTTGCAAAATGCCGAAAGAATGTCGTAATATAAGTCCTCGTTATAGGAGAGCGCCTTGCGCTGAATGGACTGCTCTGCATCGGAGAGCGTAACGTGAATCTTTCCGTCCGCCTGCGGCGGCGTGGTGAGCACCGCAAGCTCCAAGGCGTTGTACGCCGTGCGTAAATCGCCCCCCGCCGTTACGGCAATATGATCGAGCGCGTCTTTATCCACTTCCGCCGAGTACGCCCCCAACCCCTTTCGCTTATCGGAAAGCGCGCGCAAAAGAGCCCCTTTCAAGTCGTCCGTCGAAAGCCGCTTAAACTCGAACACGCGGCAGCGCGACACGATTGCGGGCGTCATGGAAGCGTACGGATTTTCCGTCGTGGAACCGATAAAAACGATGGTACCCTGTTCGATGGCGGGCAGCAGGGAATCGGACTGCGTTTTATTGAATCGGTGGCACTCGTCCAGCATGAGATAGGTGCGCTTGTTGAACATTTTCAAATTGTCGCGCGCCTTTTCCACTGCTTTTTTTACGTCGGCTACGCCCGCGTTAACGGCGTTCAGCTTTATAAATTCTCCGTTTGTTTGCGCGGCGATAATATTGGCGAGCGTCGTCTTTCCGCAGCCGGGCGGTCCCCAGAAGATACAGCTCCCCAAACGGTCGAGCGAAATAGCGCGGCGAAGCAACGAGCCTTCGGCGACGATATGTCCCTGCCCGACGAATTCCTTCAAAGTATTCGCGCGCATACGCTCGGCGAGCGGCTTTGCGCGTTCCTCGTTCTCGTTAAAATCGAATAAATCCATTATTTCCCTATCAGAGCCTTAATTTCTTTGATGTTTTCCTTGCCCAGCTCATACCCCTTCTCATAAGCAAACGCAAGATTTTTTACTTTGTACTGATCCATCGCGCCGAGATCGGGTTCCAGCCACAAATCGACGTAACGGCGCGCTTGCCGCTTCCGCTGCGTGGTGCGCGTATCCATGATGTCGATGCAGCGAAGAAGCGTATCCACGAGATTGGAGGGCATTTTCTTCACCGTGAGATCGCCCAATACGTCCACGGCCACGATGACTTCCGCGCCCATGTTTTTCAGCTCCTTCGTGGGAACGCGCTCCAAAATACCCCCGTCCACGAGCAGCTTTCTTTCCCCGATCTGCGCGGGCGTGAACGCGCCGGGTATGGAACTCGATGCGATGATCGCGTCGATAACGTTGCCTTCGGAAAGCTCGGCGACGCTTCCCTCCGCGAGGTCGGTCGCCACGCACGCAAACGGAATATCCAAATCTTGAAACGTTTTGTTGCCGATCATATCTTCAAGAAGCTTGCGCGCCTTATTCATTTTTAACAGCCCGTTAGACGTAATGGGCGCGATATTGAGCGACGCAATGCGGGAAAGCCTAAGCGAAAGCGCCGCTTCCTTCATCTGCGCGGGAGAAACGCCCGCACAATAGCACGCGCCTACGATAGACCCCATGGAACAGCCCGTAACGAAGTCGGCTTTGACGCCGCTTTCTTCGAGCGCCTGTAAAAAGCCGACGTGCGCCACGCCGCGCGAACCGCCCGAACCGAGCGCAAGTCCCAATTTTTTACGCATAATATCCTCCTTTTGCACGTATAAGTGAGTATGTTTGCCGCAAAACGACTGCCCTCCGTGATAGCCGCCCTGCCCGTCGCGCTTGCGATGGTCATGTTTTTGATCTTCCCCGCGCGATATGCCGAAAGCGTACGTACGGGCATTTCCCTTTGGGCGATAAACGTTCTCCCCGCGACCTTCCCCTTTCTCTTTCTGACCGCGCTCTTCACGAAAATGAAACCGTACGGGTATTTGGCACGGAAGATTTCCCCCGCGGCGGAAAAGCTCTTCCGCGTATCGGGCGCGGGCGGATGCGCCGCCGTCATGAGCGCGCTTTCCGGCTATCCTGTCGGCGCGAAAACGCTGTGCGACCTGCGCGAACGCGGCGCCGTCTCGCAGAGCGAAACCTTCCGCCTTTCCTGTTTATGTTCGACGTCCGGCCCCATGTTCCTCGTCGGAACAGTTGGATATATCATGTACGAAAGCGCGCGGGCGGGATGGATACTCCTCGTATCCCACCTCGCCGCAATATACATGATTTGCTTTATTCTGCGCTTTTTCGGAAAGAAGGAATCTTCCGCGCCGCCGCCCTTTCGCCCCGAAGGCTTGAATGCGCTTTACGACAGTTTATATCAAGCTGTTGTTTCCATTTTATGCGTAGGCGGATTCATCGCGCTATTTTATGCCTTCGGACAAATTCTTTCCGACCTCGGCATATTCGCGCCTGCGGGCACCCTGTTCGGGCATTCCCCCCTCGCCGCATATGCAGAAGGTTTTTTGCGGGGGCTCCTCGAAATGACGTCGGGCTGCGCGCTGCTGAGCGGCGGAAAAACGCCCCTCTCCCTCGCGCTCTCCTGCTTTCTCGTAACGTTCGGCGGCATGTGCGTTTTATGCCAGCAGGCGGCTTATCTTTCCCGCGCGGGCGTTAAGATCCTTCCCTTTGTCGGAATCAAATTTTTACAAGCGCTCCTCGCCGCGCTTCTGTGCTTCGCGCTCGCTTGTCTTTTCGGTGTTTAATAGGCGCCGAGCAAACGGAGGGAGCGGCAGTCTTTTTCAGCTTGATGCAATGCCGACTGAATTTTTCCCGAAGCGTAATCGCCCTCGAACTCGATAAAGAAACGGTATTCGCCCGGAATATCTTTGATCGGACGACTCTCGATTTTGGTGAGGTTGAGCCCGAAAGAGGCGACCGTCCGTAAAAATTCGCACAGAGAACCAGAACGGTGCGCGAGCACGGCGCAGACGAAAATTTTGGACGTGTGCTCCGGAATATTTTCCTTTCCCCGCTTTACGAGCAAAAAATGAGTGAAGTTGCGCTTTTCGTCGGAAATATTCTCTTCGCTCAAAATAATCCCGTCCGCCCTGACGTGCGAGCCGACGATCCCTGCGGAATGCCCGTCGAGAAGAGACAGACTCTCCGCCGTGGAACGTGTCGAAACGAGGTCGGCGTTCGGAAAATGTTTACGCAAATATTCCGAACACTGCGCGAGCGCCTGCTCGTGAGAAAAGACGCGCGAAATTTCTCCGTCCTTTACCCCCGCCTTCCGTGCGAGGCGGTGATCGATGGGCAGAAGATATTCGGCGACGGCGTATAGCTCTTCCGCACTCTGCAATAAATCGAGATTCTGCCGCACGCCCCCTTGAATGGTATTTTCGATGGGAAGCACGACGGCGGAAACCTCGCCGCCGCAAAGTAGCGCGACCGACTCGGAAAACGAGCGGCATAAAACCGCCTCGCTTTCGGGACACATTTTTTTCACCGCCGCTTCCGAATAGCTTCCCGCGGGGCCCAAACAGCCGATGCGTTCCATCTCAGACCTTCTCCGCTATGTCAAGGATGAGTCGTTCGGTATCCTCCCAGCCGAGGCACGGGTCGGTAATGGATTTCCCGAACACGGTATCGTGCTTCTGATTGCCTTCTACGAGGAAGCTTTCTATCATGAAACCCTTTACGGCGCGCTTGAAATCGCCGTCATAAACGCGGTTCTGCATGACCTCTTCCACGATTCTGATCTGCTGGCGGAAGCACTTGCCCGAATTGGAGTGGTTTGCGTCGACGACGATCGCGGGATTTTTCAGTTCCCCGCCGCCCGCGTTGTACCCCTCGTACACCTGCATGACCGTTTCGTAGTGAAAATTGGGAATGTCGTTTCCGTAACTGTCTACCTGCCCGCGGAGCACGGCGTGCGCGTACTCGTTGCCCTGCGTGGAAACCTGATAATCGCGGTACTTGAACACCTGCGGGCTCTGCGCTGCGTAGATAGAATTGAGCAGAACGGGGATGCTCCCGCCCATGGGGTTCTTGATCCCGACGGGCGTTTCTATCCCGCTCGACACCAGACGGTGCATCTGATTTTCGCTCGAACGCGCGCCGACGGCAACGTAAGTGAGCACGTCCTCCACGTAAGCGTAATTTTCGGGATAGAGCATTTCGTCGGCGGCGGAAAGTCCCGATTCTTCGATGGCGTGCAGATGCAGATCGCGGATGGTGCGGATGCCTCTGAGAATATCTTCCCCGTGCTCGGGGTCGGGCTGGGAGAACATGCCCTTGTACCCTACGCCCTTCGTGCGCGGCTTGTTGGTATAAATTCTGGGCACGAGCACGAGCTTATCTTCGACGCGCGCGGCGAGCCTGCCCAATCTTCTCACGTATTCGAGCACGGGTTTGCTCTCGTGCGCGGAGCAGGGGCCCACGATGACGAGAAGCTTATCCGAACGCCCCGCAATGACGTCCTTGCACAGATCGTCGCGCGAGCGCTTGATTTTTTTGAGCGGTTCGGGAAGGGGCTGCTCCGCGAGGATTTCTTCCGCAGACGGTATCAGTATTTGTTTTTCAAACATGGTTATCCTCTTTTTTGTAGATATGCGTAAACTTCCGGGGGCAGATAAGTTTCGTACGGTTTGCCGAAGGAAATGCAGTTCTTGACGAGCGTGGAGCTTACGTGAACGTGTTCCCGTTCGGCGGGAATATAAATCGTTACCATTTCTTTATCCAGATCCCTGCTCGCGTAAAAGTTTGCGTTTTCATATTCCAAATCCACAGTGTTGCGCACGCCTCGCACGTAGAAAGGCGTATGCTCCCTTCTGAGCAAATCGACGACGACTCCGCTCCATTCGACAAGCCGCACGCGCTGCTCCTCTTTATAAAGAACGTTTATCATCTCCGCGCGCTCCGCAAGAGAAAACATGCAGTTCTTGTTTCTATTTTCGGCGAGCGCGACGATCACCTCGTCGAATAACCGCAGACACTTCTGCACCGTGTCGGCATGCCCGACGGTGAACGGGTCGAACGTGCCCGCAAAAACGCACTTTCTCATGGTTCCGACCTCCTAAAAAATCCGAGATACGTTCTGCCGTAGCGGCGCTCGTCCGCCTTTTGCCAACCTTCTGCGGCGGGCTCGCTGCGTTCGCTCTCGTATATGATAAGCCCGTTTTTGCCCGTTAAATCCCGTTCCTTCGCAATGCGGAGAATTTCAGGCAGATAATCGCATGCATAGGGCGGATCGGCAAAAATCAACTCGAACGTCCCGCGCAAGGACGATAAACACGCCCTGAAATCGAGGCGGGATATTTCCCCATGCTCGCCCACGAGCGACAGATTCTTTTTGAGAATCTCAAGGCTTTCCGCCGCACTGTCATTAAAGTAAACCTCTTTTGCCCCGCGGGACAGACATTCGATGCCCAGCGCGCCGCTCCCGCAAAACAAGTCGAGCACGCGTGCCCCCGCAAGGCGGGGCGTAAGAATGGAAAAGAGCGACTCTTTTACCCTGTCGGCAGTCGGACGGACGTCTTTCCCCTTAAACTCCGCGAGCACGCGCCCACGGTATTTTCCTGCGATGATCCTCATTTCTTGCGCGACTTATCCGAAATCTCCCGCACCTTTTCCATGCGTTCGTTTTCCGACTGCTTTTTGCGTTTTTCCAGCATAGCTCCGACGATATAAAGGATACCGCTCACGAGAATGGGAATGAGCGTCATAATAAGCGTCCAATAAAAGCTCAAATTAAGATGAGCGAAGTTGCGAAGCCAGGCGATTGGAATGATTGCCCAGCCCGCAAACATGACGAGCGCGACGCCCGCGATCGAACCGAATATATTTTCCCCTACGCCGAAATGCCCCGCCAGAATGCCGAGCACAAAAACGGGCAGTGCGGCGTAAAAACCGATCAAAAATCCTTTATAAGGGCGATATTCTCGCTCCACGCGGTGATCCCCGCCAGACTGAATGCCGAACAACGCATTTTTGCGGTGCAGGCAGCCGGCCATATAGCTGTCGTAATGGTCGGCGCCGATATGATAGCTCAGGTGTGCGTCGAACGCCATGCCGCCGAGCACGCAAAGAATTCCGAGAATGATCTGCGCCGCCGTATTGCCGATCGCCTGCGACGACAAAAGCAGCAGGCTCATGAACAGATACATGAGATAAATGGTAACCGAACGCCGAAAGCTCTCCTTCTGAATCTTCCAGAAGAGCCGCCCTTTGGTGAGTTCTTTTTTCTCGCTCATAATCTTTCTCCCGAATCAAAATAATAAAGCGCGCTCGGTAAATCGGATGATGCCGCGCTCGGTGATGACCGCGTCGAGCGGTATATCCTTCTCGTCGGCGGGGAGCTTGCGCACCGCCTGTCCCGCATAAGCGAGCCCCACGCGCAAAATTTCGGGACGGGCGGCAAAATACGCGTCGTAATACCCTCCGCCGTAGCCGAGCCGATGTCCGCGCTCGTCGTAAGCAAGGAGAGGCGTAAGCGCGACTTCGCACGGCTTGTCCTCGCCGTGCGGCGGCTGCATCAGCCCGTAAGCGCCGCGCTCCAGCTCCCCCGTGTAGAGTGCCGAAACCATTTTATCCCCCTCAACGCGCGGCAGACAAACCGTCTTTCCCTCGGCGAGCAGGCGTTTTATGATTTCCTCCGTGCCCACTTCCGTGCGAAAGGAGCAGTACACGAAAAAGCTCTGCTTGTCCGCAAAGGGAGAAAGGAAAAAGTTTTCCGCTATCTCCTCTACCGCCCCTGTATCGACGAGCGTTTCCCGCAATTGCGCGCAGCTTGCTCGAAGCGCGCTTTTTTCCGACTGTAATTCATTCATATATTTTCACCGCTTTTCTTGCGATATTGCACAAGATTTCGTATTCCGTCGTACCGTGTTCGGCGGCGTATGCGGAAATATCCTTGATTGCCAACCGCCGCCGTCCGAAGTTGTTCCGCCCTTCCCGCACGTGCGCGTCCATGCACAGTTTCCCGACGCCGCCCGCGATCCCTTCGCGGAAAAAGCCGTCGCCGTAGCCGAGGCGCACCGTCTGGAAGTATCCGGATTTCAGTCGGGCGCGCGCGTATCCCGCGCCGCTTCCCACCGTTCTGCCGCTCTGTGCGACGGGCGCGTACACGCGCATGGCGGGTTTTAATCCGTAATCACCCGAAAAGCCGTTCGGCAGATACCCGTAGAGGGAAATCCCCGCGCGCACCGCGTCGAAGAAATATTCTCCGCCCGAAAGGATACCGCCCGTTGCCGCAAGGTGCCGCACGGCTTCGGGGAAGTATTCCCGTACGACGGCGCTCGCTTCCCGAAACAGCGCGAGCTGTTCCCCGCGGGAAACCTCGTCGTGCGGGGCGTACAAATGGGAAAACACGCCTTCCGCCGAAAGTCCCGCCGCCAGACATTCCCTGCACGCTCTGTCGACAAGCGCGGGACGAAACCCGTAACGGTTCATGCCCGTGTTCACCGCCAAGTGCAGGCGGACGCTTAAACCGAACTTTTCCGCCGCCCGCGCCGTGAGATACAGCGAGGAAAAGGAACCGACGGTAACGGTCAAGCCGTATGCGGCGCTTCTGAGCGCGTCCTCTTCCGAGAGGGGCGGCGTTAATACGAGCACGTCCTTATCCACGCACGCCGTACGAAGGCGTACGCCTTCCTCTACCGTCGCGACGGCGAACGCCGAAACGGAATTTTGAAGGGCGAGCGCGACGCGCTCGGCGCCGTGCCCGTAGGCGTCGTCCTTTACGACGGCGATGAGCGGCGTTCCGCGGGTCAATTCCGAAACGCGCGCCGCGTTATTAACGATATTTTTCAGCGAAATGACGGCGACAAGGTTCTGCATACGCTACATGTTATGCAAAGCTCCGCATTCGCGTTCCCGTTTACTGCTTATAGATAAACCTGCGGCAGTGCTCGCATTCGATGACTCCCCCGCCCGAAAGCTTTCCCTTTTCCGCGATGGAAAAATCCATGCCGCAAATACACCGCTCCTGCGGCGTAAGGGGCGCGAGAATGGGGAATATGCGCTCCTTGCGCTTTGTTTTATATTTTTCCAGCGTTTCCGCGGGAATCTTCGCGCCGATTTTTTCCAGCTCTTTGCCGATTTTTTCCACCTCGCCCGCGCGCGATTTCTTCATTTCCTTATACTTTTCGTTGATGTCCTTAGACTGTTTCTGCATGGAAATAGTCTGTTCCTTCATCTTCTTGTACTCTTCGCACGCGCTTTCGATTTCGGAAACGAGCTTGTTTATTTCCCCTTTGAGCGCGCGTAGACTGTCGGCAAGCGACTGTGCGCTGCGCTTGTAGTAGGAAATCTGTCCGCCGTCCTCCGTGTTCTCGTCCAAAGAAGCATATTCGGCGATCGTTTCCTTGATTTCTTTATAGCGAAGGGTGAGCTGCTGCACGGAGTTGCGCAAATCGACGGCGCGTTTATCCTGCGCTTCCAGCTTCTGTGCCGCGTTCTCCATAAACTTCTTCGCCTGAACGTACTTTTTGCGCTCTTCGCTCCCCGCGATTTCCTGTTCGATCTTTCTCAGCTCCGCGTCTACCTTCTGATACTCCAACAATTCGTTCAAAACCGACATAACATATACTCCTTATAAGAACCGCTCGTCCCTGAAATGTTCGCAGGGCACGCCCGATTTTTCTTTTATTTTTTGATAAAAACGGTGAAAACCGTAATCTTCCGCCGCATAATGGGTGAAAACAATCACGTTGAGTCGGCGCTCCGCCGCTTCGGCGAGGATATGGTGCTTGATATCCGAGGAAACCACGGTATCCGCACCGTGTTCGCTTGCAAATGCGAGAGCCCCCTCGTTCAAGCCCGCGCCGCAGAAGCTCGCCACCCTTTCGACGGGCGCGTCTCCGTAAACGAATACGCGTTTCGCGGAAAGATTCGCCTGCGCCCGCGCCGCAAATTGCCCGATTCCGCATACGGGAACGGAGAAAACTCTGCCATAGCCTCCCGCAGAAATTAGTTCCATAACGGCTTCCTCTTTGCTCCCGCCCAAGGCGTACATGAGACATTCGTCGATACCGCCCGCCGCGCAGTCGAGATTGAGGTGCGCCGAAATGACCGAAATCCCCGCCCGCGCGCATTGCAGCACGTTTTTGCCCTCGTTTTCACCCAGCGCATGCAGCGGGCTATATACGGCGGGGTGATGCGTAACCAGGAGATTCGCGCCCGTCTCCTTCGCCCGCGCGACGGCGGCGGAGGACAAATCGAGCGAAAATAGAATTTTTTTAATATCCTCCCCGCAATCGAGGAGAATGCCGCTGTTGTCGTAAGCGCCGTATTTTGCGCAGTACTCCTTACTGAGCGCAAAGGGGGCGATTTGGTCCGCTATTTCATAAACAGTCGTCAAACGCATCGGTGATCGTCTCCATTCTGTAAAGCCGTTCGCGCAATTCCTCCCTGCTCTCCCGCGAGAGCGCGGGCGCTTCAAGATATGCGCGGATCTTTTTTTCTTCCGCCCGAAGCCTGGAAAGAAATGCGGAGGAAGGATTTTTCAAATTATCCCGCCCGAAGGCGACTTCCCAATCGGAATAAGTATCCCCGCCCGAAGCTTTCGCGGCAATCAAATCGTAATACTTCCCATCGGCGGAAAAGGTATAGTCGGACGTAATTTCGCACCCGCGCGACAACAAATGCGCGCGCACTTTTTCCGCATTCTTCATGGGCTGCAACAACAGCGTGTCGGGCATTGATACGGATAGAATTTTTACGATTTCCTCCCCGCCCATTCCCGCAATAAGCACGCAGTCGGGCCGTTCGGGAATGCCGTTCAATCCGTTGCAGCACACGGGCACGCATCTGCCGGCGCGAATTTCCTCCCGTAAGAGCGTTTCCGCCTTTTTAAGGCACTCGGCGCTGACGTCGGTGATATAAGCGCGCGCGCACAGCCCCTTTTCGAGCGCGAACTGCGCGCAGTAACCGTGGTCGCAGCCGACGTCGGCAAACAGCCTCGCCTTCGGGATAGCCGAGCAAATGACTTTCAGCCGCTCCGTCATCAGTCGAGGAAGTCGCGCAGCTTTTTGCTGCGGCTGGGGTGGCGGAGCTTGCGCAGCGCCTTCGCCTCGATCTGGCGGATGCGTTCGCGCGTTACGTTAAACTCTCTTCCCACCTCTTCCAGCGTGCGGGGCTTGCCGTCGTCGATGCCATAGCGCAGACGGAGCACCTTTTCCTCGCGCGGGGTGAGCGTATCGAGCACGCCGAGAAGCTGTTCTTTGAGCATGATGAAGGCGACGGAATCGCCGGGGGTCTGCGTCTTGTCGTCCTCGATAAAGTCGCCGAGGTGGGAATCCTCTTCCTCTCCGATGGGCGTTTCGAGAGAAACGGGATCCTGCGCAATCTTCTGAATCTCGCGCACGCGCTCGACGGGAACTTCCATAGCCTCCGCAATCTCTTCCGGGGAAGGCTCCCTGCCGTTTTCCTGCAACAGCATGCGGGATACGCGGGTGAGCTTGTTGATGGTTTCCACCATGTGCACGGGAATGCGGATGGTGCGCGCCTGATCGGCAATGGCGCGGGTGATGGACTGACGGATCCACCAGGTCGCGTAGGTGGAGAACTTGAAGCCCTTCTGATAATCGAACTTTTCCACCGCCTTCATAAGCCCGAGATTGCCCTCCTGAATAAGGTCGAGAAAGAGCATGCCGCGCCCTACATAGCGCTTCGCGATGGAAACGACAAGCCGCAGATTGGCTTCCGATAAACGGCGCTTTGCGATCTCGTCCCCCTCCTGCATGAGCCGCGCAAGCTCGATTTCCTCCTCGCCCGAAAGAAGGGGCACCCGCCCGATGTCTTTAAGGTACATCTTGACGGGGTCGTCCAGCCCGATGTCGGAGAGCGCCTGCTCGAACAGTTCCCTGTCGCGTTCGTCCTCGTCGAAAATCTGAATGCCCTTTTCGGGAAGCTGCTTGTACACCGTTTCGATCTGCGTGGGCGTGAGCTCGTACTTTTCCAGCAAATCGCAGAGATTGTTGGTGGAAATGCTTCCCTTCATTTTGAAGTTTACGGCGATCGTTTCGATCAGTTCGCCGAGTTTTTGCTCTGTAATGTTCATGGATTCCTCCGTTACCCGTTTTTCAGTCGTTTGGTCAGTTCATTGAGCCGCAAGAGCGCGGCGTTTTTCTCTTCCTGCGTCTTTGCCGCGCCGAATTCTTCCCGCGCGCGGGAAATTTTCTCGTTCAGCGTCTTTCGCTTTAAGGTGCGCACGCTGTCGTAAAAGTACCGTTCGGCGCGCAAGCCGTCTAAGTTATCGCCGTAATCGAGATTGAGCACCTCGGAAAGCTCGCCGTCCGATTGCATAATATCGAACAGTCCGCTCGGGCGAATCCGCCCTTCCGCCCTACCCTTTAGGATATAATCGGAAATCGTGCGGAGCTCGTCGTTGCCGAAATCCAATTCGGACAAATCGCACGCACGCGCGTAAGGCTTATTCAGAAGGCACGCCGCGATGATGAACCGCGCCGCCTTGCGCTCCCTGTCGGAATTGTCCTCCTTCGGAAGAGCGGGCGAAGGCGCGCGCTTTTCTTCCGCAGAAGCGGGAACCGATTCCAAATCGCGCGCGAGCGCCGACCTGCTCACACCCGAAACCTCGGAAATCTTTTTAACGAGCTCCTCGCGCTCGGTTGCGCTCTCCGCTTCCTTTACGATGGAGAGCGCTTCCCGCACGAAATCGCGCTTTTCGTCCGTCTTGGACAAATCGTATTTGATTTGCGCGGCGTGAATGCGGAAGTCGATGAGGGGCATCGCCCGTTCGAGGCAGGCGTTATACCCTTCCGCGCCCGAAGTCTTGATCACGTCGTCGGGATCGAGCCCGTCGGGCATGGGTACGACGCGCACCTTGATTCCCTCATCCTTCAAAATTTCCAGCCCGCGCAGATTGGCTTTCTGTCCCGCGAAGTCGCCGTCGTAACTGATGAACACGTTCTCCGAATACCGTTTGCACAGGCGCGCCTGCTCCTTGGTGAGCGAGGTGCCCATGCTCGCAACGACGTTTTGAAAGCCCGCCTGATAGAGGGAAATGGCGTCCATATACCCTTCCACCATGATGAGCGAGGACAGCCCACCCGCGCGGCGAAGTTTTTTGACGAGGTTGATTCCGAACAGGCTCTTGCTCTTGTTGAACAGGAGCGTTTCCTTCGTGTTCTTATATTTGGCGCGGTCGGACTTCTTCAACAGCCGCCCGCCGAAGGCGATCACCTCGTCCATCTGGTTGATGATGGGAATAATGAGCCGCTCGCCCTGCGCGTCGGTCAGCCGTCCGCTGTCGGAGCGGACGCAAACGCCGCTTTCCACGCACTCTTCGGGCGTGAAGCCCTGCCCCAGCAAATTTTGCGGGAGCGACGTGAAATCAAGCGAAGCGCCGATGCCGAACTTCTTCACCGTCGTGGGCTGTAATTTTCGACCTGCAAGATATTCGAGATGCGCTTCCGCGCTTCCCGAATAGAGGTTATTAAGGTAAAAGCGCGCCGCCGTGCGCATGAGCTGCAACAGCCTGTCCTTCTTGCGCTTGATTTCCGCGTTCTTTTCCGCCGTCTTATCGTCGTAAGCGGGTACGTCCAACTTCGCGCGGGCGGCAAGGATCTGAACCGCCTGCAAGAAATCGACGTTTTCGTATTCCTGCACAAATTTTACGACGTCGCCCGATACGCCGCAGCCGAAGCAATGATAATACCGGTCGGCGGCGTTAATGGAAAAGGAGGGCGTCTTTTCGTGGTGAAAGGGGCAGCACGCCCAATAGCCGTATCCCTTGCGCTCCAACTTGATATAGGAGCCGATGACTTCCACAATGTCGTTTTTTTCTTTGAGCGTACGCAAGAAATCGGAATATACGCTATCCGTCATACGCTTCCCTCCCGCGGTACGAACAGGCGTTTGAACACCGATACCGCATACTTATCCGTCATAGACGACAGATAATCGCATACCGCACGGTCGCGCCCCTCGCTTTCCAACGTCGCCCGATAAAGCGCGGGAAGCTCTTCGGGGCGGTCGGTGAAGTATGTATACAGCTCGCAGAGCATTCGTTCCGCGCTCTCCTGAATGAGCCTGTTTGAACGCTCGTACACATGCTCGAACATGAAGGAGCGCAGCTCGTCCAGCGCCTGCCGCTTTTCCTCCGACATTTTCACGAACGGCTTTCCCTCCGATTCGGCGTAAATATCGAGAATGGCGGCATTGATGCGCGCGCTCGTATCCCGCCCGAACACGGAAACGGCATCTTTCGGAAGCTCGTCCTCCTTCAAAAAGCCGGCGCGGAGTGCATCCTCGATGTCGTGATTGATATAAGCGATGCGGTCGGCGAGCGAAACCGCCGCCCCTTCCAAGGTGGAAGGATTGCCGCTCTTGGTATGATTTACGATGCCGTCGCGCACCTCGAACGTAAGATTAAGCCCCTTGCCGTCCTTTTCCAGCACGTCGACGACGCGGAGCGACTGCTCGCTGTGGCGGAATCCGCACGGCGAGAGCTTGGCGAGCACACGTTCGCCGACGTGCCCGAAGGGCGTATGCCCCAGATCGTGCCCGAGCGCGATCGCCTCCGCCAAATCTTCGTTCAAGGAAAGACACCGCGCGAGCGAACGGGCGATCTGGCTCACGTCGAGCGTATGCGTCAATCGGGACATGTAGTGATCGCCGTCGGGCGCAAAGAATACCTGCGTCTTATTCTTCAAACGCAGGAACGCCTTGGAATATATGATCCTGTCCCTGTCCCGTTGAAACTCGGTGCGCATCGCGCAGGGCGTTTCGCTTCTTTGCCTGCCCGAGCTCTCCTCCGACTTTTTCGCATAGGGAGAAAGAAAAGCTCTCTCTTTTTCGTACGTTTTTTCCTTCATCGGATATTATTTCGACAAATCGACGAAAAACTCCTCTTTTTTTCGGAATTTATTTTGATTTTTTACAAAAAAACACAGAAAAAAACGCGCCCAGCCCCCGCAAAGGAGCAAAACGCGCTTTATAAAACTCTTATTTCTTCCAGTGGTTGAGTTTGGGAAGCTGTTCTTCGTAAAACTTTTTCGCGCTTTCGGCGGGCCAGTTTTCGTTCGCCGTATGCCCGACGAGGAAGTCGACAAGTTCTCCCAAATCGGAATACACGAATTTTCCGTCCGTATAGCACCACTTGCAATAATCCTCGTTAAACGAACCGTCGGGCTCCCTGCTCGTCGTATCGTCTTCGAGCGGCATACCGCAGCATTGACAGATCAATCGGCGGGGAGCACCTAAAAGCGTGTTGATGGATACGCCGTACAGCTTTGAAAGCAATTTCAGGGTATCTACGTTCGGGGTGGTTTCCCCCGTTTCCCAACGCGAAACGGCTTGCCGCGTAACAAACGCCTTTTCCGCAAGCTCGTCCTGCGTCAGATTGTTCTTCTTGCGTAGCTCTAATAAAATATCCTTTACTTCCATTGCATTCACCTCGAACCGTTTGATTTTCTTTCAGTGTATCACGGCGAAAGGCAAAAAGCAAGCAACCGCCTGTTGCTATGAATGCATGCAATCAAATCAGCATGCCGCCGTTTACGCCGAGCGTCTGCCCCGTAATATAGCCGCTCTCCGCCAAAAACACGACGGCTTCCGCGACCTCTTCCGCCCTTCCCAATCTTCCGAATGGAATTTCTTCGCACAAAAGGCGTTTCTCCTCCTCGCTCAAACGGGCGTTCATCACGGTATCGATTGCACCGGGCGACACGCAGTTGACGGAGATCCCCGAAGGCGCGAGCTCCTTTGCAAGCGCCTTCGTGAAGGCGATCACCGCGCCCTTGGAGGCGGAATACGCGCTCTCGCAGCTACCGCCCGTCTGCCCCCAAATGGAAGCTAAGTTGACGATTGCACCCTTGCCGCGGGGAATCATCTTCTTTGCAGCGTATTTACAGCACAAAAACACGCCGCCCGCGTTGACGGACATAACGCGTTCCCAATCGCCGAGCGAAGTATCCTGCACCTGCGAAAACAGAGCAATTCCCGCGTTGTTGACGAGAATATCGGGCGCGGGCGTATTTGCGAATAAATCGGCGACGGCGCGCTCGTCCGATACGTCGGCGCGGGCGAAGCGGGCTTCGGGCAGCAGCTCCCGCGCACGGCGGGCGTCCTCTTCGCCGCGGGAATAGGTCGCCGTTACGGCGTATCCCTTTTGCAGAAGCAAGCGGCAGACATCAAGCCCTATGCCGCGCGTCCCGCCCGTTATGATCGCCGTTTTCATGCCTGCTCCGCAAGCGCGACGACTTCGCGCGCGACCTCTTCCACCGTCTTTCCGTCGGTATCTATGATATAATCGGCGACGTGTTCGTAGACGGGACCGCGTTCGCGCAGGAGCTCGCCCAGCCGTTCGGACATTTTGGTCTTTTCCCGCAGGAGCGGGCGGGAATCGTCGGCGCGCACGCGGGAGAGAAGCGTGTCGATCCGCGCGCGGAGAAAGAAAATCTTGCCGCCGTTTTTGAGCATTTCGCTGTTTTCGGGCTTCAACACCAGCCCGCCGCCCGTGGAAATGACAAGGTTATCTTTACCCGAAAGCTCGCGCACGATGTCTGTTTCCAGCGCGCGGAAATGCGCTTCCCCGTAAAACTCGAATAAATCGGAAATCCTTCCGTGGCGGTCGGTGATCACGACGTCGGTATCAAACCAGCGCCTGCCCGTAAGTTCGGAAATTTTAATGCCGACGCTCGTCTTGCCGACGCCCATCATGCCGCAAAGAACGACGTTCATAACCAGAAACTCTCCAATGCAAGTTTATAGCTGTTCTTACCGAAGCCGAGCACTTCGCCGCGGCAGACCTCGGTCAGAACGGATTTTTTGCGGAAGTCCTCCCGCGCGTGCACATTGGACATGTGCGCTTCAACGACGGGAACGGAAACCGACGCGATCGCGTCGCGCAAGGCGTAAGAATAGTGCGTGAACGCGCCCGCGTTCAGAACGATGCCGTCGTAAACGCCCTGCGCCGCATGAATTCGGGAACAGAGCTCGCCCTCCTCGTTCGTCTGGAAAAAGTCGACGGAATGCCCGCGCTCCTTGCAGAACGCGGCAAGCTCGGCGTTGATTTCTTCCAGCGTCTGCGCGCCGTAAACGCCCTTTTCGCGTACTCCCGTCATGTTGAGGTTTACGCCGTTGAGAACAAGCAGTTTCATAAATTAATCCTCCGAATTTCCGTGAAATTCAAACCAAAGTTTTTTCGCTTCTTCCTCGTCGGACTGTCTGCCGAGGAAGATACAGTCGGCGCGGTACGCCTGATAAAAAAGCATGGACGCGCCGTTTACCGTCATTTTTCCCTCGCTTTCCGCAATGCGGAGAAATTCCGATTTCGCCGGCACATAGATGAGATCCACCGCCGCGCCGCAAAGGGACAGAAGCTCCCGCCCGACAGGGCGGCAAGCACCGTCCTCTCCTCTGATTTCGGGCGTCTGCCCCACCGTCCTGTGCATGCCGATTCCCGTGCAGTTGACGACGATATCGTACGGGCGGAGCGGCACGCGCGAAAGCGGGGTGAATCCCCCGAATTCATCATGCACGGCTCTCAGCCTGCTTTCGTCGCGCTCGAAGGCAAAAACCTCCGCGCCTTCGTCGATGAGCTTTTTGATGCAGCTCCTGCCCGCGCCGCCCGCGCCGAGCACGAGCGCGCTCTTGCCTTTGACCGAAAGCCCCGCATTTTTCAGCATGAGAAGGAAGCCGTATCCGTCGGTATTATATCCCGCCCGCTCGCGCGAAAGCACGGTATTGACGGCACCGAACGTAGCGGCGTCCCCCCGTAGCTCCGTAAGAAAAGGAATAATATCCGCCTTAAACGGAATGGTTACGTTAAACGCGCCGTATTTGTCGAACAGCTCTTCCGCGCGGGAAGAAAATTCTTCGGGCGGAACGGACACCGCTTCGTACAAGCACGTTTCGCCGAGGCGTTCGAGAATAAATCGGTGCATTGCGGGACTTAAAGACTGCGAAACGTCCTTGCCGATGACTGCGAGCTTCAACATAATTCCTCCCGAATTTGCGCGAGCGCCGCTGCGTATTCGCCGAAAGGAATTTCGAGCAAAGCGTATTCCCCCCGCGCCGTAGGCGCGGTTACCGTAACCGTTCCCGCCTGCGTATTCTTTTTATCGAGCAAGGCGAAGCGCGCCGCATCTTCCGCGGGCGGAAGGTCGGGCATGCCGCCGAGCGCGCAGAGGGCAATCTCTTTCAACTGCGCGAGATAAGCTTCGTCGCATTCGGTATAGCGCCTGGCGAGCTCCGCCTCGTACAGAATGCCGACGAGCACGTATTCGCCGTGCGAAAGCGTTCCGTCGAACAATTCGAGCGCGTGCCCCGTCGTATGACCTAAATTCAGGCACTTCCGTAAACCCGCTTCGCGCGCGTCCTTTTCGACAACCCTAGCCTTGAAGGCGATATTTTCGGATACGATTTCCGCCAAAAAGGTCAAATCGGTCAGCCGGTTTTTGTTTTCCCGAAGCTTATCGAACAGTTCCCCGCACAGCGCGCCGTGCTTGACGATTTCGCCCAGCCCGCAGCGGATCTCCCGCGCGGGAAGAGTTTTGAAAAATACGGGATCGGCGATGACCCGTTCGGGCTGCTTGAACGCGCCGACGAGATTTTTGACGCCGTAAAAGTCGATCGCCGTCTTGCCGCCGACGGAGGAATCCACCTGCGCGAGAAGCGTAGTGGGAATCTGAACGCATTCGATGCCGCGCATGTAAAGCGCGGATGCAAGCCCGCCGACGTCCCCGACGACGCCGCCGCCCAAACAGACGATTCGCCCGTTGCGGCGCATTCCTGCATCCGCCATCGCACCGAGAAGCGCGAAAAGCGTTTCCTGCGTTTTATTTTGCTCGCCTGCGGGCATGGCGTGCACGGGGCATTGCGGAAAATACCGCGCCAACGCATCGCGGTAAAGGCGAAACACGTTTTCGTCGGTAAATACCAGCGTATCGCGCGCGGGCAGTTCGGAAAGCGCCGAAAGCGCGTTTGTTCCGCAGATAATTTCGCTGCATTCCCCTTTCTGTTCCGCATGAATGGAAAACCGTTTCATTGCGGGAGCCTCCCGTAGCGTTCCTTAACCTCTTCCATCGTATCACCGCCCAGCCGCAGGGAAACGACGGCGGCAAGCTCGGCGCACAGCGCGCTTTCGAGAATGATTTCGCAGGCGGTAACGGCGCACACGTCGCTGCGCTCCGTCGCCGCTTTCGCGGGAGAAAGAGTATCGGTATCGACGGTATTCAACCCCTTCATGAGCGTAGGGATGGGCTTCATCGCCGCGCGGAGAATCATTTCCTCCCCGTTGGACATCCCTCCCTCTATGCCGCCGGCACGGTTGGTATTGCGGAAATAACCGCGTTCCTTATCGTAAAAAATTTCGTCGTGCACCAAACTGCCGCGCAAACGCGCCGCGCCGAACCCGAGTCCGACTTCCACGCCCTTTACCGCCTGCACGCTCATGAGCGCGGCGCAAAGGCGGGCGTCCAGCTTCTCCGAATAGGTCATGCAGCTTCCGAAGCCGCTCTTTAACCCCTTTACGCGAAGTTCTATAATGCCGCCGCAGGTGTCGCCCTCCTCCTTCAACGCGTCGATATACTCCATCGCCCGCGCCTGTACGGAATCGTTCATCATGCCGAGTTCGGAAAGCCTATCCGATTTGATCTGCTCGAAATTATATTCTCCGCCGTCGGCGACTTCGCCGACTTCGCGCACGTAGCCCGCAATTTCCACGCCGAGCGCGCGCAGATATTGACGGCAAAGCGTTCCCGCAGCGACGCGCGCCGCCGTTTCCCGCGCGGACGCGCGCTCCAAAACGTTGCGCGCGTCGTCCGTTCCGAACTTCTTCATGCCCGTAAGGTCTGCGTGCCCCGGGCGGACCTTGGTTATACGACGGGCGGAAACGTCGCACCCTTCGGGCGCCATGTACTCTTTCCAATTTTCGTAATCGCGATTGAATACGGCGAGCGTTACGGGACTGCCGAGCGTCGTTCGATTGCGCACGCCCGAAAGGATCTCCGCCTTATCGCTTTCTATTTTCTGCCGCGCTCCCCTGCCGTAGCCGCTCTGGCGCAGGGCAAGACAGGCGTTGATTTCAGCAAGGTCAAGGGTAAGCCCCGCGGGCAGACCTTCGACGATAGCGAAGAGCCCCTTCCCGTGCGATTCTCCCGATGTGGTGATTTTCATAAGGTTACTCCAAATAATCCGTAAGAACGGTATATTTTCCGTTTGCGATATTTACGAGCACGCACCCGAGCTCGTCCGTGCGATAAATTTTACAGGCGGGAGAAGCGGCTTTGATCCGCTCCAACGCGCCGCCCGCGGGGTGAGAATAGGCGTTCCCCCGCCCGCAGGATACGATCGCCGTCTGCATGCCGAGAAGAGAAAGCCATTCCAGGGAAGATGAACTTCCCGAACCGTGATGGGAAACTTTCAGAATATCCGTCTCTTCGAGCCGAACGGATAAATCGCCGCTATCGAAGATTGTTTCATCCGCCCCGTATTCGGCAAGGAGCAAGCGTTCGCGCGAAGCGGAAATATCCCCGCCGAGCAGAAAATTCACGCCCGAACAGCTCATCCACAGCACGGCGGAAGATTCGTTTTCGTTCTCCTCGCCGACGGAATAGGGCGAGATACAGACGGCGTAAGCTCCGCCAAAGAAACGAATCGCGCCGTAACGGGAAAGCGTTTCCGTTTCGCACCCCGCGGAAGCGGCGCAATCCAGCAAGCGTTTATATTCGGGCACATCGCTCCCAATTACGGGAAGATACAGCTTTTTCGCGCCGAACGTTTGAATGATATGCGCCATGCCGCCGAAGTGGTCGCCGTCGGCATGCGTTAAAAGCAGCGTGATAGAAGAAGGCGCGATGCCCTTTATGTAGCGCGTCAGCATATCGCGCGAACGGCGAGAATCCCCGCCGCCGTCCACGACCAGAATCTCGCCGTCGGGAAATTCCGCGACGGTGCAATCTCCCTGCCCTATATCGAGAAAGTGCACGCGCATTTCCCCTGCGCGAAGCTCAGGAAAGGCATATGCAAGCAGCAAATTCTGCAACGGGCAAAAATATTGCAGCAGCGCCAGCGCGACGACCGCCGCCAGCGCAATCACGGGAACGCCCCATCGCTTAAAGCGGGCAAAACGGCGGTATTTAACGTATGAATCGGTATCCTGCGTCATCGAGCGCATGCTTGATCTCCCCCATACGGGCCTGCGCTTCCGCATAGCCGATTTCGTACATTTTAGCCGCGGCGAGACGGTTGACGTCCGTCGCGCGATAACCGTAGAGATTGGGGCGGAGCATGATGTCCGCCGCGTCGTACCCGCGGGAACGACAGTCCTCTTTATACTTCACGGGGATAAACGCACTGACCGCGGAACCGACGAAGCGCGTTACAAAGCTCTTCTCTTCGTCGGAACGGATAAACGCCGCGAGGTCGATTCCGATCACGAAATCGGCGCCCATTTGTTTGCAGACGTCCGCCGGCACGGCGTTGGTGAACGCGCCGTCGTACAACTTCTTCCCGTCGATATCCACACTGCGGAAAAAGGGCGGGATCGCCGCCGACGCGGTGAGCGCGCGCGCCGTCTTTCCCGAAGAGAGCAGCACTCCCTCGTTGGTATCGCCGTCCGTCGCCCATGCCGCGAAGGGCTTGGGAAGATCGGATATTTCCCCTTCGAGGTAGTTTTCCAAAAAGCGTTCGGCAAAGCCGAGGTCGGCAAACGGGCGCAGATTTTTGGAAAATTCCTTTACGTTTAGATTATTTACGATCTGTGCCATGTCCGCCGAGGAATACCCCTTCACGTACAGCGCGCCGACGATAGAGCCGATGGAAGTTCCCGTTACGATATCGAACTTGATCCCCTCGTCCTCGAATGCTTTGAGCGCGCCGAGGTGCGCCATGCCCTTCGCACCGCCGCTCCCGAGCGCCAGCCCGAGCGTGAAAGATTTCTTTTTGCCCTTTTTGGAAAATAAAGTTTTCAGCCGAGCAAACAGACCCATGCGCGCTCCTTATTCAGGAAATTTCGTGAAACTTCCACTAATATCTATTATTCTACACTTTTTTTTAAGAAATGTAAACCGCTTTGCGTGTTTTTTCAGCTGTCTTCCGCAATAATAAGAAAGTCGGGTGAAATTTCACGGAAATTTCACCCCGCGAAAACACATGCGACATGTTACGGTCATATAATCGATAAGATATTTGCACAACGTTCGGGAGTATGCCATGGAAAAATCACCTGCAAAAATAAAAAATTTCTTTTCGCAAAAGCGGAACATCGCTGCGCTCGCCGTGTGGGGCGCGCTCTTTGCCGCGCTCGTCGGCGGCGTCATCATGTGTATTGTGCAATATGGCGCAGGCGCGATAAACTTCGCAGATTTCAAGCACCGCTTGTTTTATTCCTTTCTCTGCCTCGTTATGATGTCGGCAGTATATATCGCAGAGCTGATCCTGCGCGTCAGATTTTCCCTTTCTTTGGAAATCGCCCTTTCGGTATTCGCGTTCGCGGCGCTCGCCATGGGCACGGTATTTGCCGTTTATAAGCTGATTCCCGCGTGGGATAAGGTGCTGCACACGCTGAGCGGCGTGCTTTTTTCCGCGGCAGGACTGGGCGTCGCGCTCGCCTTCCTTAAAAACCAACCGACGGGCACGCGAAAAGTGCTTGCCGTTATCTTTATCGGTTTTCTCGTTTCCCTTGCCGTGGGATATATTTGGGAAATTTACGAATATACGGTGGATTCCCTGTTTCCTTCGTACGACTGTCAGCGTTGGAAGGCTGCCATTATAGAATCTTTCCCCGACGGAACTTACCTCGTAAACGACAGGCGCGGAAGCGCTATCGTCGATACTATGGGCGATATGATCGTTAACCTAATCGGAACGGTCGCGTTCCTCGTGCCTATGACGGTATTGTTTATCAAACAGCCGCAGCGCATGGAATTGTTCGCCTTCCGAAGCCTGCGCAAGAAAAAACAGCCCGTCCTTGAAGAACCGACGGATAACGCAACAAACGAATAAAAAACGCCGCCCGCTTTGAATAAGCGGGCGGCGTTTTTTACCTGTTCAATTCCTCTAAAATCTGCGCGACTTCCGTCAGCCGCTTTGCCGTATCGCGCAAACAGTCCTCTATCCTCTTTTTACTTTCGTCCGTTACGGCGGGTTCCCACAACGTACAGGCATATTCGCTTGCCGTAGTAGGCCGTATAGATTTACAGAGGTATATCGACGCGCAATGCCCGCTGCCCCGTATGGGAATAAAACGCGTATCGCATTTGAAATAGTGTTACACATAATACCTGCAATCCCCGCATTTTTTATCAAACTTTTCCATTGCAAAACTTCCCATCATTTTTTGCTCTTCAATTCTATACCTCATTCCGAGGTATGTCAAGTATTTTACTACACTTTGAAGTAAAATACTTGTATGGTTAAGTTCGCACAAAGATTAAAAGAATTGCGATTAGACAATTCTCTTACCCAAGCGGAATTGGCAAACGCCCTCTCGGTTGACCAACGCACGGTAAGCAATTGGGAAAAAGGCATACGGGAACCCGATTTTGAATCCCTAATGAAAATCGCTCGGTATTTCAACGTATCCGCCGATTATCTTTTAGGGCTCGTCGATTACGTATAAAAAGCACCGCATATGCGGTGCTTTTTCTTACTCTTATATGTCCAACGACATGCCGTCGTATGCGGCGATATAGCCGTACTCCTCTTCCGCGCGGCGCAAGCTCTGCGGCGATGGCGCCGCGTTATGGGAAAAGTGAGTGATTACCTTTTTCGTATGCGCGTTTGCAAGTCCCATCTCTTCCAAACGGCGAAGCGTTTTTTTATTGTCCTCCAAGCCCATATGCCGCCGCGGCGTATCGCTCTCCTCCCGTAAAAACGTACAGTCGAGCGTGATTAAATCGACGGGAGTTTCAATTCCCGAAAGATATTCGTACGTTTCCTCGGGCAATAGTCCCGTATCGCATAAATGAAGCACGCGCTTGCCGCCCTTTTCGACGAGGTAGACGAACGGCTCCTTTGACGTGTGCCGCGCAGGCAGCGCGACGGCGGTATATTTCCCGAAGAGAAACGGCGTAAACTTTTCGACTACGCGCACAGCGATATGCGCCGCAACGTCGGAGCGCAGCTCCCTACGGGTACACTCCGCAAATACCTCGGCGACCTCTTCGTTTCCGAAAATTTCGAGGGCGGGCGCCGTCATGTTTCGCGCGTATTTATAGCCGCGCAGAATAAAATCGTGCGCGTAAAAGTGATCCATATGCGAATGGGTTACGAGCAGATATTTCACGGCGGAAAGGTCTGCGCCGAGCAATGCAGAATGATAAAAGCAATCGGGCGGAAAATCGAGCGAAAGCTCGCCGTCGATGAGCGTCTGTGCGCGGGAACGTATCTCCCTTCCCCCGCGGGCGCGCGCCCCCCTGCAATATTCGCAATTACAAAACAACGCGGGAATCCCCTCCGCCGCGCCCGTTCCGAGATAGGTTATCTTCATCGTTTCGTCCTATATTTCGTAAACTATGGTAACGGGGCCCTCGTTCGTCTGCGTAATCTGCATGTCCGCGCCGAATACGCCTTTTTTTACGGGAACGCCGCGGGCGAGGAGCTTTTCCGCCGCAAATTCATAGAGCTCGGCGGCGCGTTCGGGGCGCTCGGCTTCGGTAAAGCTGGGGCGGTTGCCCTTACGCGCGTCGCCGTACAGCGTGAACTGCGAAACGAACAGCACCTCGCCCTTTACGTCCGAAACGGATAAATTCATCTTACCCGCTTCGTCGGGAAAAACGCGGAGCGCGGCGATCTTCTCCGCGCACCTTTCCGCCTGCGCCTGCGTATCGCCGACTTTTACGCCGAAGTAAACGACGAGCCCGCGTCCGATCTCGGACACGAGCTTACCGTCTACCTTCAAAGAAGCGCCGCTTACTTTCTGCGCTACCAATTTCATTATTATACGCGGCTCATGTACTCGCCCGTGCGGGTGTCGATGCGGATTGTGTCGCCCTCTTCCACGAACATGGGAACCTGGAATGTCGCGCCCGTTTCCACCTTCGCCGCCTTGGTTACGTTGGTCGCGGTGTTGCCGCGCACGCCGGGCTCCGCTTCGACGACTTTCAGTTCGACAAAGTTTTCGGGATCGACGGAGAATGCGTTTCCGTAAAGGAATTTCACGGTAACGGAATCGTTCTCGCGGATATAACGGAGAGCGTCCTCCACCTGGCTGAGGTTGAGGGGCGTGAGGTTGAATTCTTCGTCCATGAAGTAGTAGAATTCGCCGTCCGTATAGGAATAGGTCATCTTCTTGGTTTCGACCTGCGCCGTTTCCAACTTCGCCGTGGGGTTGAACGTTTCGTCCGAAAGGACCTGCCCCGTTACGACATTTTTGAGCGTGCAGCGGACGAACGCCGCGCCCTTGCCCGGTTTCACGTGCTGGAATTCGGTAACGGTATAAACGCCGTTCTTATATTCGAACGTAGCGCCCTTTCTGATGTCGCCTGCCAAAATCTGTGCCATATGAATGTTTCTCCTTCATTATTTTATAATATTACAAGGTTTCTTTCCGTCTTATTCATGAAAGAAACGACTTTTCCGTCTTTGAGCATCACGCTGTCCTCGATTCGGATCCCGAACTCTCCCGCGAGGTACACGCCCGGCTCGTCCGAAAAGACCATGCCGTTTAAGAGCTTTCCTTCCGAACGGGGCGAAAGGTTGGGTTTTTCGTGAATGTTCAGTCCGATGCCGTGCCCCAGCGAATGGGTGAAATATCGGTCGAGCCCCGCTTTGCGAAGATAGCCGCGCGCGATTTCGTCCGCTTCGCGCCCCGTCATGCCTGCCGTGAGCTTTTCTTTGACCAACTCGTGCGCCGCGTAGACTTCGGCGTACGCCTTCTTGAAATCTCCGTGCTTTTTATCGTCGCCGAATAAAAAGGTACGCGTGATATCCGAACAGTAACCGTTCACCTTGCACCCGAAATCGATAAGGACGATATCGCCGAATTTCAGCTTGCAATTGCCCGTTTCATAGTGCGGAACGCTGCCGTTCGCGCCGAACGCGCAAATGGTATCGAACGACGTTCCCGAAGCGCCCAACTTCCTCATGTTATATTCGAGAAGTGCCGCCGCTTCCGATTCCGTCATGCCTTCTTTGAGCTCGGGCAAAAGCAATAAAAACGCTTCTTCCGCGATTTCGCATGCCCTGCGGACGTGCGCAATCTCCTCCCCGCTCTTGACAATCATGGCGGTTTGGAATGCGGGCATGCTGTCTTTTAAGCCGTATCCCGCGTCCGTCAGCTCGCACGAAGCGGAAACGCTCACGATAGGAAAGGGAATCCCCAGCGTTTTATATCCGCGCAAAAGCTCGTATGCAACGTCTTTTCCGCCGAGGACGACTTCTATCCCGCTCCCGCGGAGATTCTTTTCCGCCGCCTCGAAATATCGGCTGTCGGCAACGTATACGCATTTATCCGCATCCGTTATCACGTAGCCGTCCGTGGAATAAAAGCCCGTAAGGTAGCGCCGCAGATAATCGCACTCGGTATAAAGGGCGTCCGCGCCCGTCTCCGTATAAATTTTGCGCAATTTTTCCGAAAGCATAGCCATATTATACCAAAACGCTGCCGCTAAGTCAACGTTTTTCAAAAAAGAAATCTTATTTCCGTGCGGAAGCGACTTTCTCCGCCGCATAAATTTGCTTCATGGCGAGCGCGTCCTCCGCCTGCGTGCCGTCCGATTCGCTCACGATATACGGTTCCAAATTCAGCGCGCAGAGCGCTTCGGCGAGAGGCTCGAATTCGGGTCCGAACACCGTATCGGCAAACGTAAGGTGCTTGACTTCCCCCTTTGCCGAATACATGATTTTGGAAAAGTGCGCGTGAAAGTGCTTCATGCGCTCGTATCCCAATCTTCCGAGCATGTATTCCAGCATGTCGCGGTAATCGCGCGCCGTCTTCAAACAGCCTTGCCCGCGCGCGTTGACGTGCCCGAAGTCCACGCACGGCGTGAATACGGAGTCTATCTCACAAAAGCGCGTGATCTCCTCTACCGTGCCGATCTGCGCGAGCTTGCCCATCGTTTCGGGGCAGAACATGAGATCCTGCATGTCGTTCAGATAAATGTAATCGCGCAGTGTTTTTAAGCGTTCCTCCGTGCGGGAGACGGCGGTGTCGCGCTCGTCCTTACCCTGCGCGGCGGGGTGAAACACGCACCGCTTGCCGCCCATGAGTTTGAGCATTTTACCGCTGTCAAGCACGTATCCGAAAGACTTCTGCGCGGCTTCCGTTTCGGGGTTGGCGAAGTTGATATAATAGGGCGCATGAACGGAAATCTCCACGCCCTGTTCGCGGAAGGCTTCGCCGATGGAAATCGCCTTTGCCTCCCCCATGTTCACGCCCCGCCCGAAGGAGTATTCAAAGCAGTCGAGCCCCCTGTTTTTTACGAAGAGCGCCGCCTGTTCGGTATGAGAATTTCCTTCCGAGTAAAAGCTTTCACAGTTGCCGCTCGGGCCGAATTTAATCATTATTTTCCTCCGCGGGGAACGCTTTCTCCTGCGCGGGCGTTTCCGCTTCCGCCGCGCCGCTCTCCCTGTAATATACGTCCATACTCACGCCGGAATCCTGCACGAGCACGTCCTTGGGCGCACGGATCATGCGGTAAGTTACGTATACGTCGCCCGTCGCCCCGCCGATGTTTCCGATCTGGATAAACCAGATAACCCAGAACCACATGCCCGAGTTGTAAAAGATATTGAGCACGGCAAGAACAATCCCCCATAGCACGACGGGAGCAAGCCCGATGACAATATAACTCTTTTTATCGAAATAGGCTTTACTTCCCGCATAGGCGTAGATCTTCTTAAAACCGAATTTGACCTTGGTATGCGAAAAGATAAACATAAAAACGCCGTGCACCGCTTCGTGCAAAATAAGGTAAATAAAGTACCCCACGATTGCAACGGCGACGGGAATGAGCGACATTAAGCTCCAACCCGTCGTAACGGAATTAAGCGGCCAAATGAGCCAGCCCGCGACGACCATCAAGACGGCAATAACGATGCTCGCGCCGTTGACCGTCCAGAATATTTTCTTGTTTTCCGAAAGGTCGATCGTTTCTTTGAACGCGTACCCTTCGGGCAGTTGTTTGTAATTCACGCTTTTTCTCCTTGCCCTCCGTGCAGCCGCTTTACGTCACGCGCGAGCTGCCGTTCAAGCTCCTTTGCGGAAGGGAATTTCTGCACGGGACGGTAATATTCCTTCGGATAAACGCGGATGAGCGCCCCGTATAAATCGCCCGAAAATCCGTCGAGATAGGCCTCGACCTTGCTTTCTTCTACGCCGAACGTGGGGCGCGCGCCGAAGTTGACGATCGCGGGGTATTCCCCCGACGGCGTTTGAACGGTTCCGCCGTAAACGCCCTCTTTTACGGGAAATTTATCGCGCGGGAAGGTTATGTTCACGGTGGGAAAGCCGAGCGTCTTGCCCCCTACGCCCCTGCCGTGCTCCACCGTGCCCTGCACGAAATACCCGCCGCAGAGGAAGCGGTTCAGATCTGCCATGTTCCCCGAAGAAATCAGCTCCTTCATGCGGGAAGTCGCCACCTTTTCTCCGCCCTCGCGCATGAGCGGAATCACTTCCACGGGGCAGGGTGCAATTTTCTTTAAGTACTGCGGCGTACCCGCCGCGGCTTTGCCGAAGCGGAAATCCTCCCCGCAAATCACGGCGCGAAGAGAAAAAAGGGAAAACAGCTCCTCTGCGAATTTCTCGGGCGGGGTGTTGCGGAACTCCTCGGAAAAGTCGATCTCGTATACGAAATCCAGACCCAAATTTTTGTAAATATATTCGCGTTCGGGAAAGGTAAACACGTTGCCGCCCCGCTTGTTCCCCCGCATGGAGGTAAGACCCGCTGCGCAGCCGTATTTTTCCGCCGCCCGCACGAGCGAACGGTGCCCTACGTGCATTCCGTCGAAACCGCCTAAAAGGAGCACGCAGGGATAGTTGTAGCCTTGTCCGCGCGAAAGCACTTTCAGCATAATTTGCACTCCGCCTTAACAAGCCCGCCCGCGACGCGCGCGATGCCGTAAAAGGCTTCTCCCTCGTAAAGTTTATATTGCCCATCGGGAAGCCCGCACACGCATGCCACGCCGTGAAACACGCGCGGATCGACGTCCTTCAAAACGGGAAAAGGCAGCACGTTCTCTGTGGGAATAAGATATTCGCCGATATTTTTCTCGTCGAGTTTTTCGAGCGGCACGGCGGTTTCCACCGTGAATACGCCGCTTCTCTCGCGCTTTAAGTAACTCATATACGCGAACGTACCGCACGCTGCGGCTATATCCCGCGCGAGCGAACGGATATACGTTCCCCCGCCGCACTCGATTTCAAAGGAAAATTCGTCGGGAGCCGTCCGCCCCGTGAGCGACACGCGGTCGACAATCACCCGTTTGGGAGGGAGCGAAAATTCTTCTCCCGCGCGCGCAAGCTCGTATCCGCGCCTGCCGTTGACGTTTTTGGCGCTGTATTTCGGCGGAATCTGATCGATTTCACCGACGAATTGCCCGAGCACGGCGCGGATCTCTTCCTCGTCGGGAACGCGCCCGCAGGGTACGGGCGTGCCCTCTCTGTCGAGCGTCTCCGTCGTGCAGCCGAAGCGGAAGCGCGCCGCATAAACCTTTTTCTTGGTTAAAAAATAATCGAACAGGCGAGTCGCCTTGCCCACGCCGACGGGCAGAACCCCGCAGGCGAGCGGGTCGAGCGTGCCCATATGTCCGCACGGCGTACCCGTGAGCCGCTTGACGCGGTTGACCGCGAAGGCGGAAGTTTCACCCTCCCGCTTATAGACGTTGATAAAACCCGTCATGCATCCTCCGTATGCTGATAGACGGCGTAACGCAGGCGGTCGATAACCTCTTCCAACTCGCCGAAGAGCATGCACCCCGAAGCGAGCACGTGCCCCCCGCCGCCGAACCGCCTTGCGACTTCGTTTACGTTGACCTTTCCCTTGGAGCGAAGCGACGCCTTGTATTGCCCCTTGCCCGTTTCCATGAGGCAAACACTCACCTCCACCGTATCGACGGTGAGCGCAAAGTCGACGAAGCCTTCCGTCGCGTCGGTGTCCAGCCCGTATTTTGAGAGCATAGCCTTTGTTACGACGGCGACGGCGAGCGTATCGCCCGTCAGATACCGCAGATTCCCGATGACTTCGGCGTACAGCTCGGCGCGGGCGCGGCTCTTTTTACGGAATAAGTGATAAGTTATCGTGTTGACGTCGGCGCCCGCGTCCGCCGCTTTCGCCGCCGCGCGGAAGGTGTCGCCGTCCACGTCGCTGTGAGAAAAACCGCCCGAATCGGTGGCAAGTCCCGTCATGAGATAATTTGCGATCTCTTGATCGAACGGAACGCCCATATCGGAAATGAGTTCCGTCATATTTTGACAGTTCGCCGAACACACGCGCACGTAATTGTACTTTGCAAAGCGCGTATTGGAAACGTGGTGATCGATATTGACGGTGATTTTTTTCGCCGCGCCCGCAAAATAAATATTCTGCAACGCGCCGAGGCGGGATTCGTCGCTGGAATCCACGCAGATATAGGCTTCCGCGTCGAGCGTGGGCGCGCGCAAAATTTTATCTATCCCCGGCAGAAAACGGAAATTTTCGGGAATAGGCCCTTCGTTCACCACCTGATTTTCGATTTTGAGCAAGGAAAGAGCGCGGGAAAGCGCCATGCCGCTACCGAGGGTGTCGCCGTCGGGTCGCATATGCGTAAATATCACCGCGCTCTTCAAGCCTTTTAATACGTTTGCGATTTCTTCGATCGTATTCACCGGTCTTCGTCCTTATGCAGTTTTGTGAACAGCTCGTCCATCTTCGAGCCGTATTCCATGCTCCCGTCGGGCAGAAAGGTAAGCGCGGGAACGGTGCGCGTATTCATGACCCGCGCAAGTTCGCGGCGGATAAAGCCCGCGTTATCCCGAATAACGGAAAACGTTTTGTTTTTCTGTTCGGAATCCGCCGCAAACACGCTGATGAATATTTTCGCCGTTTTGAGGTCGGGAGCGACGTGCGCTTCCGTAACGCTCACGATGCCCTTTATCTCCGGTTCCCTGTCTTTCAGCGCGCCCGAAATGATTTTGGAAATCTCCTTCTGATACTCGCTGTCTAAACGGTCCGTCCGCGAATGTTTCATGCCTGTTTGATCTCCTCGATGAGATAGCATTCGATGAAGTCGCCCACCTTGATGTCGTTGAAGTTTTCGATCGCGCAGCCGCATTCAAACCCGAAGGAAACTTCCTTCACGTCGTCCTTGAAGCGTTTGAGCTGCTTGACGTTGCCTTCCACGATCATGACGTCCTCGCGGTAAATTCTCAGCTTTCCGCCGCGCACGAGCTTGCCCTCCGTTACGTAGCAGCCCGCAACCGTGCCGACGCCCGTGATGTTGAAGGTCTGGCGGACTTCCGCCTTGCCCATGTAAATTTCCTGATACTTGGGAGAAAGCATGCCTTTGAGCGCCGCTTCCATATCGTCGAGCAACTCGTAGATGATGCGATAGGAGCGCACGTCCACCTTGCTGCGTTCGGCGAGCACTTTCGCCTTGCTGTCGGGGCGGACGTTGAAGCCAATGATAATTGCTTTGGAAGAGTCGGCGAGCATGACGTCGCTCTCGTTAACGGCGCCCGCCGCCGCGTGAATTACCTTGACCTTGACTTCCTCGTTTGAAAGCTTGACGAGAGAAGCGCGCACCGCTTCGACGGAGCCCTGCACGTCGCCCTTGACGATAACGTTGAGCTCCTTCATTTTACCTTCCGCCACCTGCGCGAACACGTCGTCCAGCGTAACTTTGGTCTGTTCCTTTATCATAGATTCGCGCTGCTTATTTCTGCGCTCTTCCTGTACCTGTTTCATGAGCGACTGCTCGACGGCGAAAATCGCGTCGCCCGCGCCGGGAACGTCCTCCAAGCCGAGCACGGAAACCGCCATGGAGGGGCCCGCTTCCTTCACCGTTCTGCCCTTATCGTCGATCATGGCGCGCACGCGCCCCATCGTCGTACCGGAAATAATATTGTCGCCCGTGCGGAGCGTACCGTTTTGGACGAGAACGCTCGCAACCGGTCCCTTTCCCTTGTCGAGCTTGGCTTCGATGACGACGCCGCGCGCCTTACGATCGGGATTGGCTTTAAGCTCCTGCATTTCTGCGATAAGACTGACGTTTTCCAAAAGTACGTCGATTCCCTCGCCCGTCTTTGCCGAAACGGGAACAAGAATGGTTTCTCCGCCCCACTCTTCGGGCACCAGCCCCTGTTCGAGCAAGCCCTGCTTGACCTTATCGGGATTGACGTGCGGTTTATCCATTTTATTCATTGCGACGATGATGGGCACGTTCGCCGCCTTCGCGTGATTAATGGCTTCTACCGTCTGCGGCATGATGCCGTCGTCCGCCGCCACGACGAGGATGACGATATCGGTGATCTTCGCGCCGCGCGCACGCATCGCCGTGAACGCCGCATGTCCGGGCGTATCGATGAAGGTAATGCTCTTACCCGCGCCGAAGGAAACGGTGTACGCGCCGATGCTCTGCGTGATACCGCCCGCTTCACCTGCGGTTACATTGGTTTCGCGGATCTTATCGAGCAGGGAAGTTTTTCCGTGATCGACGTGCCCCATTACGGTTACGACGGGCGCGCGCGTTACAGTGTTTTCCGTCTCGTCCGCGCCGTGCGCTTCAATGAGTTCTTCTTCCGCCGTCTTTTCAGGCTTATATTCGAGGTCGATGCCCAGTTCCAACGCGATAAACGCCGCGTTGTCGTAGTCCACCGATTCGTTTACCGTCTTCATAATGCCTTCGCGGAACAGGCGTTTGGTGATTTCCACCGCGCTGATCCCGAGCTTTTCCGAAAGCGTTTTGATGGGAATATCCTGAGAGGTTACGACCGCGTGATCGATTTTTACCGTCTGCGTTTCCTTTTTTGCACCCTTCTTGGCAAAACGCGCCTTTCTGTAACCGCTCTTCTCCTCGTCGAAATCGCCGATGGCCGCGCCCTGCTGTTTGATGAGCGCGCGCTTGGAAACGGGCCGCTTTTCGACGTAGGTCTTTTCAAACTTCTTGGCGCCGCCGAACTCCCTGCGCTGCGCGGGAGCGGGGGCGGGCGCCGCGGGTCTCGCCGTGAACTGCGGACGGGGTCCCGTTCCCTGAGGACGGGCACCGAACTGCGGACGGCTTCCCGCGCCCTGAGGACGGGCGCCGAACTGCGGACGCCCCGCGCCTGCACCCTGCGGGCGCGGCGTATACTGGGGGCGCGCTCCCGCCTGCGGGCGGGCGGGCACGAACTGCGGACGGGGCACGTACTGCGGCCTCGTTTCGGGATGGTATACGGGACGCTCCGATTTGGGAAGCGCCGTTGCGGCAGGCTTTTGCGCGGGTTTTTCCGCAGGCTTTTCCGCCGCGGCTTCCCTTGTTACGGGAACTTCCGCCGCAGGTCTTTCGGCAGGCTCTTCTTTCTTTTTCGCTTCCGCTTTGCGCGGCGGCTCTGCGGCAGGCTCTTTGCCGGAAACGACCGGCTGCTCTTCAAGGATTTCGACGGGCGTGGATTCCGCGGGAGCTTCCGCATTCTTCTCTTCCGTCTCCCTTTTCAGCTGTTCCTCCGCTTCCCTTTGCCGCGCGGCTTCCTCTTCCGCGCGCTTTGCGCCGAGCGCCGCTTCCATTTCGGAAAGCTTTCTTAAAAGCTCCGCCACCTGCTTTTCGCTCGCGGAGACGGCGCGGACAAGGGAGCCGATTTCCTTTTCGCCGAGAATTGCGCTTAATTTTTCGATGTTCTCGTAAGCCATGCTTGTGTTCTGTTCCTCCGAATATACTAATCCTGCAACGCGCGCGCGATTGCCTGCGCGAGGTGTTCTTCCCGCACGGCGGCGAGCTTACAGCCTGCCTTCCCCGTGAGCCCTTCCAAATCGTCCGTAAAAAGAAGCGGACAGGAGAGTTTTTGCTGCAGTTTCAAAATTTCCTTTTGCGTATTCTTTGCTGCGCTATGATCCGCCAACAGCAGAAACACGCCCTTTTTCAGCGTCGCCGCGCCGTTCACGCCGAGCGTGAGTTTTCCCGCGCGACGGGCAAACCCCAGATAGCTGCGCACCTTATCCGTTTGCAAGGAATTCCTCCTCGATACGGTCGTACACCTCCGCGCTCACCTCGCACGAAAAGGTTTTGTGAAGCAGCTTTTGCCTGCGCAGCTTTTTCACGCATTCCGCATTGTTGCAGATATACGCGCCTCTCCCTGCGACCTTGCCCGAAAAGTCGAGAGAAATCTCCCCCGCCGCATTTTTCACGATGCGGAGCATTTCCTTTTTGGGCTTGCCTTCCCTGCATGCGACGCACATTCTTAGCGGGATCTTTTTCTGTTTGGGCATTATTCCTCCGTTTCGGGAAGAGGCTGACCGTAATCCTCTTCGGCAAGATCCGCCGCGCCGTCGAGATTGAGCTTGACGGCTGCCGTTTCGCTCTTCACGTCTATCTTCCAGCCCGTGAGCCGCGCCGCAAGGCGGGCGTTCTGCCCGTCTCTGCCGATTGCAAGAGAAAGCTTATCGTCGGGAACGACGGCAACCGCCGCCTTTTCCCCGATCTGCGTAACGGATACGACCGTCGCGGGGGAGAGCGCCTTTGCAATAAATTCCAAGGGATTCTCGCTCCAAAGAATAATATCGATTTTTTCCCCGCCAAGTTCCTGCACGACGGCGTTGACGCGCGCGCCCTTGTTGCCGACGCAAGCGCCAACCGCGTCGATGCGCGCATCCTCCGAATGGATCGCCATCTTTGTTCTGTGCCCCGGCTCGCGGGATACCGACTTGACGACGACGGTGCCTTGCTTGATTTCGGGGACTTCCTCCTCGAAGAGTCGCTTTACAAATCCGGGCGCGCTGCGGGATACGAGCACCTGAGCGTTTCTTCCCCCGCTGCGCACGCGCTTTACGTAAACTTTCAAATGGTCGCCCACTTCGTAACGCTCGCCGGGAACTTGATCCTGCGGGAGCATAAGCCCTTCGATCTGCCCCTTCCCGAGCTCGATATAAACGTTCTTCATGTCGATTTTGCGGACAAACCCGCTCATCAGCTCGCCTTCCTTGTCGGAAAACTCGGAAAGCGTGTTGTCGCGCTCCATTTCATGGATCTTCTGCAAGACGACCTGCTTCGCCGTCTGCGCGGCGATCCTCGAAAAATGCTTGGGCACGAACGCCTCGGAAAGGATGTCGCCCGCCTTCGCCGTCTTTTTCTTCAAGCGCGCCTCTTCCAGCGTGATTTCCCCTTCGCCCGCTTCCTCCGCATCGACGACGGTATAGTTGAGGTAAAAACGACAAGTGCGCTTTTCGGGGTTCAGCCGCACTTCCACGTTGCCCGTGCTGCCGTCCGCTACCTTTTTATATGCGGAAGCGAGCGCGCCTTCGAGCGCTTCGATGATAACTTCCTGACTGATACCCTTTTCCATTTCCAAAGCGGCGAGCGCGGAAAAAATGTCGTCCTTTTCGTCCATGAGATCCCGTTTCATATCTTTCTCCTTTCTTGTTTCCTTAAACGTTGGTTATACTTCGATATATAAACTGATTTTTGCTATCTTGTTTACGGAGAATATTTTCTCCCCCTCTTCGGTGCGCACGGCGGCGTTCTCCCCGTCGAAGGAGAGCAGCTCCCCCTCGTAATATTTCTTACCGTCGAAAGGCGCGTACAGCCGCACCTCCACCTTGTCGCCGATGTGACGGAGATAGTCGCGCTCCGTCTTGAACGGACGGTCGAGCCCCGGGCTGGAACAGTTGAGCGTATAGGGCTCGCCGAACGTCGGATCGATCCCGTCGAGCGGTAAATCAATCGCGCGGTGAAACGTTTCGCAAAGGTTGAGATCAACCCCGCCCTCCGCGTCAATATATATCGTGAGCGCGCGAGCGCGCATATCCCATTCGGCGTCGACGATTTCTACGCCGACCTCTTCCGCTATGGGGCGCAACCCTTCCACTACTTCTTCCAAAGGCTTTACTTTCATCAACATTCCCCCGAATAAAAGAAATTTGAGAGCGGCAACCCGCTCTCAATCTCTTCTTCATCGATTAAGCGAGTTTATTATACCACGGCGCGCCGCAAAAGGCAAGCGTTTTTCGCAAATTTTATTTGGGCAGTTTTCCGCGTTCCCGAATGAGCTCGGTAAATATTTTGGCGGTTACGAACGCATCGTCGAACGCCCTGTGATGATTGAAGGTAAACCCGTAATGATCGGCAACCGTGTTCAATTTATAATTGGAAAGGCGGAGCTGCTCCTGTGCGAGAACGAGGGTATCGAGTTGCCTGTGTCCGAACAGGAAACCCTCGCGCTCGCCGTAATGGTGAACGAACTTAATATCGAACTGCACGTTGTGCCCCACGAGCACCGCGCCCTCGCAGAATTTATAAAAATCGGCGATGACGTCCTTTACGTCGGGAGCGCCGACGAGCATACTGTCGTCTATCCCCGTAATGGCGATAATATCCCTGCTCAGCCTGACGGGACAGGCGACGAAGGAAGTAAACTTTTCGCAAATTTGTCCGTTCTCGATTTTTACTGCGCCCACTTCGATGATTCGGTCCATGTTTCCCGAAGAGCCGGAGGTATTTAAGCCCGTCGTTTCCAAGTCGAACACGACGAAGCGTTCGGCGCAGAAATCCGCGGGAAGCGGCTTCCTGCCGAACAAGTCCGCCTGAACGAAATCGCTGAGCGGTTCGGGAAACACCTTCGTATATTTCGGCGGCGCGGGGCGGGAGGGTCTGGGCTGAAACTCATATCCTTCGGGCGGGGCGCCGTAGTCGATCGCCTTCACGCGAAAGGACAGCCCGCCATTATATATTTCGTTATCGCCCGTAAGGCATATACTGTCCCCCGCTTTCACGCAGCGCGCCTTTTCCAGCGTCGCCTTCTTGGAAAAATAGGAAGCGCGCAGTTGTCCGCTTCCGTCCGATAAGGAGAAGGAGAAATACGGTTTGCCGTTCTTCGTCTGCCGCTCTTCGACGAAGGACACCGTGCCGCACACGGTAACGCCCTTCGTTTCTTCCGTAAGGTCGGCGATATATATCGCACGGGAAGGAGCCGCCCCGTCGATTGCCCCGTACCCGCATACGGGAAAATATCGGGACGCGGCGACGAGTTCCGCGGGAGGCAGTTCTTCGCGCTCGATTTCCCCGCGCTCCTTCTGCTTTTCGCGGAAGTCGCCGTACCAGGCACCGCAGAACATTCTCTGTAACCGCACGTTCACTTCGTCCAGCACCCTGCCCGCCGAAAACTGCGCGCGCTCCTCCGCGCCAACGCCGATAAAAAATCTTCCTCCCTTGTCGTCCACGGCGATTTCGACGTCCTCCGGAGAAATAAACGCCGCCGACGCGGGAAAGCGGGTTTTTAAGATTTCGGTAACGGCGCGGCGCACCGCCGCGCCGTCGGGCACGGATTTTTTCACGCGCGCTTCCGCGGTAAACCCTTCGGGAACGTAACGCGCGGAAACGTTCTTCGCGTAGGCGCAGTCGTCCGCCGAATAAGTGCGGTCGGTCAAAAGGTAAAATGTTACCGTGTTGCCCTCCACCGTTATCTTTTGCAGGACGGCGCGGCTCAGCCCCGCCGCATTTCTGATTTCCTTCAAATATTCTTCGCTCTTCATTCCGTAAACCAAACAGTCAAAGCAATTCTTCCAGCCGCTCGAAAAAGACGCGCTCCGCATGTTCCGCGGGCACCCGCTCGTCCACCGCGCCCCTTCTCATGATGACGCAATATTCCTTTCCGCCCGCGATGCCGAGATCGCATCCCCGCGCCTCGCCGGGTCCGTTGACGACGCACCCCATCACGGCGATTTTTAACCGCTTGCGCACCGACCGCACGCGCTCGTTCACCCGCTCGGCGAGCCCCATGCAATCATATTGGCAGCGCCCGCACGTCGGGCAGGAAACGACTTCCGCGAAATCGAGCTCCAACCCGCAGGCGCGCAAAATGTTGTGCGCGGCGTAAACCTCTTTCACGGGGTCGGAGGTCAGGGAAACGCGGATGGTATCCCCGATTCCCCGCATGAGGAGCGCGCCGATCCCTATGCTGCTCTTAACGATTCCCATTTCCTCCGTGCCCGCTTCCGTTACGCCGACGTGGAGCGGATAACCCGTCCGTTCCGCGAGCAGGGTGTACGCCTGCACCGTGAGCGGTACGTCCGACGCCTTAACGGAAACGACGATGTCCCGCACGCCCCGCTTTTCCAGAAGCGAGACGTTAAAAAGCGCGCTTTCGACGAGCGCTTCTGCACTCCTGCCGTATTTTTCGAGAAATCCCTTTTCGATGCTGCCCGTATTTGCGCCGACCCGCACGGGCACGCCGTGCGCCTTTACGCAGTCGGCGACGAGGGCAATTTCCTTCTCCCCGCCGATATTGCCGGGATTTATGCGCAATTTATCCGCGCCCGCTTCCACCGCGAGCACGGCAAGTCGGGGCGAAAAGTGTACGTCCGCAACAAGCGGCACGGGCGCAAGCTCCTTCACGCGCTTGATCGCGCGGGCGTCCTCTTCGTCCAGCACCGCAACGCGGACGAGGTCGCACCCCGCTTCCTTTAATTTCATGATTTGAGCGGCGCATAATTCCGCGCCGCTCGTCTTTACCGTAGTCATACTCTGCACGGCGATTTTTCCGCCGCCCAAGACGACGCCGCCCGCATTCACCTTTATATCCGACATTGCTCCGTCCTTAAAATCAACGTTTTTCGCCGTCTTTATATTCCATCATCCGCTGCAATTCCGACATAAACGAGGAAATATCCTTGAACGAGCGATAAACCGACGCATAGCGCACATAGGCGACCTCGTCCAACTCCTTCAAGCCTTCCATGACCATTTCCCCGATCGACTTGGAGGATATTTCCTGCTCCATGGAATTGTAAACCCTTTTAGCAACGTCTTCCACGAGCGCGTCGATTTTTTCCAGCGGGACGGGGCGCTTTTCGCACGCCTTTATAATACCGCGCTTTATTTTTCCGATGTCGAAAGACTGACGGTTTCCGTCCGTCTTTACGACGAGGATTGGCGTCGTTTCAATGGTTTCGTACGTCGTAAAGCGCCGCCCGCAGCCCGTGCATTCGCGGCGACGGCGAATGGTCTTATCGTCGTCTGCGGAGCGCGAATCGATCACCTTGCTTTCCGTACAGTTGCAATATAAACAGCGCATACCCTGTTCCCCTGTTCCGCGGAGCTCGCTCCGTCGGTTTTTCATATTATAGCACAATATTTTGTGTTTGTAAAGAAATTTTTTCCGATATTCTGTGGTCGTCTGCCGATTTTGGCAACAATTATGAAAATATTCATAACCGGAATAGAACGACGGCTCCGCACCAGCCTCCGCCCGACGGCAAATTATAAATTTCCTAAAAAATACAATAATTTTTTTATAATATTTTGCGAATATTGTTGAAAATCGTAAAAAAATATGTTAGAATGGATTAGAAATATAATTAAGGAGTGGACATAATCATGGAGAAACGCAGCAATCCCTTGGAAAATAACGAAACTATCCTTCCCGGACACGAGGAAATTAAAATACAAAAACGCATCAATCCGCTCACGCTGGACGCGCAGCCCGAAGAACCCGTTCATCACGAACCCGTCTTTACGCAGGAAAAGCGCCCGACGCAGATTTCGGGGAAATTTAAGAGAAAACGCGTATTTCCCAAGGTCAATAAGGCGCTTATCACCGAGCTTTGCGCGGCGACGGGAAAGAATTCCGCGGAAGTGATCGACGCGGCGCTGCTTTGCTACGCTTATCTCGACTGTCCCAAGGCGTATCTTCGGGCAAAGACTACTTTGGAATCGAAAGGATGTGAAATAAAATGACTTATACTTACTTTTGCAAAAAGGGCGGCGTAGGAAAAACGACCATCACGGGCGAACATGCGGCATTCCTCGCGCGGAAAGGAAAAAAGGTTCTCATCATCAGTATCGACGATCAGAACTCCGTATTTGAGATGTTCGGCTGTTCGGGAAAGGTATTCGACCGCGACGACAATTATTTTGAACACTACATCGCAAGGCTTTCCTCTTTGGATGATACGCTCATTCCTATTCGGGACAACCTGTATGCGGTAAAAACTTTGAACACGGATATGCTTTCCAAAAAGCTCACTTTGGAACGCCCGTTCGAACGGCAGTTCACCGAAACGCTGAAAGAGCTTGCCGAAGTTTTCGACGTCGTATTTTTCGACCTTCCCCCTTCCTCCAACCGCACTTCCGAACTTGTGCTCGACTTTGTAGAGACGGTCATTCTCGTCGTGGAGCTGAACAAACTCGGCGTAAACGGCTTTTATAATACGCTGCAATATTTCGTGGATGCCGGATTGGACATGAATAAAATCAAATATATTCTGCCCAACTGCTTCTCGAAAATCAAATCGGTGCCCACCGTTGCGCTGGAAGAACTCAATGCTCTTGTAAACGAACATTTGAACGACGCGCAGATTTTGCCGAGCATTCCCGAAAAGGCGAGCATTCAGTCGCTGCAAACGAAAGGTGTTTCCGTGTTTGACGACGACTTGAAAAATCTCACTCCTTACGAGAAACTGCAAAAGAAAATCATCGAGGACATCTTTACGGAATTCTATAATTCCCTTGTTTTATAAGGAAAACGCACGCCCCCGCACGGCATAGCCGAACGGGGGCGTTTTTTCTTTCATCCGATTACTTTGAATCCACCTCTTCCAGGTCCTCTTTTTCTTCCGACCGCGGAAGCGCGATCCTATCCGAAGAGAAGCCCCTGCCTCTCACTTCGGAAACGACACTCACCATCAGAAATGCTTCGGGATCGATTTCCTGTATCCTGTTTTTGAGCTTAATCACGTCGCGGTTGGAAACGATCGTAAGGAGAACGAAGCACTTCTCTTTCAGAAATCCCGTCTGCCCGTAAAGCGTGGTAACGCCGCGGTTCATCTCGTTGAGAATCATGTCGCGGATTTCCTTATACTTTTTACTGATGATCTTGACCTGCGCCTTTCGCATGCCGACGGGCGACACGACGTCGATAATCACCGAACTCAACAAAGTAATGACGACGCCGTACAATACCATTTCCACCGAAATGTGCGCAAATAACTGCAAAAAAACGATGGTCAGATCGAGTCCCCACAGTCCGACGGATATTGGTATCCCGAAATATTTATGAAGGATAAGCGGCGGAATGTCCGTTCCGCCCGTGCTCGCCCCTACGCGAACGACCAACCCGATCCCCAGCCCGAAGAGAATAGAACCGCATACGACGGCAAGCAGCGGATCGGAATAAGCAAGCGCGTTACCGCCATGCGCATTCATGTAAAGATTGTTCAAAAAAGTAAAAGCACTGATAAAGGTCGGATATAAAAGCGTGCCCGCAAGGGTCGCAACCGCAAATTTTTTTCCGAGAAAAACCGAACCGATGAGAAACAAAAAAATATTGGCGATATAGACGGTAAGGGATACGATCCACTCGTTGTTGTTATCGAGAAGATTCCGCACGAAAATACCGATTCCCGTCGTGCCGCCCATAACAAAGTTGTTGGGTATAATAAAGAATGCCGACGCAGCGGCAGCAAGCGCATTTCCAAACACGACGATGAGCGAATGACGTACAAACACACGCACCTGCTTTCTGTTCGGTTTTTTCAGTTTCGGAAGTTTCATTCGGTTCTCCCGCACGATCGTTCGTGCTTTCCGCCGATTATTATAACATTCCCCTATTTCGTTTGCAACCGAATTTCCGCAATTTTCCGGAAATTTTCCTTATAAAAACAGCGCGCCGTACGGCGCGCTGTTTCTTTGTTAATTTCTGTTTTTAATCGTTACGTCCGTGCCCGCACCCGCAATCGGAGCGGGTACCTCCGAGCGCATACTGGCGTACGTAATACGCGTCGAAGTCGCCGTAACCGCAGGACGAAAACGCGCTTACCTCGGCGCAACCGCAGCCCGAACGGACGTTGTTACAGCCGCAGCCGCAGCCCGAGCGGGAATTCCCGCAACCGCAGCCCGAACAGGAACCGACGTCGGAGAAAAGATTTTCTATCGCGCGGCAGAAAGCGTTTCCGCAGGAGTTGCAGCGGCAGCAATGACAAGAATTACACATAATAAACCTCTGTTGTAAAATTTTACGGCAGATACCGTACTTCATTTTATGCAGAGGAAAAACTTTGCGTGTTAATAGCTGAAAAAAATAAGGAACGGCAAAACTGCCGTTCCTTACCGAATTTTTTTGAAATTTTACTTTGCAAATTCGACGCTTCTGAATTCGCGGATGACGTTGACTTTGATTTGCCCGGGATATTCCAACTCGGATTCGATTTTCTTCGCAATATCCTTTGCGAGGAAGAGCGCCTGCGCGTCGTCCACCTGGTCGGGCTTGACGATGACGCGAACCTCCCTGCCCGCCTGAATCGCGTAGCTCTTGTCCACGCCCGCGAATCCCGCGGCGATGGCTTCCAGCTTTTCCAGACGCTTGACGTAGTTGGAACCCGTCTCTCTGCGGGCGCCGGGGCGCGCGCCGGAAATGGCGTCCGCCGCCTGCACAAGCACGGCTTCGATCGTCTTAGGTTCCACGTCGCCGTGATGCGCCATAATGGCATTGACGATCATCGCGTTTTCCTTGAATTTTTTTGCAAGGTCCGCGCCGATCTGAATATGCGTGCCTTCCTGTTCGTGATCGACGGCTTTGCCGATGTCGTGCAACAGCCCCGCACGCTTGGCAAAGTTAACGTCCAGCCCCAGCTCCTGCGCCATGAGCCCCGCAAGCTGGGCGACTTCGATGGAATGGCGGTAAACGTTCTGACCGTAGCTCGTACGGTATTTGAGCCTGCCGAGAATCTTGATTATCTCCGGATGGAGCCCGAAGATGCCGACTTCAAACATAGCATTCTCGCCCGCGGCTTTGATCTGCTGTTCCAGTTCCTTGGTAACCTTATCCACCGTTTCCTCGATACGGGCGGGGTGGATCCTTCCGTCCGAAATAAGGCGTTCGAGCGTTATGCGCGCAATTTCGCGGCGCACGGGATCGAATCCCGAAAGAATAACGACTTCGGGCGTATCGTCGATGATGAGCTCGATGCCCGTCGCGTTTTCGATCGCGCGGATATTTCTGCCCTCGCGCCCGATGATGCGCGCCTTCATGTCGTCATTGGGAAGGGGCACGACGGAAACGGTCGTCTCCGAAGCATGATCGGAAGCGCAGCGCTGAATGGCGAGAGAGATGATGTTCTTCGCGTTGAGGTCGGCTTCGTCCTTCGCCTGCTGTTCGAGGTTGCGCACCTGAATGGCTGCGTCGCGGCGGGTCTCGTCGAGGATTTCTTCGGTGAGGATGCGCTTCGCCTCTTCCTTGGTGAGCTGAGCGACGCGTTCCAACTCCTGTACCATAAGCTCGTGCTGACGGCTTACCTGCTCTTTTGTCTTTTCTACTTCCTCTTCCTTTTTGGAGAGGTTCTCCTTTTGACGGTCGAGTGCTTCGTTCTTCTTGTTCAGCTCCTCTTCCTTACGTTCGAGCACGTCCTCCTGGCGGTTGAGACGCTGTTCGATGCGCTGCTGTTCGGCACGCTTCTCCTTCATCTCCTGCTCAAATTCGTTCCGTCTTCTGATTTCCTGTTCCTTGGCTTCTAAGATTGCTTCCTTTTTCAGCTGCTTGCTCTCCGCTTCCGCGTTTTTGAGCATCTCTTCGACGCGCTTGGACGTGTCGTCGAGCTTTTTTTCCGATTTCTTTTTCGCACTCTTATTGCGGAGCACCCAGGTTACGGCGACGCCCACCCCCGCGCCCAAAAGCAGTGCGACGACGGGAAACACGATGACCATCCAGGTATCCGCGGCAAGGAGCAGGCTGCTTAAATGTTGCATGATTTCAGCCTCCTGCTTATTTAATTTGACTTTTATGCCCGAAATATCCGATAAAACGAATATAATAACGCATTGTCGAAATTATTATACAATATTTTGTGTTCGCTGTCAATAAGATAGCACAATTTGTGCGCGCAGCACAAAAATTTTTCTTTCTTTTCGGCATAAAAAACGGGTCGATAACGACCCGTTTTTTATGATTTTATAATTTTTCCGTTTCCGCAAGCCACGCTTCGGGGGAAGCGTCGGACGGCATGCGCCAGTCGGCACGCGGGGAAAGGCTCACCGAGCCCACCTTCACGCCGTCGGGCGAGCAGCTGCGCTTGAACTGCTGAGAAAAGAAACGGCGGTAAAATACGGTAAGCCATTTCTTGATTTCCGCGCGGGAATATTTTCCGTCAAACGCGCGCTCCGCGAGATACAGCGTCTTTGCAGGCGCGTCGCCGCGGCGCAGGAAGGAATACAGGAAAAAGTCGTGCAGCTCGTAGGGTCCGACGAGATCCTCCGTCTTCTGCGCGATATTGCCCGAATCGTCGGGCGGAAGAAGCTCGGGGGAAATCTCCGTATCGAGAATATCGTTCAGTATTCTTTCCGCCTTGCCGCCGAGGCGCTTTGCCTCGTATGCGACGAGCGCCTTCACGAGCGTCTTGGGCACGGACGCGTTCACGCCGTACATGCTCATATGGTCGCCGTTATAAGTACACCAGCCGAGCGCCAACTCGGACAAATCGCCCGTTCCAACGACGAGCCCGCCCTCCTCGTTGGCGACGTCCATCAAAATCATCGTGCGCATGCGCGCCTGCGCGTTTTCGTATGCGGAATTTTTGTTTTCGGGATCGTGCCCGATATCCTTGAAGTGTTGCAGGACGGAAGCCGTGATGTCCACCGTCCGCGTGCACGCGCCCATCTGCCCGATGAGTGCGACGGCGTTATTCTTGGTCTTTCCCGTCGTACCGAAGCCGGGCATCGTGATCGCCGTGATTTGCTTTCTGTCCTTTCCGAGAAGGTCGAACGCACGCGCCGTTACGAGAAAAGCGAGCGTGGAATCGAGCCCGCCCGAAATACCGAGCACCGCCGTTTTCGCATTCGTGTGCGCAAGGCGCTTTTTCAGCGCGTGCGCCTGGATGTTCAGAATAAGTTCGCAGCGCTCCGCCCGCTCCTTCTCTCCTTCGGGAAGGAAGGGCGCGGAAATAACGTGCCGCAGTTTCAAATTCCCGTCGCCGACGAACGAACATTCCGCGCCGATATAATCGTTTTCCTCTCCTTCGTGAAAGGTATTGAGCTTGCGGCGTTCGGCATTCAGAAACCCGACGTCGATTTCCGCTTCGCATACCCTTCCTTCAAACGGCTTTGTTTCCGCAAGCAGAACGCCGTTTTCGTAAATCATATGATTTCCCGCAAAAACGCCGTCCCCCGTGCTTTCCTCTTCGCCCGCGTCGCAATAGACGTAGCCGCAGACGCACTTTCCCGACTGCGCGGAAACGAGGGTATGGCGGTATTCCCGCTTGCCAGCCGTCTCGCTGCTCGCCGAAAGGTTAACGATGAGATTTGCTTTGGTTACCGCCGATTTTACCGACGGCGATACGGGCACCCATAAATCTTCGCAGATTTCACAGGCGACGCAGACGCCGTGCGCCCTATCCTCGAAATAAATATCCGTTCCGATATAAACGCTCTTTTCCGAAAAAGGCAGTTTGACTAAAACGCTTTCGCCCTCCCATGCGCTCATAAAATAACGCCGTTCGTAAAATTCGCCGTTGTTGGGAAGATGGCTTTTCGGCACAAGCCCCTTTACTTCCCCGCCTGAAACCGCCGCCGCGCAGTTATAAACCTTTCCGCTCTGCACTTCGAAGGGAAGCCCGACGAACACGAGCATGTTTATCCCCTTCGTCGCTCGGGCAATCTGCCCGAGCGCGGCAAGGCACCCGTCTAAGAGCGTTTGCTGCAAAAACAAATCGCCGCAGGTATAACCGCTCAGGCAAAGCTCGGGAAATACGAGAATCTCCGTTTCCTTTTCCGCCTGCGCCCGAATGGTTTCTATGATCTTATTGGCATTGTAGACGGGGTCGGCGACCCTAAGAGACGGGCTCGCCGCCGCGACTTTTACGAAACCGTGCTTCATTCAATTAACCTTCTTCACCCGCGACCTCGTCTACCGAAGCGCCCTTTGCCGCCGTACGGATCTTCTCTTCCATTTCTTTGGCAAGCTCGGGATTGTCTTTGAGAAACTGGCGCATCTTCTCTTTTCCGTTCGCCACCTTTTCGTCGTTATAGCTGAACCAGGCGCCGCTCTTCTTGATGATGTCGTACTGCACGCCCAGATCGATAATGCAGCCTTCCTGCGAAACGCCCTCGCCGTACATAATGTCGAACTCCGCCTGACGGAAAGGAGGCGCAAGCTTGTTTTTTACCACCTTCGCGCGCGTGCGGTTGCCCGCCGCGCCGTCGGAATCTTTGAGAATGTCTGTCTTTCTCACGTCGATGCGGACGGACGCGTAGAATTTGAGCGCCTTGCCGCCGGGCGTAACTTCGGGATTGCCGAACATGACGCCCACCTTTTCGCGCAGCTGATTGATAAAGACGACGCACGTCTTGCTCTTATTGACGATCGCCGTGAGCTTGCGAAGCGCCTGGCTCATGAGCCTTGCCTGCAAGCCGACGTGCGAATCGCCCATATCCCCTTCGATTTCCGCTTTGGGCGTGAGCGCCGCAACGGAGTCGACGACGATAATATCCACCGCCGAGGAGCGCACAAGCGAATCTACGATGTCGAGCGCCTGTTCGCCCGTGTCGGGCTGGGATACGTACAGCTCGTCCAGATTGACGCCCAGCTTCTTTGCGTATACGGGATCGAGCGCGTGCTCCGCGTCGATAAACGCCGCAATGCCGCCCAGCTTCTGCGCTTCGGCGACGGCGTGCAGGGCTACCGTCGTTTTACCAGAAGATTCGGGGCCGTAAATTTCCACCATTCTGCCGCGCGGAAGTCCGCCGATGCCGAGCGCCAAATCGAGCGCCAAACACCCCGTGGGAATAACTTCGATGTCCACGTTGCCTGCGTCCTGCCCCAGCTTCATGATGGCACCCTTTCCGTACGCCTTTTCGATTTGCGTGAGCACGGCGTCCAACGCTTTGAGTTTTTCTTCGTTCATGTATGTTTACTCCTTCTTGATTTTATCGTTTTGCAGCCGCAATGTTTTTTGCGGAAAAATTATTTGATTTCCTTATAGGCGAGGAAGAGCGCTAAATTGACCGCGGTCGAGGTGATTTTTTCGCGGTTGCCTTCCAGATGAAAGCGGAATACGCGCACCTTTTCCTTGGTGCCAACGGCGATATAGCAAAGTCCCACGGGCGACGGGCCGTCCGGCTTAGGCCCCGCGACGCCCGTCGTGGCAATCGCAAGATCGCAATTTCCCGAAGCGAGCAGCCCCGCCGCCATTTCGTAAGCGACATCGCTCGACACCGCCCCCTTGGATTTGAGCGTAAAAGCAGAAACGCCGAGCCGCTCCTCCTTCGACTTTCCGTCGTACGTATTGAGTCCTTCGAAAAAGACCGAGCTTGCGCCGGAAATTTCCACGATCGCCCTGCCGACCCCGCCCGCCGTGAACGACTCTGCCGTGGAAAGGCGCATGCGGTGCAGCTTCAAGCAGTCGAACAGCCTTTGCGCGACGGAAACGTCATCGAGCGCGTATACGTACTCTTCGAGGTCGGTCGCAAGGATGCGCAGCACCTCGTCCGCCGTCATCTTAGGCGTTTCCGAATGATAGATGATCTCGACGCGTGCGCAACCGAATTTTTCGCTCGCGTGAAGTTCCAGCTTGCCCCGCGCGGCTTCCTCCGCGCGCTCGATTGCCTTTTTCAATTTCTCCGCAGGCGCGCCGACGGTGCAGACGTACATACGGCTGAACCTGCACCCCCGCCGACGGTCTACCGCGGGCACCGTTTCCGTTTTTACGATTTCAGCGCCCTCTTTCCCCGCAGGGAGAGCTGCATACAGGCAGTTTTCCGTTTCGAGCAGATATTCTTTGACGAACGGGCGCTCCGCCGTATAGCCGAGCGCTTCCCGCGCGGATGGCAAGAGCATTTTATCGCAGACGAGAAACACGCCGTCGTACTCGGCGGAAAGGCGCAGGAGCGCCGACGAGAGCAGCGACGGTGCGTCGTACGGCAAAAGCACGATTTCGTCGAGAAATACGCCGCCCGATAAAAGTTCGTCCGTTACCGCCGGAAAGTCCGCGGAGAGCGCGGGATTTTTGGCGTTCCTGAGAACGACCGCCGCATATTTCACGACTTTTCTCCCGCCGCAGAACCGTCCGCGAGCACCTGCTTATTCCTTACGATATAATGAACGCCCGAAACGACGGTAAGAAGCGTGCACAGCGCGAAACATGCCAGCCCGATATAGGCGACAATCTCCCCCACCGCATACAAACCCTGCTCGACCGCACCCGCGCCTTTTACGAGAAAGGAAAGCGCGGCAAGCAGGAACGCGATAGCAACGTCCTGAAACACCGTTTTTATCTTGCCGAGCTTATCCGCCGCGAGGACGACCTTTTTGCCCGCCGCAATCATGCGAAATCCGCTTACGATGAGCTCGCGCGCGAGAATGAGCGCGACAAAAATTCCCGCGATAATCGAGCCGTAACTTCCGAACGGCTGCACCGTGAAGCATGCGGGCACGGTGAGCAGCACGATAAACGCCGTGGAAACAAGCACTTTATCGGCAATCGGATCGAGAAACTTGCCGAGATCGGTAACCAAATTGCGCGAGCGCGCGATATGCCCGTCGAGCGCGTCGGTGAGCGCCGCCAAAAGAAACACGCCCGCCGATGCGAGATAGCACCAGCCGTCCAACAATCCGCAGTAGAACACCGCAACGAACACGGGAATCATAAAAATGCGCGTTAACGTAATTTTATTGGGTAAATTCATACCGTTTGCTCCTCCTCGGTAACTCCGAATAAATCGTATGTATCGGCGCGGGTGATTTTCACCCGATAAACCTTGCCCTCTTCCGCACGCGACGCGTTGAAGTACACGCAGCCGTCTATTTCAGGCGCCTGAAAATACGCCCTTCCGACAAAACACGAACGCCCGTAATCGATCCCGTCGCAGACGACGGAAAGCGTTTTCCCGACGAATGATCGAAGATAGCCGCGGGAAATTTCCGCCTGAACGCCGTACAGCGCCTTGACGCGCTTTTTCTTTACAGAAGCGGGAATCTGCCCTTTTAATTTGTAAGCGGGCGTATCCGGCTCGCGCGAGTAAGCGAAGAACCCGCAGTTCGTGAAGCGCGCTTCTCTCAGAAATTCGGCGAGCGCTTCGTGCTCTTCCTCCGTTTCCGTGGGAAAGCCGCAGATAAACGTCGTCCGCAGGGCAATTTCGGGCACCGCCGCGCGCAGCCGCGCAAACAGCGCAAGATATTCCTCCCGCGTGCCCCGCCGCCCCATCAGCTTCAATATCCGATTTTCCGAATGCTGCAGGGGAATATCGAGATATTTGACGAGTTTCGGATTGCCGCGAAGCTCGGCAATCAACTCCTCTCCTATCATCTCCGGATAACAGTATAGCAATCTTATATGACAGATATTGTCAAGTTTGGAAATTTTTTCGATTAAATTTACAAATTTATTTTCGCCGTATAAGTCCTCGCCGTAGCGGGTGGTATCCTGCGCGACGAGAACCAGCTCTTCCGTTATTCCCAGCGAGCGCGCCTCTTCGACGAGCGTTTCCATGGGATAAGAGCGATATTTGCCGCGGATTTTCGGAATCAGACAGTAAGTGCAGTGATTGGCGCAGCCGTCCGCGATTTTCAGATACTTGACGTGCGGCGCGGTGCTTACGACGCGTTCGGTAAAGCACGGTTCGGAGCACGTTCTCACGGCGTTGACACGCTCGCCCTCGTAAGAGCGTTCCAATGCGTCGAAGAGCGCGGGCGCGTCGTTCACGCCCAAAAAGACGTCGGCTTCGGTCAGTTCGGGAAACAGTTCCCCGATATATTTTTCGGGCAGACAACCGCTGACGACTAACTTTTCCAACTTCCCGACGCGGTAAGAATTGCCCTCCAACACCGCTTCGATCGCCTCCCGTCGCGCGGAATTCAAAAACGCGCAGGTGTTGACGATGAGGACTTCCGCTTCGGAAATGTCGTTTACGATTTCGCAGCCGCGCATTTTGATTTCTCCCAGCAGGCGCTCGCCGTCCACGCGGTTTTTATCGCACCCGAGGGAAATCATACCGAATTTCTTTTTGAGCATCAGTCGATACTTCCGTATTTGCTTTCAAATTCTTCCTTGGTCAAGAGCACGGTACGTGCCTTCGCCTTACCGTCGAACGGGGAAATATATCCCATGAGCTCCATCCATTCGATGATTTTTCCCGCATGATTGTACCCCACGGAGCACTTGCGCTGAATGAGGGAAATGGAAGCCGAACCGAGCTTGACTACGATGGCGAGCGCCTTGATATACTGCGGGTCTACCGCGCCGCCGTCCGAATCGTCGCCCGCGTCCGCGCCGCCGTCCGACTGATTGGGCTTATTGATATAATCTGCAATTTCCGTATCGAAATACGCCTCGTTGTTGGCTTTAATCTCTTCGACGATCGCCTGCACCTCGTCCGAACTCAAAAATGCGCCCTGCACGCGGGAGCAGTTGAACATGCCCTCCGTGCGGTAAAGCATATCGCCGTTGCCGAGCAGTTTTTCCGCGCCCGAACTGTCGATAATGGTACGGGAGTCCACTTCCTGTATGACGCGGAACGCCATTCGCGTGGGAAGGTTGCCCTTGATGACGCCCGTAATGACGTCCACCGAGGGGCGCTGCGTCGCAATTACGAGGTGGATACCCGCCGCCCGCGCCTTCTGCGCAAGGCGTTGAATCCTGTCCTCGATGTCCTTCTTGGCGACCGACATCAAGTCGGCGAGCTCGTCCACCACGATGACGATTTTGGGAAGCTTTTCCTCATCGTCCGAAAGATTGGCGTTGTATTCGTCTACGTTGTGCACCAGTCTGCCCGAACGCGTCTTCTGCTCGAAGAGAAGATACCTGCGCTCCATTTCCTTGATCGACCAGTTGAGCGCCGAAACGGCTTTCTGCGCGTCGGCGATAATTTCGTTGATCATGAGGTGCGGCAGCCCGTCGAAGATTGCGAATTCCACCTTCTTGGGGTCGATTAAGATAAGGCGCAGATCCTGCGGGGAGTATTTGCAGATAAGGCTTATAAGCATGGCATTGAGGCATACGCTCTTGCCCGAACCCGTAGACCCCGCAACGAGAATGTGCTTCATCTTTACGATATTGCCGCAGACGTTGCGCCCTTCCACGTCCTTGCCGATGGCGAACATGAGCGCCGTCGGCTTGGCGTTGAGATATTCTTCCGCCTTCAAAACGGAGCGGATGCCCACCGTCGCGCGCGTAGAGTTGGGCACCTCGATGGAGATGGCGCCCACTTCGGAGTTAGAATAAATGTTCACGCCGTCGCGCGCATGAAGGCGCATGGCGATTTCCGCGTCGTGCTTGACGACCGAGCGCACGGCGATATTGCGGGGAATGTCGATATCGTAGCGGGTTACGGCGGAACCGCTCGTAACCTTGACGACCTCGGCGTCTACGCGGAATCCCGCGAGCGTTTCCACGATCACGGCGGAATTGCGCTCGATTTCCTCCTGCGATACCGTTACGCTGTCGTCATAGCGGTGGAACAGTTCGACCGAAGGGTGAACGTACTGTTTGTAGACGTGCTTTTTGGGCGGAGGAGCAGGCTCGGAGGGAAGCGATTCCGCGGAAGCTTCAAACGCAGGCGTTCTTCCGCCGAACGCGCGACTCCTCGTTTCGGGCATTGCGGGAATTTCTTCGTAATCCTCCTCTTCCTCGTCCTCATCGTCGTCGAACAAATCGGCAGCGGTGCGGGCGCTGCCGCGCAGCGGAGAATCGAATACGCGGCTTTCCGCGGGCGGCGCCTCTTCCTCTTCGGAAACCTGTAAGCTGAGCGGATTGACGCGCCTTTGTATCTTTTCTTCGGGATAAGCGGGCGCAAAGGTCTCCTCTTCCCGCTTATCCTCCTCTTCGCGCAGGGAAGCGCCGCGCGAACCGAACGTTTCGTCGCGCAGCGGGGAAACTTCCGTGCGCGTTTCCCTCGGTCGGGAGAACAGACTGCGGAACTCCGCTTCCCGCGCGCGAGGAGAATCCTCTTCTTCGGCAGCCGCCTGCGCGGTAAACGAGGGACGCACCGATTCCGTACGGGGCGCGGGAAGAGATTCTTCCCGTTCGGGTGCGGAAACATCCGCCTGATCCGAAACGTTGGGCGCGGAAGAAAATTCCTCTTCATAGGGCACGTCGTTGGAATAATAATCGCGCGCGGGCTGCGGCTCCTCCTTCGGCGCGACAGGTTCGGCTTTGTAGGAAGGCTTCTGCGGATAATTGACGTCCTCGTCCGAACGGATCGGATAGGAATACCCGCCCTGCGGCGCTTGACGCTCTTCCGTAATCTTACGGGGCATGGTCGGACGCGGCGCTTCCGCCTGCGCCGAATAATCGTCGAGATAGCTCTTCTTCTCCGTTCTTTCGGGCGAGAAGGAATACACGCTCTCCTGCGGCTCGTCCCGCAGCGTTTCTTTCCGCTCGCTCAAAACGCTGCTGCGGCGAGGGCTGGTGTTGAAGCGGGAATCGCGGTCGAAGATAAGGTTGTTTTTATAACTCGTCGCGGGGTCGGTCGTAAACAGGATGTCCCGCCCGCTCAAACGGTCCGTCGCGTTTTCCGAAGCGCCGTCCCCGTATGCGAGGCGCACGGGTTCGGAAGTTTGCGGACGCGGCGCTTCCCGATAATCCTGCGCGGGACGCGCGGGCGGCAGATCGTCGAAGGCGACCGCCGCGGGATATGCTCTTACACCGTCGGCGGTTACGCGCTCTTTGGGCGCATTCTTTTCCGCGCCGCTCTTCCTCTCCGCATAAGAACGATTGGAAATATATTTTTTCAAAGGAGTCTGCCGCGCAATCAGATACAGGGCGGTCAAAATCACGCATACGAATACAACGTACGCACCCGCCGAGGACAACAGCGCGCGGACGGGATAGACGATCAGCCCGAAAACGACTCCGCCGCCCGTAGCGCCCGCCATGCTCTCGGATGCGGCTTTCCAGCAACCGGAAAGGTAGGCGCCGTACCCCTCGCCGCAGAAGCGTTCGCTCGTCGCAAGATGAACGACGAGGAACACCGCGCCCAGAAGAGCGGTAAAAAGTCCCACCCACTTTGCGGGCAGAAACTTTTTCCCGAATACCAAAACAACGGAAAAATACAAAAGCAGAATGAGGACGGGATATGTAAGAAAGCCGAACAGCCCCCCCAAAAAGGCGTTGATCGCCACGCCGATGCTGCCCAGCATAAACCGCCCCACCACTGCAATGAGCAGCAGAACGGCACTGAACAGGAGCAGCGTCATGCCAACCGTTTCCCGCGTGAATACCGACGCCCTATCCTTTTTTTGATTTTCTTCACCGCGACCGAAACCGTTCAAGATACGTTCCTCCGTAAACCCCGCAAAAGGGCACGCTATTTTCTCACTGTACAGTATACCATTTCCGCGCAAATTTTTCAACGAAATTACGGGGAAAAATTTGCGGGATTTTGTAATTTCGTATTTTGCGCAAAAAAAGCGCGGGTTCTCCCGCGCTTATCTGTTTTTATTCCGTTTTTCGCGCCCCTTATGGGGCGCGAAGGCAAACTACATCATACCTTCCAAAATCAGTTTATCGGCGACGAGCGCGATAAATTCGCTGTTCGTCGGCTTTTCCGTTCCGATATACACGCGCGCGCCGAAAATGGCGTTAACCGCTTCGATGCGCCCTCTGTTCCAGGCGACCTCTATGGCGTGGCGGATGGCGCGTTCCACCTTACTCGCCGAAGTCTGAAACCTTTCCCCGATAATGGGATACAGCCCCTTTGTTACGTTGTTGATAATATGCGGATCGGAAACCGCCATTTTGATTCCCTCCCGCAGATAATTGTATCCTTTGATGTGGGGCGGAATGCCGATGGAAATAAAGATGTTGCTGATGCGCTCATCCAGCGTTCCCGCGCGCCTGCGCTCTACCGTTTCCCGGACGGGAGCCGAACTCTCTTCCGTGATTTCCGCAACTCTGTCTCCTACAACGTTTGCGGAAACAGGCTTCATAATGTAATATTTTGCGCCGAGCGAAATGGTTCGGTTGATGATCTTATCGTCCGAGAAGTTACCGAGAACGACAAAATCCGCTTTGAGCCCCTTGCGCTTTACTTCTTCCATGACCGTAAATCCGTCGAGATTTTTTAAGAATAAGCTGATCACGGCGACGTTTGCACCGCTCTTTTCGAGAAGCTCCAGCCCCTCCGCCCCGTCATCCGTTACGCCGCAAACCTGATACCCTTCACGCGACTCGAAATCGCCGCGCAATTCCTCCGCAAACGCTTCGTTGCTCTCCATAATCAATATCTTTCTTTGTCTCATATTCTGCCGTTCCTTACATTTTGTAAAGGCATTATAAATCAAAAATTTGTAAATGTAAAGGTATTTTTGTAAATAATTCATTTAATTTTTTACAAAAATCGAATAATTTTGTAAAAAATTGTCGAATGCAATTTTTCCGTCGAATTAAGTCATAAAAAATCGCACGGAAGCTGTTTACGCTTCCGTGCGGCATTCCCTCTTTTCTGCCAATCAGCCGTTGACTCCGTCGATATATTCGTCGAAGGTAACGTTTTTATCGAATACTTTTTTGCCGTCCAATACGATAATGCGGTTACATACGGTGTTCATCAGCTCCTGGTCGTGCGAGGTAAGGAGCATACAGCCCTTAAACGCACTTAGTCCGTTGTTCAAAGACGTGATCGACTCCAAGTCGAGGTGGTTGGTCGGTTCGTCGAAGATAAGGAAATTTCCGCCTTCGAGCATCATTTTAGCGAGCATACAGCGCACCTTTTCCCCGCCCGAAAGCACCTTCGCGCATTTGAGCGCCTCCTCGCCCGAAAAGAGCATGCGCCCCAGCCAACCGCGAAGATACTCCTCGTAATGATCCTTGGAAAACTGCGACAGCCACTGCACGAGCGTGAGCGAACATCCGTTGAAATATTCATCGTTGTTCTGAGGAAAATAGGATGCGGAAATGGTTTTCCCCCACTTTATCGTACCCGCGTCGGGCTGCTCCTTTCCCGTCAGCACGTCATACAGCATGGTAACGGAAGTGGACTTATCGCAAACGACGCCGATCTTGTCCCCCTTCTGCACGGTGAAGGAAATATCCTCGAAATACCCCTCCTTCGTCAAGCCCTCCACCGAGAGAATGTCGTTCCCGATTTCCCTCTCGTACTTGAAGTCGATAAACGGATACTTGCGCAGAGACGGCTTAAAATCGGAAATGGTCAGCTTTTCCAACTCCTTTTTGCGGGAGGTCGCCTGGCGGGATTTGCTCGCGTTCGCCGCAAACCGCGCGATGAAGTCTTTGAGCTCCTGCGCGCGCTGTTCCGCCTTCTTATTGGCGTCCTTCTGCTGACGGGCGAGAAGCTGCGAAGTCTGATACCAGAAATCGTAGTTACCCAAAAAAAGATTGATTTTCCCGAAATCGACGTCGCAGATATGCGTGCAGACCTTGTTCAGGAAATGGCGGTTGTGCGACACGATAATGATGGTATTTTCAAAGTCAAGCAAATAATTTTCCAGCCAACGAACGGTCTTTAAGTCGAGGTTATTGGTGGGCTCGTCCAAAAGGAGCACGTCGGGATTGCCGAAGAGCGCCTGCGCCAGAAGTACGCGCACCTTCTGTTTCGCGTCCAGTTCGGACATCTGTAAATAATGATACTCGCTCGGAATATCCAATTCGTTCAGAAGCGTCTGCGCCTCGCTTTCCGCTTCCCAGCCGCCGAGCTCGGCAAATTCGCTCTCCAATTCGGAAGCGCGCACGCCGTCCTCTTCGGTAAAATCGGCATGCGCATACAAGGCGTCCTTTTCGTCCATAATCTCGACGAGGCGCTTATGTCCGAGCATGACCGTACGGAGCACCGTTTCAAAATCGTATTTATTCTGATTCTGCGCAAGGACGGACATGCGCTCGTTTTTGTCGAGGCTGACATCCCCCTTATTCGGCTCGATTTCCCCCGAAAGCACTTTCAAAAAGGTGGACTTTCCCGCGCCGTTGGCACCGATGATGCCGTAGCAGTTGCCTTTGGTAAATTTGAGGTTTACTTCCTCGAAGAGTTTTTTACTGCCGTATTGCAGACTTACGTTGTTGACTTGCAGCATGAGACGACCCCGCTTGATTATTCCGTTGAATTATACCACATTATCACTCTTTAATCAAATAAAAAGCCGCGAAAACCAAGATTTTTACAAAAAGAAAACCGCCCTTTACGGGCGGTACCCGCTGCCAACCACAGCGAAACACATTTGACAATCTATCCGTGGGAGCCACTGCAAGCGCGATACAGAGGAAAGAGCCGAAAGTGCGCATGAAAAAAGTGTTCATATGGGGTTGGTAGCGGTACGGTTTTATTCTTTTGTTTTCTCCTTTTTCCGCGCGTACAGCACGAGCGCGAGGGAGAGCGCGGTTCCTATCAAAAGGAACAGCACGGCAACCACCCAATACCAAGGCGAAGCATACAGCCCCGAAAGCGCGGGCGGCGTATCGCGCACGGTAGACGCGAATACGGCGGGTATGGAACCGACGACAAAGCCGAGAATCGCAAAGTACGTTCCGCGCGGAAATTTTTTCAGGAAAAATTTCATCGCCACGGAAATGCCGAAGAATCCGACGGCGATGCCTAGCGCGAGACAGGCGATCACCGCAACGCACACGCCTATTCTGTCGCCGTGCAAAAGCGACTTCGTAATCAAATCGAGAACGGGATTATAGTACCCGAAAATGAGCAGGAGCATGGAGCCGGAAATACCCGGCACGACGAGCGCGCAGGAAGCGACCGCCCCGATGACAATCAGAAGGAGATAGCCCCCGAAATTGAGGGAAAACAAATCGACTTCCCCCGCAAGCGGCATAAATGCAAGGCTTGCCGCGGCGGCAAGCGGTATCGCGCAGGCGAGAAGATGTTTCCACGTCGGTTTTCCGCCCGTTTTTTGGGTAATCGAAGGGAGTCCGCCGAGCGCCAGCCCAACAAATAGCGTAACCGTGGGAATGGGATAATGTTCCAAGCCCCACTTAATGGGAAATATGAGCGCCGCAACCCCGAGCACCATCCCGAGCGCAATGGGAAGAAGCGTCAAAAAGCTTTTTTTGAAAGTCTTGAAAATATCGGCGATCGCCCCCACGATTTTCTCGTAAATACCGAGAATCGCCGCAACCGAGCCGCCGGAAAACCCGGGAATGATAAACGCAACGCCGATCGCAACGCCGCGCAGAATATCGGAAAGAAATCCGACGACGGCGTTTTTTTCCTTTTCCGCAGCCGCTTCCTCCGCGCCGCCTTGTTCCGCGGGTACGTCGCCCCGCTCTTGTTTCCGCCCGTTGTGATCCGCCATATAAAACGCTCCGTAATTCGCGCTCGTCCGCGCAGACAATATAGTTCAGTATATCATAGCCGCGGACAAAATACAACAGAATGTATAAATTTTCGGAAAATTTTCCCGCTCGGCGTTACAAAACACGGTAACCGTTATCCATGAGCCACCATTTGCTCGCCTGCGCGATCAAGCGGTAATCGGCGTCGGGATGTTTGGAGCTATCGTAACGGAGAATCACGGGCGTACCTTCCGCGCTCGGCATTCCGAACTCCACGCCTTCCAAAGACGGATCGTTCAGCCCCCTTCTGATGCGCGCGCGGCAGGTAGGGCAATCCGGCACGGCGGCAAGCAACACGATTGCCTCATCTTTCCCCGCTCCATCCATTTTCATATCCGAACTGCCTCCCGAAAAATATGCAATTGTGCATAGTCGAATATAATTGTATGCTAATTCGTATAAAATGTCAATCGGAGGGAACAAATAAAATGGAATTCAACGAAAGTTTCGGAAACAACCTGAAGTATCTGCGCGAGCAGCACGGCATTACGCAGCTACAGCTCAGCCGCGAAACGGGCATTGCGCAAAGCAAAATTTCCCGCTGGGAAGCGGGCATAAACGCCCCGTCGCTGTACGATGCGCTTGTGCTTTCCGACTACTACGGCATGACCGTGAACGAAATCGCAAAATTAGACTGAACAATTCTTTACCGCCCGCGAAAATTTCTCGGCGCTCCACTTGACAAAAAGCGTCTCCCCGCTTATAATAGGCGGAGGAGACGGAAATGGTAAGAATCAAACAATTGCGAACCGAACGCAATATGACTCAGAGGGCGGTTGCCGACGTCATACAATCGAGCCAAAAAGCCGTAGACGTATGGGAAAAAGGCATCTCCGAACCGACGTCTCACTTCGTCGTAGCGCTTGCCGACTGTTTCGGCTGTTCCACCGATTATCTCCTCGAACGGACGGACGAAACGGGTGGCTTTTCCGCGCGCTCCGAAGAAGAAAGGCGGCTTTTGGAACGCTTCCGCACAATAGGAGAAGCGGGAAAAAAGAAACTGCTGGAAACGGCGGAAACTCTTTCTTAACTGTTTTTCAAAAATGCAGAGAATGGAGCGGAATGCTCCGTTCTTTTTCCGTTTTCTTAACACATATCATTGATTATTCTATACTTGACTGCTTAGGAGAGTATGTTATGCACGAACAGCACGAAAACACTAAACGCAAATTGAAAATCATCGGTTTTATCCTGTTGGGGATCGGCGCGATATGCGCAATCATAGGATTCGCCGATTTCTTCGCCTCATTCAACGGAAACGGCATGCCGACGCTTTTCTGGCTGCCGTTTATCGGTTTGCCGATGTGCGGCTTCGGAGGAACGCTCCTCGCCCTCGGTTATAAACGCGAAATCTCCAAATATATCAAAAACGAATCGGTCCCCGTTGTCAATGAAGCCGCCGAAGAATTGACTCCCGCCGTAAAAGCAATTAAACGCGCACTCACGGACGAAGACGACGCAGAGCAAGGAGAAATCATTTGCAAGAAATGCGGCGCGAAAAATCCCGCCGAAATGCGCTACTGCGGCAAATGCGGGTCCCCCCTCGTCCGCATCTGCCCCCACTGCGGAGATATTGCCGATTCCGACGATAACTTCTGCGGAAAGTGCGGAAAACCGCTGGAATAATGAAAACAACCAAAACTTATTTGCTACAATGATGATACAATAAACAGTAATTTAGCGTTCTAATACGAAGATAAGCCAACAAAATAATAAAAGGCAAAGTATTGATAAGGTGAGCAAATTGAAAGTTGAAACAAAAAAGAGATTGGATATATTGTTAGTGTATATACCTTTTATTGTTTTGACATTGGTATTGTGCGTCGGTGCAGGAAGGCTTTGGTATGGCTGTTGGGAAGAAAAAGGAAGACAAAGTGCGATTGACGGAGGAGTAATTGCCGAAGCAGAGATTGTTTGGGTTACGAATGACGCTGGCGGAGGAAGTTACAATAACACAAAGTCCTATGTGGTTTGGTATCAATATATAGATGAAAACGGTATAGAATACCACGGTATAGTGAAATCAAATATGTATCAAAAAGAAGCGGAAAGTTATATAGGAAAAAAAGTCAATATCTATATTGATGGAGAAGGAAATAGCATCATAGTAGGCGATAAAACCAGTATGGGACTCTCTGTGGTGGGTGCGATAGTTTTGACAGTTTTGTGCATTGGTTCATTAGTATTTAATATATGGTTTATGTTTTTTCAAGGCAAGAAGCCGAAGAAGGAAGAAGTCAATAAAACGAAAAAGTAATACAATGAGTAATGTCCATAAGGCATATTTTATGTGCATAAATTTCAATTTATCGTTCCCGTATAAAATACAGCCTGCTATCTCCGCTTACGAGATAGCAGGCTGTTTGTTTGACCGCAGAAATAAATCTCCTAACATACACCCTTCAGGGGCTTTTTATTCCTCAACTTCGGCTGCGTCGATCCGATCGCGCACGTCACTCAAAGCGACGCCGTCCTTCGTAAAAAAACGCCATCCGTTTACGTGCAACGATTCCGCCCAACCGTATCGCTCAGTGAGCAATTTATAGGCAAGACCGGTTACGGAATACTCTCCCCCGCAAAACTCCACCTTATTTTTACGGTCGGAAACGCGCGCCGTGATTCCGTCGTCGTAAAGAAAACGAATCTCTTCTCCGACGGCAATCCCGAGCGACGCAAACGTATTGTTTGCCCGCCGCGTCCGCGCTTCGGCGATTTCCTCTTCCTGAGACTGCGCCGCCGTCGGGCGGTATAATTGCAGGTTATGCGCGTCGCCCCGCAAGTCCGCAATATCCTTAAAAACGCCGTATGCGGTTTCCGGAGAAATTTTGAAAAATTCTCTGGTGCGCTCCCGACCGCTTGCCAGCATTTCGCGGGCGCGAAGCGTTCCGTCGATTCGGTCGATAATGCTATGGATTTTGTCCTCTACCGCGCGGGGATTTTCCACCTTATACACGGCGTAACAGCGGTAACACAAAGGAATATTTTCGTGTCCGTTCAGCTCCCTCAATCTCGCCTCTATGTCGTCCCTTTCCGTTTTTCCGATTTTCACCCAGCCATCCAGGCACGGATTGGTTAAAATATATACGATCCCCTGCGGCATAAATCCCACCTCTTATTCCCACTCGATGGTTGCGGGCGGCTTGCTCGTAACGTCGTAAACGATTCTGTTCGCGTGCTTGACCTCGTTGGTGATGCGGTTGGAGATCTTCTCCATGATCTCGAAGGGAATACGCGCCCAATCCGCCGTCATGGCGTCTACACTTGTAACCGCACGGAGTGCGATCACGTTCTCGTACGTTCTGAAATCGCCCTGCACGCCCACCGTTTTGCTGTTGGTGATGACGGCGAAATACTGCCAGATTTCTTGATTCAAGCCCGCCTTTGCGATTTCGTCGCGGAAAATATAATCGGCGTCGCGCAGCGTTTCCAGCTTTTCGCGCGTAACCTCGCCCATAATGCGGATGGCAAGCCCCGGCCCGGGGAAAGGCTGGCGCTGAACGAGATGTTCGGGAAGCCCCAACTCCGTTCCCACGCGGCGCACCTCGTCCTTGAAGAGGTCGCGGAGCGGTTCTATAATCTCTTTGAAATCGACGACGGAGGGAAGTCCGCCCACGTTGTGGTGCGATTTGATAACGGCGCTCTTGCCCTTTCCGCTCTCGATGACGTCGGGATAAATGGTGCCCTGCACGAGGAAGTCAACCGCGCCGATCTTCTTTGCTTCCGCCTCGAAAACCTTAATAAACTGTTTTCCGATGATCTTGCGCTTCTTTTCGGGATCGGAAACGCCTTTCAGCTTCTTCAAAAAACGCTCGCCCGCATCCGCCTTTATGAGGTTCATGCCGAGCTTTTCCCGAAACTCCGACATGACCTCGTCCGCTTCGTATTTGCGCAAAAGGCCGTGATCGACGAATACGCAGGTAAGGTTGTCTCCCGCAGCCCTGTGGATGAGCGTCGCCGCAACGGCGGAATCCACCCCGCCCGACATCGCGCACAGCACGCGCTTGTTTCCGATTTTCCGTTTCAGATTTTCCACTTGCTCGGCGACGAAGTTTTGCATCGTCCAATCGCCGCGCGCGCCGCAAACCTTATAAAGGAAGTTTTCCAGCATTTTATTGCCGTACTCCGAATGCACCACCTCGGGATGGAACTGAATGCCGTAAATCCTTCTTGCTTCGTGTCCGTAAACGGTTACGGGGCAGGTCTCCGTGGAAGCGAGAATCTCGAACCCTTCGGGAACGCGGAGAACGTGGTCGGTATGGCTCATCCAGCAAACGCTCTTTTCGGGAATATCCGCAGAGAGCGGACTTTCTTTGATAAACGAAAACTCGCGCTTTCCGTATTCGCTCGATTCGGCATGCTCCACCCAGCCGCCCAGCATATAGGAGATAAGCTGGCAGCCGTAGCAAATCCCGAGCACGGGAATGCCGAGGTCGAATATTTCTTTGCAGACATGCGGAGAATCGGCGTCGTAAACGCTATTCGGCCCACCCGTAAAGATAATTCCGATCGGATCGTATTCTTTAATTTCCTCTATGGTCATGTCGCACGGCTTCAAATCGCAATATACCTTCAAATCACGCACGCGGCGCGCGATAAGCTGGTTGTACTGCCCGCCGAAATCGAGAACGAGCACTCTTTCGTGTTGCATATAGACTCCTTTTATTCACGAAATTTTCCTTGCAGAAAATTACCGTGAGCGTAGTTTTTTCTCTTTTCCTCTGTTTATTCGCCGCGCCCGCTCTCTCTCGATTGACGACAACAAGCCGAAAGCATTCGGCAAGTTGAGGTGCGCAGCGGAGGGGTACCTTCCTCGCGCCTCGAAGTCAGAACGGATTCATGAAATTTTCCTTACGGTAAATACCCGTGAGCGTAATTTCTAACAATTAACCGAAAAACGCCCGCGCGGGGGCGTTCTCTGATCACCTGTTTAATTTCTCGACGAATAGTTGGGAGCTTCCTTGCTGATGGAAATATCGTGCGGGTGGCTTTCGAGCAAGCCGGCGTTGGTAATGCGCACAAATTCGGAGTTCTTGCGCAGCTCCTCGATATTCGCCTTTCCGCAATACCCCATACCCGAGCGCAATCCGCCCTTCATCTGATAGATGATATCGGAAACGCTTCCGCGGTAAGGCACCCTGCCTTCCACGCCCTCGGGCACGAATTTCTTGTTATTTTCCTGAAAATATCTGTCTTTCGAGCCCGCAGCCATCGCGGAGAGCGACCCCATACCCCTGTACACCTTAAAGCTTCTGCCCTGATAAAGCTCGATTTCGCCGGGGCTTTCCGCCGTTCCCGCGAGCATAGAGCCGATCATGACGGCGCTGCCGCCCGCCGCGAGCGCTTTTACGATGTCGCCCGAATATTTGATGCCGCCGTCGGCGATGATGCGCTTGCCGTGCTTGTCCGCTTCCTCCGCGCAGTCCATGACCGCGGTGAGCTGGGGAACGCCGATTCCCGCGACGACGCGCGTCGTACAGATGGAACCGGGGCCGATGCCGACTTTTACGACGTCTGCACCCGCTTCGATGAGCGCCTTCGTCGCCGCCGCCGTGGCGACGTTGCCCGCAATGAGCGGAATCTTAGGATATTTCGACTTGATTTCCGAAACCTTTTTGAGCACCATTTTGGAATGCCCGTGCGCCGTATCGATGGCGATGACGTCCACCTTCGACTCGACGAGCGCCGCAACGCGCTCCAGCGTATTCGCCGCCGTACCGACCGCCGCGCCCGCAAGCAGTCTGCCGTTCTTATCGCGCGCGGAGTTGGGGTATTGAATGCTCTTTTCGATGTCTTTTATGGTAATAAGCCCTTTCAGATAGCCTTTGCCGTCTACAATGGGGAGCTTTTCTATGCGGTGTTTGCCGAGAATTTTCTGCGCGTCGGCAAGCGAGGTGCCGACGGGAGCGGTTACGAGATTTTCCTTCGTCATGACCGCTTCGATGGGCTGGTCGTAGTTGGTTTCAAACCGCAAATCGCGGTTGGTCAAGATTCCGACGAGCTTGCCGTCCTTGGTGATGGGCACGCCGCTGATGCGGTAACGCTCCATGAGAGAAACGGCATCCCGCACGATGTTCTGCGGTTCGAGGAAGAAGGGATCGGTAATCACGCCGTGTTCGGAACGCTTGACCTTATCCACCTGCGCCGCCTGATCTTCGACGCTCATATTCTTGTGAATAATGCCCATGCCGCCCTCGCGCGCCATTGCGATGGCGAGACGGCTTTCCGTAACCGTATCCATTGCCGCGGAAATAATGGGGATATTCAGGTTTATCCCGTCCGTGAGCACGGTGCGAAGATCGACTTCGGACGGCAGCACCTCGGACGCCTGCGGAATCAAAAGCACGTCGTCGAACGTAAGCCCTTCCTTGACAATTTTACTCATTTGCGCATTCCTCCAATAAATTTATGATATCCTGTAATGTTTTGCTTTCTTCAAACCCGCTCGTGCGGAGCCATTCGGCGAACGTCTTGCAGAACGGCGCGTCCTTCTTCTCCTGCGCCTTTACCGCGATTTCGATGACGGCGTAGGGCAATTTTTTACCGCTTGCCCCCTCTTCCGCGCTTTCGAGAGCCAAACGCAGCGCGCCCTCCCTGTCGCCGAGACGGTATTTCACGCCCGCCGCAAGCCCGTAGACGTATTGCTTGTAAGAAACGGGAGCCGCCGCTTCCCCGTCCTTTTCGGCACAGTAAGCGGGGAACTTCTCGTCCTTCAAGAGCAACGTAAACCGTTCGTCCGCCGAAGAAAGCGCGTTGGCTTTTTCCGCCGTTTCCGCCGCCCGCACGAGGCAGGAAAGATTGCCCGAACGCTCGTATTCGGCGAACGCGTAATCGCCGCTCACGCTCTCCATACCGAGGGAAGCGGAAAAACTCATCATTGCGCCGGGTGCGCTGAACGACACGATGCCGAAAACGGAAATCGCGAGTACGAATGTAACGCTCAGCGTAATAAGCGCGGTTTTCATAATCAGTTTTCCCATTGCTTGACTTCCGTGCTTCCGATTATTTCTATTTATTTTATCACACGTGCAAAAAAAATGCAACCGAATAAAGAAAAAAAGTAATGAACGCGCGGCGCAATTCATATTCATAGAGCATGAAAAAGTTTTTATTGCCCATAGTTTTACTCAGCGCGCTGCTTCCCGCGCTTTCGGGATGCGGAAAATACGACTACTCCGCGCACATATCGGAAGCGAAAACCGATTTGTTCCTCGCGGAAACGGAGGAATTTTCCGTTTCGCTCTCGTGCGTGCGGCGGGAAAAGCCGTACGTAGCCGACGGCATACCCTGCCCGATGAGCACCGTGGCCGAAATCGTCCTTTCCGACTGCACCAATCCCGACGCGGCGGAATACAGCGTTTACGTTACGGGAGGCGGAAAAGAATGGGGCGGCGTGATGTCCTTCCGAAATTCGCGCGGCGATTATTTTTATTCCCAAAGCGTGAACGCCTTTCCCGAGGGCAGCGTTTCCCTGCGCATCGAATGGGGCGAGGAGACGCGGGAAATTACCGCGACGTCCGTTAAAAACTCCGATACGATTACGGCGGATCAAGCGATCGACTATGCCGTGAACGCCGAAAAGGAGACGATTGCAAATATGACGCAAAACGGTGCGTTCGGCGGAGAATTTTACGTGCGGCTGCTGCGGCGCGATAAAAATTATTATTACGTAGGCATTATCGACACTTCGGGAAAGACGGTATCCCTCCTCCTCGACGGAGAGAGCGGCGAAGTGCTCGCAAGGAGAGCCCCCGAATAATTCCGCGCCGTTCCCTGCCCACACACAAATCACAAGCGCCGCCCGTATATCGGGCGGCGCTTATACTCATCAAATTTATTGCACGATTTTTTGCGCGGTAATCTTTCTGATCCGCTCTACGTCAAACTTGGGCGTACGGTCGGGGCGGAGCAAGCCGTTTACCTCCTGCTGTACATCGGTGAGCTGCGTGTAGCAGAATCCCTGGAATTTGCAGGCGGAAAGCCCCGCGAACAAATCCTCGTAGCGTTTGAAAAATTCTTCAGCATTCTCTGCGGCGGAATTATATCCCCAATTTCCGTTCTTCACTTCGCTGCTCATGGCGATGCCGCCAAACTCGGTAAACAGTACGGGAAGCCCCACGTAATCCACACCGTAGGAAAGCAGCTTGCGCCCCTGCGGATAGAGTGCTTCGTATGTATCCTCCGAATATTTTTCGGTAAAGTTCTTGCCGCTGTACGAATAATCGTGAACGGAGACAAGGTCGGTCGCGTCGGAGTTTTCCCAACCGTCGTTGGTGCTTACAAGGCGGCTGCTATCAACCGATTTCGTCGCAAAATACATCGCCCGCGCGAAATTCTGCTGGTTCTCGTCGAGGAGAATCTTTCTCACGCCCCAGCTTTCGTTGAGCGGAACGTAGCAGACATTGCTTGTGAAGTTGCGCGCCGAAGCGACGATTTCCTGCCATTCGGCAAGGAGCGCCGCCTGCTCGTCGGGATCGAAGCGGTAAGCCGAGGGCATTTCGCACCATGTGAGGAAACCCAGCTCCTCCGCATAATAATAGAAGTAAGGATCCTCAAACTTCTGATGCTTGCGCGCGCCGTTGAAGCCCATCTTGATAGAAAGCTCGATATCCGTTTTGAGCGCTTCCGCGGAAGGCGGCGTCAGTCCGCTCTCCGCCCAATATCCCTGATCGAGAATGAGGCGCTGATAAATCGGCTTATTGTTGAGGCAGACGATGCCGTGTTCGTCCACGGAAATCTTGCGCATGCCGAAGCGGGTATGCGCCGTATCCACGCATTTCCCCTCCCGATACAGCTTGAAATCCGCGTAAAAGAGATTGGGCTTTTCGCAAGTCCAGTAATGCGATTCGTCCACGCTGTCCCGCTCGAACAGGCGCACGCAATAGGGCGTGCGCTTGCCGTCGGTGGAAAAGCGCAGCTTCTTCACCGTTTCACCCCGGAAAGTTACGGTAATTTCCGCCTCGTCGGCAAGCCCGTAGAGCGAAGTTATCTCTCCCGAAAAGGAGCACGTATCGATATCGGGCGTAAGTGTATGCTTTTCGATGCAGTCGCTTCCGAAAAATTCCAGCCATACGCTCTGCCATATCCCCGAATTGGGAATATACCAGCAGCCGAAGCGCTTGCCCGTCCAGCTCTGTTTTCCGCGCGGCATGGAAGGGTCGAACTCGTCAACGCAGCGCACGACGACGGTATTTTCGCCCGCCGTCAAGGAATCGGTTACGTCGCAGGAAAAGGGCGCGAACGTACCCTTATGCGTGATTGCGTGATGTCCGTTCACCCATACGTCCGCCGTATAACCGCAGCCGTTGAAACAAAGGAGCGCGCGCTCCTTCCCCGCGGGAAGGGTAAAATTGCGCTTGTACCACAACGTCTTATGCACTTCCTCGTCGCCGATTCCGCTCGCTTCGTACTGATAGGAAAAGGGAACGTTGATCTTTTTTCCGAGCGCGGTTTTGCCCGCGGGATACCCCTTTTTTACGCCTTCGCGCTTATCGTCGAAGCAAAACTCCCATTCGCCGTTCAAAGGCAGCCAGTCATCCCGCCTGAATTGCGGACGGGGATATTCGTTTCTTAAAAGCCTCATAATTTTTCTCCGCTATGAAATTACTTTCGATTTTATATTTTAACTTATTTTTTCAAAAAAGACAAGAAATTAAGCGCCCGATCATCGGAAATTTCCGTAAAAAACGTCGGCGGAAAAAAGTTCCCGCCGACGAATTCCGTTTGACCTTCAGTTCCCGACGTATTGCGAATATTTTTCCGCGATTACGGCGGCGTCCGCCGAAGCGGAATAGTTGGTAATATCCATAGGCGTGTTGAAGGAAAGGAAACCGCACGTCGCCTTCTGCGCATCGTTGAAGATGGAGAACATGTTGTATTCGATCACCACCTTATCGTTGCAGATGAAGTAGAACTGCGCGCCCTTGCGCAAAACCGCCATCTTAACCTTATCGCCGTCGGTATACGAAAGCCCGTCTACCGCCTTATTCTGTTCCGTCTTGTTCCAATCCCAGTCGGTATCAGACATATTTCTCTGCGCGCAGCCGACTACTTGCTGTTTGAAACCCACCGCGTCCACGAAATAGAAAATCTTGTTCTTATAATCGTCGTCGCAGCTGATGACGATCCCGAATTTGGGATACGGGTCGCCGTCCGGATGCAAAACGTTGTTGATGTCGGCAGGATAAGGTTTTTCCGCAGGAACGGTGATCTCTGCTTCGATATAGAACTCCGTCGCATAAACATCTTTGAAGTATGCGAACTGGTCGGATACGCCGCGCTGTTTGATAACGGCGTTCGCCGATCCGTCGTCCTTGGAAAGGTCGTAGCCGTGCGTCGTTTTCAGGTTGGTGTTTTCGATCGAGCCGAAATTCTTACTGTCCTTTACGACGTGGGGAGATTTGACTTCCGCGTTCGTATAAGAATATTCCTTGAATTCGCTCACGCCAGCGCAAGCCGTATCCTTGCCGAGCACGACGATTTCGCCGATAGAGATTCCTTCCGCGCCTTCGGGCGTCTGAATGGTGAGCGTGATGGACTTCACGGGCATCTCGTCGAATTCCGCGACGACCGCGCCGCCCGGCTTCAAGAAGAGGTTATCCTGCTCGCAGTTCCAATCCCAGTCGAATTTGAGGTTATCCACCGTAAGCGTTTCCGTGGAGCCGCCCGCCGTCTTGTATTCGATTTCCGCCCTTCTCACCTGATAGAAGGATTGGTCGTAATCGTAAGAATTATAGACCATCAGTCCGCGCACCGTCTTGAACTCGTTCCATTCGAGCTTGACGGTGGAAGTTCCCGCCTTGGCTTCGTACTCCTGCGCGAGGTCGAATTCCTGATACTTGAGCATGCCATCGGTGAGCAATTTTACGTCGCTACCCTCCGCCGTGTTGTTGGCGGTTACGGTAGCGGAAGGCGCGATGTTCTTATAGCCGGAAATTGCCTCGGGCAGCGCCTGCACCGAATAAGTGGGACCGTTGGTGTGCATGACGGAAAGCCCTTTGGAATTCTCCGTCCAAACCACTCTGTCCACCGCGAGCGCGCGCCCGCCATTAATGGAATTGCGGTTTTTGAACGTATGGTAAGCAATGAACATTTCGTCGCCCGCCTGAACGAAGCTGTGGTGCCCCGCGCTGACGATGTGGTTCCAATTGACCGTATCGGATGAAATGACGATGCCGCCGTCCTCTTCGGAAATCTTTTCGAAATCGCCGAGCGGCGAATCGGAAACCGCCTGTTTGACGCGATAACGAGGATCCATATATCCGAATACGCTGAACGTCATGTAATATTTACCGTTCTCGTATACCATGAAGGGACCTTCGTTGACACCGCCCTCTTCCAGTCTGCCGCTCGTAGAGCCGCTCCTCCACGCCGCTTCCGACGTGTAACCGGGGCAGGTGATGATTTTGAGCGTGCCGTAATCGGGCGTGAGCCAATCCTTCATCTTCATGCCGTAAATGAAGGAGCCTTCGCCGTAATCGTTATAATAACTGAAATACAGATATTTTTCCTTGGTTACGGGGTCGATAAACGGGCTCGCGTCGAGCGCATTATCGCGCGCAAACTTGAAAGTCGAATCTCCCTTCTCTTCGTCAAGTTTCTTGATGACGGGGTTGTTCGTCGTAACGTCGAACACCGGCTCGCTGCCTTTAAGCATCTTTCCGTCGGAATTTCTCACGCCGTCGGGCACGACGAAGGGACCGTCCGGCGTAGTCGAACGCGCTACGGAAAGGCACAGCCTGTTTTTATCCTTAATGTTAAACGCGTTATAGAACATGTAGTAAACGCCGTTATCGTAAATGACTTCGGGCGCCCAATAGCAGTTAACCGCCCATGCGGTGTCGTAATCGGGCATAAATGCAACGCCCGTGCACTCCCAATGGCAGAGGTCTTTGGACCGCCAGCCCTGAATGCCGTGTCCGCCGATTTCGTCGCTCGTACCGTACGCATAAAAATATCCCTTATCTTTGCCTTCCGTAACGAAGATAACGGAAGGGTCGGCAACCTCGAAGTCGAGCGTATTGACGTAGAACAGGTTGCTGTTGTAACCCGTGCTTACGTCGTCCATTTCGCTGAGCATTTCCGCGGAATAGTCGAACTCGCCCGTAACAGCGTTATTGCCGCCCCCGCCTCCGCCGCCGTTTCCGCCGCAGCCCGCGAACGCACTTACCGCCATGCCGGCAATGAGAAACGCGCTCAATGCTTTGATTTTTTTCATAAATTTCCTCCTTGATTTTTGAAGTTATTGTTTGACTCCGCTCGTCGCGATTCCTTCGATGAAATAATCCTGTGCGAAGAAGTAGATGACGAGGGTCGGAATCAGCGCGACCAGCGTTCCCGCCATGACGACGTTCTGCTCGTCGGCGTACACGCCCGCGAACACACGAAGCGCATATTGCAGATTGTAAAGGTCGCTCGATTTTAAGTAGATCATGGGGTTGAGGTAATCGTTGTATCCGCCGATAAAGCCCAAAAGCCCTTGCGCGAGGAGCGCGGGAACGGACAGCGGCACGATGATACGGAAGAATATCCCGATAAAGCCCAAGCCGTCCAGCTTTGCCGCCTCGACGATACTGTCGGGAATACCCGAGAAAAACTGCCGCATAAAGAACACGCACGCGGCGGCGCCGAACATTCCGGGAATCATAAGGGGCAGCGGCGTATCGACCCACTCGATCGCATCGTAAATGGTGAACGACGGCGCGATCATAATGGCGCCGGGGATCATCATGGTAGCCAAAAGCGCCGTATACATCACGTTTTTCAGGCGGAAGCGGAGCTTTGCGAACGCATACGCCGAGATGGACGAGGTAAACAGCCCGATGACCGTGGGTGGAATAACGTAACAAAGCGTGTTAAAAAAGCTCTTGATGAGGGTGGGCAGCGCCGCCGTCATGTTGGCGCGGAACACGAACACCTCTTTATAGCCGTCGAACACGAACCCGTGCTCGGGGATCCATTGGAAGGTAAGCGAGGACGCGTCCTCCCAGGTCTTGAACGAGGTTATGATGACGATGAGGAAGGGAAACAGAATGACGAACGCATAGAGCACGAGAACGGCATAGACCGCAATCCTTCCGAGAATGCGCATGATTTTGGATCTTCGCAATTTTTTGTCCGCCGCGTCGCCGCCCGCGCCGGCAGGAACGTTTTTAATATTATCAGTCATAACTCACCCACTTTTTGGAAACGAAGAACTGCGCGCCCGTAAGCAGCATAATAATGAAGGACAAAATCCAGGCGCTCACGCTCGCCTCCCCGAGTTTTCCGTCGTAAGAAAATACGCGGTTGTAAAGGTAGAATACGATAGTGATACCGACGCCGTTCGGCCCGCCGTCGGGCGCAAGCACGTTGGTAACCGCGAACGATTGCAGCGCGCCGATCACACCCATGACGAGCAGATAGAAAGTCGTCGGGGAAATGGACGGGAACACGATATGCGCGAAGGTCTTCCAGGCGCCCGCGCCGTCGATCGTCGCCGCTTCCACCATGGAGCGGTTGACGTTGGTGAGAGCCGCCGTATACAGGATGATACCGTAGCCCATTCCCGACCATACCGACATGATGATGACGGCGATATAAAAGTAGGTCGGTTCCCCCATCCAGTTGATGGCGTTTTCGCCCGTCGCGCCGAGCATCATGTTGATAATACCGTAGTTTGTGTTGAACATGTACTTCCACATGAGCGTTACCGCGACGACCGAACAGACGTACGGGATAAAATAAATCATGCGGAACGCCTTTTTGCCCTTGATGTCCTTACTTAAAAAGTAAGCGATAAGGAGCGCCAGCGCCTGGCTGATAAACGTACTTAATCCCAGAACGAGCGTATTGCCCATCGCCTGCCAAAACGTAGGGTCGGTAAACACCTTTTGAAAGTTGTCGAACCCTGCCCACGTCGCGCCCTCGAACCCGAAGTCGCGCATGTTGAGGAACGCCATGGCAAGCGCGAGCACGAGCGGCACCAGCCCGAAGATGAGGAATCCCACGAGGGGAATGGAAGCGAGCGCCGTGCCCGCGATCTCCTCTTTGTTGATGCGGAAGCTCTTGGGCGGCTTCTTGGCGGGGATGAGCTCCCCGCCGCCTTCCGCCGTTTCCGCCGCTATCGCAACGTTGTTTTCCGTTTGCATAAACACCTCCTTTTCAGGCGCTTAGTTCTTTTTGGTGTATTCTTTCAGAAGATCCCACGTTCTCGTATACTTGACATTCTTTTCGAAATCGGTAAGAGTCAACTTGCCGTTGCGCACGTCGCCGTTGAGCAACCCCGCCCAGTCGTCGATCCACGCCTTGTCTTTGAGGTACCACCAGTCGCCGGGCGTTTCGTACTGCGCCGCGCGGACGAACACGATGGAGTTCTTGGGGTTCTGCGTGGGCTGCAAGAATATTTCTTTATCCATGGCAAGGTCTTTCTGCGAGGGAATGGCGAATCCCGAAAGCGACTGCGCCGTCTGCCCCGTCTCTCCGCCGATGTACTCGGCGAATATCCAGGCTTCCACCTTCTTTTTGGATTTCGCGTTGATGGAGAGCGCGACGCTTCCCGAGTGCCCCGCTTCGATTCCGTGCACCTTGACGTCGCCGACCTTCTTGCCCGCGGGAAGGGTATCGCTCGCGGTGTAATAGGTCTTGTACTGAGGAAGCGGCGCGACGTCCCAGTTATAAACGTCGTCCATCTGCTTGCGGAAGTTGACGACGTTCCATCTGCCGTCTACGAGCATAGCAAGGTCGCCCTTTGCGAACGCCGCCGTCTTGCCCGCGTCGCCGCCGAGCGAGGTGGGCGTGGGGCAGATACCGTAACCGTTCATGCCCGTTTCCACCGCGACGGAGGCGTCGGCGCCGATGCGCACGAATTCCACGAACGCCTCTCTCTGAGAGGGCAGCTCGTTCACCTTCCCGCTTGCGGCAGCCTGCGTCAGTTCGGGGCGGATGGTCTTGTTGCTCGCCTTGGTATCCACGAGCTTATCCTGCCAGGAGATGATCTCGCCCGCATTGTAATGCACGTCGTTGATCGTAATGCCTTCCGCGTTGTCGTCGGCTACGATATAATTCTTGGTCGGATCCATCAGGGTGAAATCCCAATAGCCGCCGTTATATGCCGCGTCGTCCGTCGCGACGTATTCGATGCAGTCGCCGCCGACCGACCAACCGTAATTGAACCACCATTCGGTGAAATAACCGTAAACGTTATTGCGCCCCGTCTGGGTGCGGATCTCCGTTTGAACGTGCTGAGAGAGCGCAACCGTTTCCTCCCAGCTCATGGGGATTTGGTTGTTGAACCACCTCTGCGTGCCGTCGATAAAGTACCCCTTCTCCTGCACGTCGCCCGCAATGCCGTATTCCTCCTTGGTCTTGCCGCGGGAATCCTTTCCTCCATCGTTGAAGGCTTTTAAGTCCTCTTTCGCGACGCTGATGACATTAACGCCCGCATTGTTGAAATACGTTTCGTTATAATAGATAACGGTAGGTCCGATGTCCTTGGGAATACCCCAATAGTGCGCGTCGGGGCCGTCCTGCGTGGTCGTGTTCACGTCGTACTTGAAGCGGTTGACGGAGGTCTCCCACATGTTTTCGAGGACGACTTCCTTGCTGGTTTTCAAGTAATCGTCGAGCGGTTCGAGATAGCCGAGACCCGCATAGCGCTTGAAATCGGAGTCGCCCACGTAGAGAATATCCACGCTTGCCTTGGTCTGACGAAGCGCCGTGCGCGCGTCGTCGCTGTACGTATCGGCGGCTTTTACCTCGTAATTAACCTTGATTTGCCCCTTATATTTTTCGTTGAACTGTTTGACGAGCTCCTGGAACACGCCCGTTTCGTTGTCGTCGCCATGCCCCCAAAAGGTTATGGTCGTCTCGCCGTTTCCGCTGGGGCGGTATTCGCCGTTGTCGCCGAGAGAGCCACCGCCGCCGTCGTCCTTGCCGCAGGCGGTAAGCCCGCCCGCAACGAGCAGAGCGGAGAGCGCGATTGCCGAACACTTAAATAGCTTCTTCATTAAAATTCCTCCTTAAAATTGCGGGGTATGTTCCCGCCCGATATGGGCGGGAACGCCCCTGCTTGATTTTTTGATTTTAGGCTTCGGGAATTACGCCTTGTTCACAGGAACATTTTCCGCGTACCAGTTCCAAACGTTGGCATCAGCGGCATCCGTACTTGCAAACAGCTGTCCGCCCAATTTCATCGTTACGGAAGCAGTGGAAGAGTTGACATTCTTCATCGCTTCGTTTGCGATAAACATTTCGACGATCCACTCGTCGTCCCCGTCGGCATTTTGCACGAACGTCATCGCCGCGTCGGTAATGCCGCCCGTGTGATAGCACTGCCCGTTATACATGATTACTCTTGCCGCATACATCGTGTCGGTTGCTTGGAATTCGAGGTTCTGGTTTTTCCAGCAATCGCCCTCCGTATAATTACGGTCTCCCGTAATATCCGCCTGCGTCATCTTCACGGCAATATAAAGTCCGTCGACGCCGAGGTGCGTAGCCAAAGCCGCGCGGGTGGAAGTTGTCGACTGCGTAAGCTCGCCCCAATCGCTCAAATCGCCGTCGATCGTTCTTTCGGTTCCCGTCTTGATGCCGTTATCGGTTACGAGCACGAGCTTGGTCGTATAATTCGGATCGGCTTCGGGACCGTACCAATAATCTCCCGCCGCCCAAACATTGCCCGTTTCGCCGCCCGTCTTCCAAGCGAAGCCCATGGGCACGACCTCCGTATTTCTATCCACGCCGTCGATGCAGGAATAAGAAATGAACAGCTCCACCTTCGTGTGTTGTTTGCCGTTCTCTGCTACGGAAACGAACTTGCTCGCGTTGATTTGACGCGTGTTCACTTCCCATCTGGAATTCTGCCTTGTCGCGCTTGCAAAACGCTGTTTGCCGTCGTTAAACTTTAATTCCACATTGGTAGCCTGATGCCATTCGCCGTCCGTCTTGAAGGTATTGTGAATTGCGTCGAAGAACACGTAGATGCCGTCCGCGCCCTTGGTCGCGTAAATGGTTACACTTCTGCCGTCCGTTGCGGGAATGACGAGAGGATTGCTCTTCTGTTCCTCCGTCCAGTCGCTCATGTCGCCGTCCGCTCTCATGCCCTCGTTTTCATAGACTTTGAAGCCGTCGAGCTTCGTTTTGAGCGCAGCCGCTTCGGTTATCGCGGAAGCGTTCTTCGCGTAGGCTTCCATATTGAAGGTAAACACCGCCGCCGCGACCTTCTCGTCCGCGCCGTAAGCGTCGGGATAGAAGTTTACGACCTTATCGTCCGCAAAGAGATACAAATCTCTTCCGACTTTTGCAACAGCCAGTTTCTTGAATGCATTGTCGGTGTTGTAGTCGTATTTTCCGTCATACAGGAACTGATAATCCTTGTAAAGTTCACCCGTCCAGTTACGGTTGCGCACTTCGGAACGATACCACAGGTTTCCCCAGGTATTGGTGTAATGCGTGCCGTTGTTGTTCGCGCCCTTCTGGCAGTCGAGCGCGTAGAAGTAGGTACCCGTTGCCGAACGGAGCGCGATACCCGTCTTAGGAAACGCGTCGTCCGCATAGCAGCGAGCAACGGAGATTTCCACTTCCGCATAGAAGTCGGTCGCATACGATTCGGAAATGAAGAGCTGCGATTCCGCGCCCACTCTGTTGTAGGAGTTGCCCGCATTGTGCCATACGCCGTCCGTTTCTACCCAGCCCGCGCTGTAAGCAAACGCGGGAGCGTTCGCCACGGTAACGTCGCCCAAGCCGCCTGCCGTTTCCGTACGGGCAATTCCGAGCGCCCTGCATACTTCGCGGTTGAAAAGCGCGTAGCCGTCGACGCCGTAATGCAAGCCGTCCGCACTGAACCAGTGCTGCGTGTTGCCCTCGCCTGCGTCTTCGGTAATGAGATTAGCCATATCGATGACGCGGATATCTTCCAGCGTCTTGACCCACTCGTTTACGACGTCGTATTCCGCCCACTTCTGCGGAAACATCATATTGTGTTCAATGGTAACGTAATAAATTTCCGCGTCGGGGAACGCCGCCTTGTACGCCGCGAACATCGTTTTCAGGCGCTCGATGGTTGCCTCGCCCGTGGTGTTGCCGTCGTCGATGTCGTTCACGCCGATGTGGAACACGATTTTGCCGGGATTGTACATCGTATTAACGACTTCGACCAAATCCGTCCAATAGCCGACCTTGGTACCGCCTACACCCATATTCACCGCCGAAAGGTTCTTGAACTGGTTCTCGTAGTTGTACCAGAACGCCGTGTCGATATAGCTGTCGCCGAGGAACAGATAATCCTTGTTTTCCTGCGTGATTTCCGCGCTTTCGGGGAATTCGCTCGGGTTGGTGGTAACCTTGTACTCCTTCGCGTCGAGCTTCAAGTTGAAGGAAGCGAGCCCGATATACGCCGCATCGGTCGCTTTAATTCCGCATGACACCGTCTTGATCATTCTTCCGTTTGCATACAGTTTCAACGCGCCGCCCTGACGGTAAATGCCGAGGGTAACGTATTCTTCGCCCTGATACTGCGCCGAGGTTCCGCCGAGATTGCCGATATTATCCGTCCAGGTTCCCCAACCGCCGTTTACGATCGTCGTATGCCCGAGTTGTATTGCATCGCTCTTGATCGTACCGTTGTTGCAATCCGCAGCAACCCAGAAGAATAAGCCCGTCTTTCCGTCTGCGGTCTTGATCGTAATACCGAACTTGGGCGCTCCGTCGTATGCGTCATTCTGCATTTTCATGACTTCTTTCACGCTGAGCTTGACTTCGGCGTACATTTTCTGAGCATTGGAACTATGCATATACGCATAGTTATCCTGATAATCGTTGCCCGTCATGTAGATATGCGCGGAAGCCGAACCGTCGTCGCTGTCAAGATTCCAGGTGGAACTCGTTTTCAGTTTAGCGACGTCGCCCCATACTTTACTGTAATGGAAATCGGGGTTCTGTGCATAGGTATCGTCATCGGTAACGCAGGTATAGGTGTGCACCTTGGTCGCGTCCGTGCCGTATTTCCCGTCGCATTCCGCTTTGATTTCCAAAAGGCTCTGCGCGTTGGTAAGCGTGAGCGCGACGGACGCATTCTTTTCCGCCGCCGTAAAGGTAACTTCGGAATAAGGAACGGTAATGACCGTTTTATACCCTTCCACCTTCTGTCCCGCAATGGTATAGGGAACGGTTTCCGCCGTGATTTCGGTATCTTCCACCGCTTCCGTTCCCGCCTTGGGTTTGGTAACGCGCACGTTGCCCGCCGCGTCCGCAATGACGGATACGGTATCGTCGGTATAACCCTTTACGCGCTGCGCTTTGTCGAGCACGACTTCCACGCTGTCGTTTTCGTAAACGCTTCCGCTCGCGTAAACCTTTTCGTCCTCGACGTAAACGGTGAGAACGAACGCATTCTCTTCATATTTCGTAAACCAGTTTGCCGTCGCCGTCATGCCGCCCGCCGTAACCGCCGTGCGGTATTCGGACTGCGGAACGCTTTCCAGCGTTACCGTGTTGTCGGGCAATACGGGCACGGAAAGCTCCCACATCGCCTTAAACGTAACGTTCTTCGCGGGCATCGTGTAATCGGCGCCCGCCGCGTAAGAGGTCGTACCGTCGTTCCAGCACTCAAACGTGTAGTCCTCGCGGCTGAACGTATCCGCCGCAAGCAGCTTGAAGGATTCCCCCGCCGCGTAAGAAACGCTTGCGGGAATATTACCCGTCGCCTCGTCCGCGCCGCGCTCGTACGTTACGGTGTACTTTTCCGGTTCCGTCTGTCCGCCACCGCCGTTTTCACCGCAGGCAGCCAGCCCGATCGCCGTACTTGCGCTCATCAAAAGAACGAGCGGCAAAAGTACTCTTTTCCCTTTTCTTATCATAAAGTACCTCCCTTTATTGTTTCACGGCTTTTTGCCGTATCAACCAAAGCAAATAAGTTTTTTGAGCGTTTACAGTTAGGTAAACGCTCAAAGCCCCGCGGGGCTTTTCCGTTTTATTCTTTCGTTAACGTTAACGAAAGACACGATTTCCGTCCGTTTTCGCAGTATGTGCAATTCGGACGGATTTGATTTTACAAAATGTTAAGCGGTCGTTCCCTCGACGAGAAAGACCTTCTTTTTTTCCGATTTGGGCGGCGTGAACCCGTTCTCCACGCGGGAGAGAAGCATCTGCGCCGCCGCTTCGGCAAGCTCGGCTTTATTCGTGCCGATGCTCGTCAGACGGTGCGGAATGTGTAGCTGTTCCTGCACGTCGTCGTACCCGATGATTTTAGCGGGAGGAAGTCCGTGCTTTTCGTAAAGATACAGCATTTCAAACGCCAGCATGTCGTTAAAGCAGAAAATACCGTCGGGCGCGCCACCCTTGCCGCAGAGCGCTAAAAAGCGTTCTTCCAATGTATCGGGATAGGCGTCGAGCACGCACGGCGCGGGAAGCCCGCGCGCAAGGAGCTCTTCCTGAAAGCCCGCAAAACGGTCGTACGCGCAGGTAAGTTCCAGCGTTTCCGTAAGACATACGATATTTTTACAGCCGTCCTCGGCAAGTCTGCGCGCGGCGATCCTGCCGCCCTCCTCGTCGTCGGTATGGATATAATCCACGTCGTCCGCGGCGGTGCGCCGCCCGAACAGGAGCACGGGCACGCGGTATTGCCGAATGAGAGAGGAAATTTCCCCGTCCGGCTCGATAAAGCTGATGATGCCGTCCGCGTTATGCGACACGGCGGAAAGGTAGCCCTCCCTGCTCAAATAACCGCACCGCAGCGCCAGCGTAAGCACGGAATACCCGCGTTCCCGCAAGCTCTGCTGTAAAAAGTCGGTCATGATGGAGAAATACACGTTGACGAGGTTATCGTACACGACGCATATCAGCTTGGAAGTGCCTTGCCGAAGGGAAATCGCCGTGTTGTTTTTTACGTAATCGAGGTCGGAAGCAATCTTCAAGATGCGCTCCCGCATGGAGACGGAAATATCGGGTGCGTTTCTGAGCGCGCGGGAAACCGTCTGCGGCGTTACGTTTGCAACCCGCGCGACGTCTTTTATCGTTACTCTCGCCCTTTTTTCCATTTCCCTGCCCCGCCGATATTCCGCACAATACAGTATGCGCCGAATCGCGTTATAATCTGAATTTCATTTTGCCCGCGCCGTCAAACTCCACTTCTGCAATGCAGGCCCTTCTGTCTCCGCTCGGCTTGTCGTAATCGGTGTGAATGTGGAACGCCGTATAGAGCTTTCCCTTTTCGTCGGTGAAAAAGCTGTTGTGCCCGGGCCCCGAATAATCGTTCTCCTTATATGCGAGAATGGGATTTTCCGCATACTTTTCAAACTTGCCCAAAGGCGAGCTCGCTTCCGAACAGCCCACCGAATAGAAGCGGGAATCGAAACAGTTGACCGAATAATTGAGGTAATAGCGCCCGTCCTTCTTCCAGAGCGCCGGGCCTTCATTCCAGCGCCATTCGCTGCTGAGCTCCTTCTCCCAAGCTGCATCGGGTTCGGAAATCTTTACGACATCGCCGACGAGCTCCGTTAAATCGGACTTTATTTCCGAAGCGTAGATAACGCTCGTATGCACGCCGTCGATCACGTTTTCGCTGCAATCGCGCACGAAATATAAATAATCTTTTCCGTCGTCGTCATGAAACAGCGTCGCGTCGATGACGGCGTAACCGAAATCGAAGAGCGGACGGGGAAATAAATCGATAAACGGACCTTCGGGACGGTCGGCAACCGCAACCCCGATGCGCAGGCTGTGGTTCTTCTTCCAGCGCGCCGTGTAAATCATATAATACCTTCCGCCGCGCGCGTACACTTCGGGCGCCCAGAAGCAGTTTTCGCCCCACGGGCTGTTTGAATAGCAATAGCCGCCCTCTTTCCAATTGACTAAATCTTCGGAGACGAAATATCCGAATCCGTCGGGCGCGGAAGTCGCATACATGTAATAGCGCGCGCCGACTCTCAATACAAACGGATCGCCGATTTTCGTGATTTCCGTACGAATCATTTCAGTTCCCTGCCCTATTCAAGCAATCGCGTTACAACTCCGTTAACGTTAACGCAACTTTATTATAGCACACAAATTCCATTTGTCAATACTTTTTCGGAAAATATTTTACAGATTTTGTGAAATTATAAAAATGAACGAAATTCTCAATTTTTTCATGCAAATCAATGAAATTTTGCCTGCTTGCCCCCGTGCGGTTGACAGTTTCGGAAAAAATGATATACTAATGGAAAGTATGTACGGGGGGTATGTTATGCGCGTCGTCAAAAAAATCGCTGCGATATGCTGCGCCGTGCTTGTCGCGCTGTGCTGCGTCGCATCGCTTACCCTTTCCGGACTGCTGCTGAGCGATCGATTGACCGAATCCGCCGCCCGCGTGCGCCCCTCTTACGAACGCGAGGACTTATACGCAACGCTCGGCAAAGCGCAATGGACGGAAGAAGATTACGCTTTTTTATACCGTCAGACGGGGCTGGGAGCGGAAGCGCTGGACGAACTGAAAGGCGACAACAAAAAAATCGTCTCCTTTCAGGAAGCACTCTTTGCCGAATGGGAAACGGAGCACTTCGTTCCCCCGCCCTCGCCCGTAACTTCGCGCGATATTCTGAAACACGAAGCCGCGCCCATCGCTCCGCTGAAAGCGGGAGACGTGCTCGTCTCCTCCGCCTGCCATATCTTCGGCTGGCGACACGGACACGCCGCCATCGTGATCAACAGCGGTACGGGAACAACGCTGGAATGCATCTCGCTCGACGTGCCGAGCGCGGCGGGCAGCACGGGCTGGTTCGGAATTTCCTCCAACTTTATGGTGCTGCGCCTGAAAGCGGAATACCGGGAGCGCGTAAACCCCGCCGAGGTCGCTTCCGCCGCCTGGGAAACCTTGCGCGATATTCCCTACGACTTTACCGTGGGCGTGCTCTCGCCCAAATATCAGGGCGAACGCCCCGCTTCCACGCAATGCGGACACCTCGTCTGGCAGGCGTATATCAATTTCGGGCTGGACGTCGATTCCGACGGCGGAGCCGTCTGTTCCCCGCAGGACATCGCGCGCTCGCCCTATTTCGACGTCGTTCAGGTTTTCGGCTTCGACCCGTTAAAATTATGGTAAAATGAGAAAGCGCCCGCCCGACATAACGTCGGGCGGGCGCTTTCTTTTATCGTAAATTTATTTCATGTACTCTGCGAGAATGGAATTCTGCACATACAGATATTCGTCTTTGATACGCGTAACGTCCCCTTCTTCCAAAAGATATTGCGCCGTTTTTTTGTAGCTTTCGGCGAAGTCCTCCTTCCAATCGGAGCCGAACGACTTTTTATACTCCGCCGAAGAAACGCCGTAAACGGTGCGAAGTCCGAGCATGATAAATTCAAACTTGGCGTCCCCCTCGGAAACCGTTTCGCTCTCGATGACGGGCGGGAAGCCCGAAATAACGCACTTCATGTATTCATCCAAATCAAAGGTGTTGGTAAATCGCTTGCCTCGCATAAACGAGCTCGCCGAAACGCCCAGCCCGATATATTCTCCCCGCTTCCAATAATTGAGGTTGTGCCGACTTTCGTACCCCTTTTTTGCGAAGTTGGAAACCTCGTAGCGAAGAGACCCCTTTCCCGCCAGAAGCCCTCTGCCGTATTCGTAGAGCCCGGCAACCTCGTCGCCGTCGGGCAGCTCGCCGTTCAAATAATCGGTATAAATGGGCGTGCCGTCCTCGGGCGTGAGCGCGTACATAGAGATATGCTTCGCGCCGCTTCCCGCCGCGATTTCTATCGTCTTGCGCACGTCCTCCTTGGTCTGCCCCTTCAAACCGAGCATGACGTCGGCGGAGAAATTCTCCCCTTTCAGAAGCGAAACGCAGTAAAGATAATCGCGTACGTTGTGGATCCTGCCCAGCTCTTCCAGCTGCGCGTCGATCGCCGTCTGCAACCCGACGGAAAAGCGGTTGACGCCCGCGCGCTTGTACGTTGCGATTTTATTCTCGCTCACCGTGCCGGGGTTCATCTCTATGGTGATTTCGGGGCGGGCGGCAAGGCGGAAGCATTTTTTGATCTGCTTCATCGCGCCGTATATGTACTGCGGCTCCACGACGGAGGGCGTTCCCCCGCCAAAATAGACGGTATCGAATACGAGGTCGGAAAGCTCCTTGCCCCGCATCTCGGTTTCCTTATAAAGGCACGCCATATACGATTCCGCGAAATTCAGCCGATTGGGAAAGGACGTAAAATCGCAATAGGTGCATTTATGCCTGCAAAACGGAATATGTACATAGATTCCCGCCATTCTGTTCTCCTTCTGTCTGTATCCGCCGCGCGCAGCTTATGGAATCATTTCCCTTACGGCTATCGGGATAAAATAGAATAAGAGCCGTGAACACTTTTACGTTCTCCAAACGTATTTTTCCATATCGACGAAGCCGCCCGTAACCTCCACGCCCTCGGCGCGGAGCAGCTCCGCCTGCGCGTCCGTACCGCCAAACGCGAACGCGGGCGCGAGGCGTCCCTCGCGGTTGACGACGCGGTGGCAGGGCACGACGACGGGATAGGGATTGCGGTGCAGCGCGTTCCCCACCTGCCTTGCGGCGCGGGGGTGCCCGATTGCCGCGGCGATCATGCCGTACGTTACCACCCTGCCCTTCGGCACCGTCTTTACATATTCGTAAACGCTCTCGTCAAACGACATATTGTTTATTTTACCTCAACCGTATTGTTTATGGCGCGCAGCAAAAATCCGGACAAATCCCCCCTCAATTTATAATACCGCTCGCCGAAAAAAACGTCCGTCTCCTCAAAATCGCCGCGCACGCGCATCGGCACGACATAGCTCTTATCCGCCGTTACGGTAAAAGAATAAACGTAATGCCGCGATCCATAATCGGGATAGCCGTAATGGGTATTCCGAAGAAAGTTTGCCGTAGCAAAGGCGCCCGTAAAACGCTCGATTTCGTCCGTTTCCGTAATACATACGCGCCATTCATCGCTATTCAGCACGATTTCCGTAATATCCGAAGGATCGAGAGCGGCAATTTCGGGATACGCCTCCTTCAAGAACATACCCACCGCGCTTTCCTTGGGTAAATGGTTATTTTCCGTAAGATAATAGGTTGCATTTCCGTCGGTCAGATAGAACTCATACCAAACGCCGTCGAACATATATTTTCCGCAACGCCCCGTTAAAGATCCGCCGTCTTCAAGCGTAACGGTGATTTCGGAATCTTTCCCGCCGCGCTTTTCCGTATACGTTCCCTTCCGAACGCCGCCGCTTAAATCGGTTATCTTCACGGTTCCGTCTTTCTCGAAATCGAATACGAGATAATCGGAGGACAACAGCGTGCCGTGATAATTTTCTTCCGCCCCCGCGCTGTAACTGACGCCGTTTTCCCAAATACTTTCCAGATACCATATCCCCGTTTTCGCAGGAGAATAAGCGCAGGAACAGAAGGCGAAACAAAGAGCGATCGTGAAGAACGCGCAAAACGTAACGGAAGCAAATTTTTGTTTCATGACAAACTCCCCTCCTTCAGCGCCTTTTCCGTTACAACGCACGGGAACGTATTTTGTCCCGCTTCCGTTATTTGTCCTTGTTCGTCTTTAATATCTCCATGAATACTTCGGATGGAACCTCGACCGAGCCCACCTGCCGCATCCTCTTTTTTCCTTCCTTCTGCTTTTCGAGCAGCTTCTTTTTGCGCGTGATATCGCCGCCGTAGCACTTGGCGAGCACGTCCTTTCTGACAGCCTTAACCGTTTCCCGCGCGATAATCTTCCCGCCGATCGCCGCCTGAATGGGAATTTCAAAGAGCTGGCGCGGAATGGCGTCTTTTAAGTTTTCGGCGAGCGTCCGCCCGCGGGAATAGGCGCGCTCTTCGTGCACGATGGTGGAAAGCGCGTCGCAGATATCCCCGTTGAGCAGAATATCCAGTTTCACGAGCTTACTCTTTTCGTAGCCGACGACCTCGTAATCGAAGCTCGCATACCCCTTGGTGCGGGATTTGAGCTCGTCGAAAAAGTCGTACACGATTTCGTTGAGGGGCAGGCGGTATTCCAGCTTAACGCGGTGCGCGTCGAGATAGGTCATGTCTTTGAACACGCCGCGCTTGTCCTGACACAAGTCCATGATTTGCCCGAGATAATCGGGCGGGGAATAGATTTCCGCCTTGACGATGGGCTCTTCCATGCTCTCGATATCGGAGGGCGGAGGAAGGTGCGACGGGTTGTCCACATAAAGCTCGCTCCCGTCCGTCTTGTGCACGAGATAGCTGACGGAAGGCGCCGTCGTAATAATGTCGAGATTGAATTCCCGCTCGATGCGCTCCTGAACGATTTCCATATGCAGAAGCCCCAAAAAGCCGCATCGGAAGCCGAACCCCAGCGCGACGGAGTTATCCGGCTCGAAGATGAGCGCCGCATCGTTGAGCTGCAGCTTCATGATAGCTTCCTTCAAATCGAGAAACTTGCTGCCGTCGAGCGGATAGATTCCGCAGAACACGACGGGCTGCACCTTTTTATAGCCGGGGAGCGGCGCGGGCGCGGGATTGAGCGCACCCGTTACGGTATCGCCCACGGCGACGTCCTGGATGGACTTGATGCTCGCCGCAATGTAACCGACCTCTCCCGCGGAAAGCGTTTCCTTGGGCTGCAAATGAGGAGCGAACGCCCCGACTTCGGTAACATCGTACGTCTTTTCGGAAAGGAAGGTCTTAATTTTATCCCCCACCTTCACGCTGCCGTCCTTGATTCGGACGAACAAAATGACGCCCTTATAGTTGTCGTAATAGCTATCGAAGATAAGCGCGGTAAGCGGCGCTTCCGTATCGCCCGAGGGCGGCGGAACGAGCTTGACGACAGCCTCTAAAATATCGCGGATATTGGTACCCTCTTTCGCCGAAACGCACGGGCATCCTTCCGCGTCCAGACCGATGACGTCCTCTATCTCCTTTTTCGTTTCCTCGATCTGCGCGGACGGCAAATCGATTTTATTGACGACGGGCACGATCTCCAAGTCGTTTTCAAGGGCGAGATAGACGTTTGCGAGCGTCTGCGCCTCGATCCCCTGAGTAGCGTCCACGACGAGGATCGCCCCCTCGCACGCGGCGAGCGAGCGGCTGACCTCGTAAGTAAAATCCACGTGCCCCGGCGTGTCGATGAGGTTGAACTCGTATTCGTTGCCGTCCGACGCCGTGTAATACATCCGCACGGGAGTGAGCTTGATGGTAATGCCGCGCTCGCGCTCGATGTCCATACTGTCGAGGAGCTGTTCTTCCATGTCGCGCTTGCTCACCTGCCCCGTGAGCTCCATAATGCGGTCGGCAATGGTACTCTTGCCGTGGTCGATATGCGCGATAATGCAGAAATTACGTAAAAACCGGTTCGGTTTCGCCATGATTTACCCTTCCTTTCGAAAAATATTATATAAAACTTTCGTAAATTTTGCAACCGCTATTGCAAGTCTTTTCCGATTATGGTAAAATATTCGGTATGAAAAATATGAAATTCCTCACCGAAATCCCCGTCGCCCACCGCGGACTGCACGACGACCGCCTGCCCGAAAACAGCCTGGGCGCCTTTCTCGCCGCCGCAAACAAGGGCTATGCCATCGAAACGGACGTGCGCCTTACCAAGGACGGCGCGCTCGTCCTCTTCCACGACGATAATCTTTCCCGCATGGCGGGCATTGAAAAGAAGGTGAGCGAATGCACGGCGGAGCAGCTTTCCCGCGTGCGCCTCTGCGGAACGGACGAAAGAATTCCGCTTCTCTCCGAACTCCTTTCCGCCGTGTGCGGAAGGGTGCCCCTTCTCATCGAAATCAAGGATATGCCTAAGGTAAAGACGAAGGACTTCATCAAAAAAGTTTCCGACGCGCTCGAAGGATACCGCGGCGAATACGCCGTACAGTCCTTCCAGCCCTTTTACGTGAAAGCCTTCAAAAAGCTCCGCCCCGAAGTTCCGTGCGGCGTGCTCGCAACCGCGGTTTCCAACAAAGGGGATTTCGGAAATTCGCCCTTCTGGAAAATCAAGGCGCGCATGGTGAAAAACATGAGCTTTAACAGGACGGTAAAACCCGACTTTATCAGCTATTATTTTGCAAGCTATCCGCAGAAATCGACGGAAAAGTTTAAGGGCGCAAAGCTCGCCTGGACGGTGCGCTCCCCCGAAGAGGAAGCGCGGGCGCGCCAATACGCCGACAACATCATTTTTGAAAACTTTTTACCCGAAATAACGAAACAAACAATTTAGTTCGAGAGGTTTTTGTGAAACGTAGTTATGTGAGATAAATTGAAAATTATCGGTTCCCCCAACCGGGTAATGACAGCGATTTGAAACGTTCGTCGTTATAAACTTCCATCAAACTGTTTATATCAAGCATAAAATCGTTTGGTACGCCTTTTTTAACTTTGATTATAACTTTTCGGTTTTATCGGAGGAGTTTTTCAGTAGCTTAACCGTTTGTTCAAATTCTCCGTTTTAATAAATTTCAGAATATTTCAATTCATACCAAGCGTAACAAAATATATCCATCCCAAATATGTTTTCGGGCATTGCAGGAAAAGTACACTTTTCCTGCAATTTTGTTATTATTTTCATCCTCAAAAACAGAATCCGAAAAATATTGCTCCCAGAGTTGTTTGAATGAGCAAAAATTTTTTATCGAGATAACCGCAAATAGCACTTGAATTATTATTGACAAAATACGCATAAACGTGTATAATTTTATAAATATCTTATTGCGGCGGTCGATCATGCTCACATTGGAAAAAATCAAACACGCGCAGGAAGTCTTGAAGGAAGCAATCTATAAGACGGACGTCATCCGCGCCGACAAGCCAGACTGCGGCTGCGAACTCTATTTGAAGGCGGAAAACCTGCAAAAGACGGGCTCCTTTAAGCTGCGGGGCGCATACTATAAAATTTCGCAGCTCTCGCCCGAGGAAAAGGCGCGCGGCGTCGTCGCGTGCTCGGCGGGCAATCACGCGCAGGGAGTAGCGCTCGCCGCGCTGAGAAGCGGCATCCCCGCCGTCATCTGTCTGCCCGAGGGTGCGCCCATCTCCAAAGTGGAGGCGACGCGAAGTTACGGCGCGGAAATCTGCCTCGTGCCCGGCGTTTACGACGACGCGTACAACCGCGCCCTGCAGCTGCAAAAGGAGCACGGTTACACCTTTATCCACCCCTTCGACGACGAGGACGTCATCGCGGGACAGGGAACCATCGGTCTGGAAATTCTTTCGCAAATTCCCGATTTGGACGCAATCGTCGTGCCCGTAGGCGGAGGCGGTCTCGTTTCGGGCGTAGCGTTCGCCGTCAAGCAGGTCAACCCCGCAATCAAAGTGTACGGCGTTCAGGCGGAAGGCGCGCCGAGCATGTTCAATTCCTTAAAGGACGGGCACATCGAAGCGCTCCCCTCCGTTTCCACCGTTGCCGACGGCATCGCGGTGAAACAGCCGGGCGAACGCACATACTGCTATTGCAGAGATTTTGCGGATGAAATCGTAACCGTGAACGACGACGAAATCGCAACGGCGATTTTGACGCTTATGGAAAAACAGAAAATCGTTGCCGAGGGCGCGGGCGCAACCCCGCTCGCCGCCGTGCTCGCAGGCAAGCTCCCCGCGATAAGGGGCAAAAGGGTCTGCTGCCTTATTTCGGGCGGCAATATCGACGTTACCATATTAAGCCGCGTGATTCAGCGGGGTTTGCTCACTTCGGGCAGACAGTGCACGCTCAATATCGAGCTGCTTGACAAGCCGGGGCAGCTCGTCGCCGTATCGAAGATCATCGCGGCGTGCGGCGCCAACGTTACGGGCGTTCATCACGAGCACGCGCACGCAGGCAGCGACGTGATAGGCTGCTTCCTCCGCATCGACATGGAAACGAAGGACTTCGAGCACATCGCAAATATAAAGGCGGAACTCGGCAAAGCTGGCTTCCGCATCTGTTAAAAAAGGAGACATGATGAAAAAAATTTGCACGACAAACGCACCCGCCGCAATCGGTCCCTATTCGCAGGCAATAAAGGCGGGAAATCTCGTATTTACTTCGGGGCAGATTCCCCTCGACCCCGCGACGGGCGCACTTGTAAACGGCGGCATTGCCGAGCAGACGGAGCGCGTGATGAAAAATCTGTTAGCCGTTTTGCTGGCTGCGGGAAGCTCACCCGAGCAGGCAGTCAAGACGACCTGCTTTCTCGCAGACATGAATGATTTTGCCGCGTTTAATGAAGTTTACGCGCGGTATTTTACGGAAAAGCCCGCACGCTCGTGCGTGGCGGTGAAAACGCTCCCGAAAAACGTGCTCGTCGAAGTGGAAGCCGTCGCCCTCTGCGAATAAATCTTAAAATAAAGCCCGCCCCGCGCATGGAACGCGCGGGGCGGGCTTTCTGTCTATTTATGCGAGATAAAAGCATATTTCGTAATTCTCATCCGTTTGAACGTGCAGATTTACGAGCAATACGTCGGCGTCCGGAACTGCTCCGTCCGCATTCATCGGGAAGCTCTCCGCGTCCTTGCTTACGCGGTTAAATTCTGTTTCCGCGCCGTTTACGGTAACTTTAACGACCCGATCCGTGCCCGCAAGCAAGTGATAACGCAGCACTATCTCGCGCTCGGCAAACGCTTTTTCCCCCCCGAAGGTTCCTACGCTCTTATCGAGCGCGACTTTAAGGGCGTTGCATTCCGGGCAGTACCCGGCGCGGAATGCGCTCTTACGGTATTCCCCTTTCCGATACGCGATCGTCTGCGTATCGTCCTCGTAGAGATAACCGCAGTCGCCCGCCGTTTTGGAAGGATACAGGTCGTAGACAAGACGGTTCCATTTCTGTTCCTTCGTGTTCTTCGCTTCGTGCGCGAGCGGGAGAAGCGCGCCCCGCCGGATAAACAGCGGCATCGCGCGGAGCGGATACTCCTTGGAAATGAGCTTGCCGCCCGCATAAATTTTTCCGTCGAAGGCGTCGATCCACTCGCCTGCAGGCAAATAGACCTGTTTTTTATCGTCCTCTCTGACGTCCGTTGCGAACAGTCCGCAGTACGCCGCGCCGTTCGCCTGAAAGTATTCGACGACGATTTTATGCGGCTCGTTCGCAGAAATCTTGCCGAGAGGCATTTGAAGCGCGCCGTGAAGCGTTTTGTCTTCCAGCACCTTTACGCCGTCCAGGTAAACGGTAACGCCGTCATCGCTCTTGATAAAAAGATTTTTTTCTTTGCCGAAGAGCAGCGTCGTTTCAAACCGCGCGGAGAAATCGTAAACGGGCACGCCCTCCGCGGGCGCGGTGTCGTTGAGCGACATATAAAGTTCCTTCCACTCCGCCTGCGCAATCGGCGCGCCCTGCAACTCTCTGCCGTTATAAAAGGTCGCTTTCACGGGAGTTACGTACGCCGATTTTGCGACGGGCGCGGAAATATCCCCCGCGATCGGCGAAATCAAGAGATTATTGCCGAGCATGTATTCGTCGCATCTTGCCGCCGCCTTTTTGTCTTCGGGATATTCAAACCCGAGCGATTTGAAAATCGGCTCGCCCGTCGCATAGTTTTCGTAAGCGTTTTTATAAATGACGGGAAGCAAACGATAGCGCAAGTTATTGTATTCGCGCACAATGCCGAGCGTCTCTTCGTCGTAAGCCCAAGGCTCGCGGTAACGCTCTACGAATTTCGTGCAATGCGGACGGAACACGGGAGATAGCGCACCGTACTGCATCCAACGGATAAACCCTTCCTTATCGGGATTACCCGTATGCCCGCCGCAATCGGAATTGACGTAAGCAATACAGTTGTTCGTACAGCGGACGAGATTTTCCACTTCCAACGCCAAATCGTCCGCCCCGCTTGCAATGTCGCCCGTCCACTGAATGCTGTAACGATGGGACGCGCTGTCGGAAATACTCTCATAAATGCCGTTTACAACGTTGTTCACGTTGCCCATTATGACGGGACGGAGATAATTTTCCCCGCCGATTTTTTTCAGATAATTTTCCGTTACGTCGTGAAAAATATGCAAGCCCCACGTTTCCGACTCCACGCCCTCGACGGGGGATATAAGCTTAGTATGCCAGTTCCGATCGTACCACCACATGTCCAGCCCGACGTCGTGAAGGGAAGTGAGCTTCTTTTCGCGGTAGCGCACTTCCGAAGGCGAAAGCACGCTTCTCGCGCCCTCCACGGGCTCCGGGTGATCGTTGAACATAATTTCCACGCCGTGCGCATGCGCAAAGTTCATGAACCGCTTCATGCTCGGGAAGAGCGTTTTATCGATATCGTAGCCGATTCCCCTGTCGGAGCTGGCGCGCCAATCGGTGTCGATGACCATGACGTCAAGCGGGACCTTGTGCCGTTCGTAATCGAGAATGAGCTCCCTCGCCGTCTTTTCGTCGTAAGCGTAATATTTACTGTTCCAGCCGCCCAGCGTGGAAAGGCGGACGAGCTCGTTTCTGCCCGTGAGCTCCACGAAGAGCTTGCGGAGCTTTTTCGCATCCTTTTTGCAGAGGAGGAGATAGACGTCCTCCACACCCTCCTCGACGGTATATCCGCTGTTCTTGATCCTGCCGCGGTAGGTATATCCCCCCTCGGGCACGACGATGCGCGGCGTGTCGCAAAGTGCGAACACCTCGGGCGTTTTATCGGGCGGAGGAAGCTCGCCGCTGTTCTTAATGCGCTTATAGGTATAAACGACTTCCCCGTTCCGCGTGATTTTAACGCCTTTCAGACTGCGCGAGCCCTGCAGGTAGGTCAGCTTATAATCGCCGAACGCAAGCTCCCCCCGCTTCTCCTGCCAATCGCATTCCGAACGCTCGAACTCCTTTTTGTTTGGAATAAAGAAGGTGTTTTCGTCGCAGAATTTCCCCGCCTGCCCGTACTCGATGCGGACGATTTCTTCGCTTAAAAGCTGAATACGGATATCGCCGTACACTACCTGTTTCATGAAATTTTTCTCCTTTTCTTACGCACGACGGAAAAGGCTCTTTTTATGTTCCGATTTTCCGTTGCCTTTATTATATACGCAAAACCTTTGCTTGTCAACGGCGCAAATTCAATTTCATAAATATTGTCATATTTCACATTTTGCAAAACGGCGCGTTCCGAAAAAACACCGGCTTACTTTCAAACATCGATTCCGAACACGCCCTCTTTTTCCAGCAACCGCGCGCGTTCCCTCCAATCGGGCATAAACGCCGTCATCCGGGTATAAAACCGCGCGGAATGATCCGCCTGTAAAAAATGGACGAACTCGTGCAGCACGACGTACTCGATACAGATTTTCGGCATTTCGATCAGTCTGCGGTTGAATGTCAAAATTTTCCGCTTCGCTTGACAGCTTCCCCAGCGGGAAATCATGGTGCGAAAGCGGATTTGCGGAAATTCCACGCCGTATTTTTCAAAAAACCGATATGTGTCGCGGCAGATCCCGCCGATTTCCCGCTCGCACGCCCTTTCATACCATCGATCGATCAACCGTTTTTTCAATTCCTCGTTATTTACTTTGACCGTTAAAAACAAATACAACCCGTCCGAATCCACCGAATTTTTTTTGCCGAGGGCAACCTTCAAACGAAGATCGCGCCCCAACAGGCGAAAGCATTCTCCGCTTACATATTCATGCCCGCGCGCGGCGTATTTCTTCATTTCGGCGTACCGATCGAGCGCAGAACGGATACACGCCCTCTTCTCCGTCAGCACCTTTTCCACTTCCGAAATCTCCGTCTGTGGATTGGAGGATACGCGGACGGTCATATCCGGCCGAATGCGGATATTGATGTTTTTAACGGCTTTCACTTCATGCAGGTAATGCAGCTCCCCTTCGGGAAAAACGATCGTCCGTTCCATTAAAATCTCCGAAGCGCAACCGTTTTCACGTTTTCGATGATTTTATCGATGGTCTCGAAGTCCAGCTTCAATGTGCCTTCCTTTTCATACAAATAAAACAAATCGTCGATATCCTGCGCGATTTTGTTGTGAATGGCGGTATTGGTCTGCCAGTCTACCGCATTGTGCTTTTCGATAATTTCGGTTATTTTAAGCGCAACTTCCCCGATCAAGCGGAAATTTTCGCTGAAATTGACGACGGGCTCGAGAATGGTCGCCACGACGCCGAAAAACGCCTGCGCGTGAAGGTTTCCCTTGATGTTTTCCGGATACTTGATGTCGGTAATGCCCTTCCGGTATTCCTCCATAATTTCGCGCATTTTCAAAAGATATTCGCTTTCGGTAATCACCTGCGCACGGTACTGGTCGAGGGAAGTTTTGATTTTTTGGGAAAAATTATCGTAATAAGCGGGGTTTTCGTCGTAGTGCCGCTTGATGCTTTTTGCAAGATGGGAACGGATCGCCGCCGCCTTAGCCGCCGACGAACCCAGCTCTTTGAGCTGCTCTTCCATTCCCGTTTCGTCGAGAATATCGACGGGCGGCGTGATTTGCTTTAATCCCGCGACGCGCATATGCCGATCGAGAAGCCCCTGCATCTGCTTTTCGTATTCTCCGTGATCGACGGCGTCGCAATAGCGGATCCGAACGGCGCGCCGCGTCTTGCTGAACCGGATAAAATCGCCTTTCAGCTTTTCCAATTCGCTGCGCTGCATTGCCCTTAATACCTGCTCCGAGTTGACGACGACGCGCAGCGCCCTGCCGAACGTGCACAATAATTCGTAAAAATTTTTACGTCTTTCGTCGTCTTCCAGGCGGCGCTGAATCGCTTCTTCGTCCTCTTTTGCAATTCCCGCAAAGAGATCCCATAACTGCGAATGCGCCTCGCGCACGCGCGAAACGCTCGCCATGACGTCAACGACGATTCCCTTGATATCCTCCGCATCGAAACTTTCCATCCCCGCGCCGCCGTACAGTTCCATGGCGTCGTCCAGCTTTTTCAAAAGTCCGCGATAATCGACGATCCAGCCGAAGTCTTTCCCTTCGTAAATTCGGTTGGTGCGCGCGATCGCCTGCAAGAGAGAGTGCTCCTTCAATTCCTTATCGAGATACAGCACCTGCGTGAGCGGCGCGTCGAACCCCGTCAACAGCTTACTGCACACGATCAAAATGTCGAGTTCCCCGCTTTTGAACTGCTCTTTGAGCGTTTCCTCGTATGTATCGGGATCGCCGTACTCCTTCATCATTCTCTGCCAGAAGGAGAGCACGACGTCGTCCGTGCTTTCATCCACGTCATCCTGCCCTTCGCGGTCGTCGGGCGCGGAAATAACGACGGCGCATTTCAAATCGCCCATCTGCTCGAAGCAATTGAAATAACGGATCGCGTCCTTTTTGTAATTGCAGGCGAGCATCGCCTTGAAGCCCGTTTCCTTCAAGGCTTCCAAAAAATGCTGATTGATATCCAAAGCAATGCGGCGGATGCGCGCGTCGGTGGAAGTCAGCCGACGAATGGAGCTCCACTTATTGGCAAGATCCGCACGCTGCTCCTTCGTCAGGCGCTTCGTCGTCTGATCGAACCAAAGATCGATGTTCTCTTCGTCCACGCTCTGCTCCACGAAACGCCCCTCGTAGACGAGCGGAACGATGGCGCGGTCGGCAACGCCGTCGGCAATGGTATATTTGTGAACGAGCCTTCCGAACTCCTTCATCGTATTCTTTTCACGCTTCATCAGCGGCGTTCCCGTAAAGCCGAGATAGCAGGCGTTGGGGAAAACGGCGCGCATCCTTGCCGCCATCCTGTCGTATTGGCTGCGGTGGCTTTCGTCCACGAGCACGAAAATGTCGCGGGAATCGTTCCTCAGTCCGCTTACTTCCACCGTATTGAATTTATTGATGACCGACGTAACCACGTCGACGGACTCCGAATTGATGAGCGTAATGAGGTGCTTTCCGCTCGTCGCGCGCGCGGGCTTTAGCCGCGTATGCGCGAACGTCTGTACGATTTGCCTGTCCAATTCCTTTCTGTCGGTTACGACGACGATGCGCGGTCTCCCCGCAAGCTTCATGAGGATATATTTCGACACGATCACCATCGTTAAAGACTTGCCGCTTCCCTGCGTATGCCAGATAACGCCGCCCTGCCTGTTGCCGTCGGCGTCGTCCCGATTGATCGTTTTAATAATTTCTTTTACGGCAAAATACTGCTGATAGCGGCAGATTTTTTTGACGTTCGCGTCGTATACCACAAAAAACTGCGTCAGCTCCAACAGCCTCTCCTTGGAAAAGAGGGAAAGAATCGCCCTGTCCTGCTCCGTGGGCATTCTTCCGACCACGCATTTGTCGATGGCGGCGTCGAGGAAAGCTTGGTTTTCCTCCTTCCAGACGCTCCAAAACTTTTTGCCCGTGCCGCAGGTCGCGTACCGCGCCCCGCTCATGTTGACCGCCGCCAGAATCTGCACGAATTTGTACAGTTGCGGCGCGTAGTCCGCCCCTTGGTTTCGTACGGTCTGCTCGATTGCCTGTTCCAGAGAAATATACGGAGCCTTGCACTCGATGACGCCGAACGGAATGCCGTTGACGAAAAGAACAAGATCGGCGCGGATATTGTGCAGCCTGTCCCAGCTCTCTACGGCAAATTCCTCCGTAACGTGAAAGACATTATTTTCGGGATTCTCCCAATCGATATATTTGAGATTAAAACTCTTGACGGTTCCGTCTTTTATCCGCTCGGAATAGCTCTTCCCGAGCATAAGGGTATCGTAAATTTTTTCACTCGTCTTGATCAATCCGTCGCTGAGCGGTTCGTCCAGCTCTTCCACGGCGCGCAGAATGTTGACCTCCGAAAAGGAACGCTTTTCGCCGCCGTATTCGATATGATTGAGTTTTTCAAGCTGAACTTTCAGAATGGGCTTTAACAGTACGTTAAAAGAATTTCCGCGCAAAGCCGCGCACTCTTCCCGCGAAAGATAGATATAGCCCATTCGTTTCAAAACCTCGATAGCGGGGTTTTGCGAAACGCTCCTTTCATTCAAAACAAAATTTTCTTGCATGTACTCTCCCCCCTTCGGAGAATTTTTTTACGCCGAAACGCGCACGATGCCCGTCAAAAGCAACTGCATGAGAGATTTCTTCTTTAATTTTTCCTGCTCGACGTCCTTTTTCAGAAGTTCGATTTCCTTGTCCGCCGCCGACAAAATTTCCGTAATCGCGGTTTGTTCTTTTTCATCTGTGGGAAAAAGGAAACATAAATTTTCTATATCGGAATTGTTCAAATTGTTAATATTGCTACCCTCTAACAATAAACGCAATTGTTTTCTATAAAGCTCACTTAAAAATAATTGTATAATATAATTATTGTAAATCGATCGATAAATCGCACAAAATGCCCCTACACAGGAACTCTTTTCGATTTTTGTTATTTGAGCAGCTTTGCCAACGACGGTTTTGCTTCCGCTTGACATGGAAATTAAAATATCTCCGTTTTCTGGTTTAATACATTTTTTAATTTTTCGTCTATTTCATCCATAAAAGCATCTATTTCGTCCGATGCTGAAATATCATCATGCCGGCTATGCAAATCTTTACGAATCTTTTTTGCGAAATGCCGAGCTTGTAAGCTCACATTTTTTATATCCGCTTCGTCCAAAGATTCCCTATCGAGAAAACTATCGGTATAAGGAATCAATTCTTCCGCAAATTCAAGATCGTTTACATAATCCTTTTGGTGGGAGTTTAATATTGTTAAAACGTTAGACGTGCATATTTTTCTTAAAGTATCCGTTACCAACTTTTCCATGCGCGATCCCTCCGTATAGTCTGCCGGCATTAAAAAGTTAATACGCTCCTGCTTCAAAAGTTTACGCACTCTGTCCATTTTTCGTGTTTGAGGATTATAAACGCCGATTGATATTCCGCCGCCGTTTTTAACGATTTTCATGGCGGGAATATCCGTTTCGCTGTCGCCTATGTAGATAAAATTGCTAAAAGGAATGCGCCGCCCTGCTTCTTCTTGATACTCATTTACTGAATCCTCGTCGCTCAAATCCAAGCAATCTTTGCTGATTCTGAAAAGATACTGCGTCTTTGTCGTATAGTTTACAACTTGGCGCGGCCAAAACGGTTTACCGGTTACCTCATACAAAAATGCAGACGCATAAATTTCCTTGAAATATTTTCCGATAGAAGTTCCTTTTATAATTTCACGTAAACCGGCGGAAATAATATAGTGTTCCACGTTGACGTGAATTTCTTCTGCAATCTCGTTGATGCGATCGAACCATGTGTCAACTCCGGGAAATAATTCTATTCCCTTGCCAAGATTATTAAAATCTTTTTCAGTGATAGATATATGACGTCCGGCCTTTTCGATAATAGTCCACATATATGCAAGAATTTTGTCCATACCTTCTTTTCTTGCCATTTCGTTCGATTCGTCCCAAAATTCCTTCGCCGAACAATTCAGTTTCGGAATTAAACCGAATTCCTGCATGTCCTTCGGCGAAAGCGTTTTATCGAAATCGTAACAGATTGCCACGATCGGCCAATCGTTGTTATATTTTTTTGTATTTTTCTTTTTCAAAATATTTCCTCCCTATCGTACTCCCTCGCTTAGTTTTTGAGGAATCAATCACACCCCCAGCTCTTTCAAATACCCCGCCATTTTTTTCTGCACTTCGGATAGCTCCGCCTCGATATTTTTGATATTGGTCTGCACTTCGTCGATATCGACGAGCGCTTCTTCTTCAAACGTATCGACGTAGCGCGGAATATTCAGATTGAAACCGTTCTCCTTGATCTCGTCAAAGGTTGCGCGGTAGCTGTACTTTTCTACCGTCGCATACGCCCGATAATGCGCTACGATTTTTTCGATGTCCTCGGGGCGCAGAACGTTCTGATTTTTTTCCTTTTCGTAATTGCCCTCGCCGCTCGCGTCGATGAATAAAACGTCGCGCGTCTTTCTGTTTTTCTTAAAAATAAGAATACATGCGGGAATTCCCGTTCCGTAGAACAGATTTTCGGGAAGTCCGATGACGGCGTCCAGCAAATTGTACGTTTCGATGAGCTGACGGCGAATCCTGCCTTCCGACGCGCCGCGGAATAACACCCCGTGCGGCAAAACGATCGCCATTCTGCCGTTCGCATCGTCCATCGTGGCGATCATGTGAAGCATAAAGGCATAATCGCCCTTCCCGGACGGCGGTACGCCGATATCGAAACGGTCGAAAGAGTCCATCCCCGCTAAAAGCTTTTCCGTCTTTTTTCCCTTTTCGTCGACGGACGCTTCGCTCAAAAATCCCGCGTCCCATTTATCCAAAGAAAACGGAGGATTGGCGACGACGACCTGAAACTTTTTCAAGCGGTCGTTTTCGAGCAACAACGGGTTTGCCAGCGTATCGCCGTTCATGATTTCCGCGTCGTCGACGTTGTGCAAAAACATATTCATTTTACAGAGCGCCCACGTCTGCGCGTTCTGTTCCTGTCCGTAAATGCGGATCTTGGAGGAATGCGCTTCCGCCGCCGCCTTCAAAAGAAGCCCGCCGCTGCCGCAGGTGGGATCGCAGATTCGGTCGTTTTCCTTGGGGGCGACCAGTTTTGCGATCAACTCGGAAACCCTGCTCGGCGTAAAGAATTCCCCGCCCTTTTTGCCCGCGTCGGAGGCAAATTTTGCGATCATATACTGATACGCGTCGCCGATGATATCGTTATCGGAAAGCTGCGAAGGGCGCAAATCGAGCTTATTGAAGTCCTGCAACAGGGTGCGCAGCGTTGCATTCTTGCTTTTGGGCTCTCCGAAATCCACCTGCGAGTTGAAATCGATCGCGCGGAACACATTATGGAGCTTAGCGCTGTTGTTCGTTTCGATTTGCTCCAAAGCCTTGTTGATCATTTCGCCGATACGAACGTCGTTGCGTTTTTCGTAAAGATAATCGAAAGAAGCCGTCTCGCTCATTGTAAAGCGTTCGCGCCGCATTGCCCTTTCCACACGCACCATATCCCCTTCGTATTGTTCCAGATAATTTTCCTTCGTCTCTTTATATACGTCGCTCAGATACTTTACGAACAGCATCGTAAGAATGTAGTCCTTATAACGGGAGCTGTCTATTTTCCCGCGGAAGGTGTCGCACGCGCTCCATAATACTTTTTCGATATCGCCTCTTGTCGTCATATCAATTCTCCTTCGTTCATTTTTTGCGTCAATTTTGTATATCGCATCCGATTGAGTTTGCGCTTCTCTATCCACAGCATACGCAACAATCGAAGTTCTTTTTTCGCTTCAAAATGATATTGCCCGATTAATCGTTGTTTTTGCAGGGAAACGATCGGAATGCTGCATTCGGAAATGCTTTTTACGCTGATCGTCCCCAGCGTAGTACTCCCGCTGCCTTCTATAAAGAGTTGTTTACGGATCTCGTCGCTGTCCAACATAGCATATAAATACTTCGCATCGACGCCGATTGCGTGTACGATTGCAAAATGAGAAGGAATCAATAATCCGACGTCCGAATCGTTTTCAATATAAACCGCCGTATAAGGAGCGCTTAATCTGATTAAAATATCCCCTCTTTGCGTCAGAAACTCATCGGACACCCTCCCTTCAAGCCGTATTGCCGCACAAGATCGCGATTCAATCATCCCGACGTCGTCGTCGATATTCCGCAAACTCAGTGCGCGGTATAAATATCCGCCCGTCTCTACTTTTTGCAACCGAGATAATACCGCTCCGGTTTTTAAGGTTGCAATCTCCGCCATCCGCATTCCAAACCTCAAAAAATTATATGTACTGATATTTTTGTGATTGTATTATAGATCCTTTTTTTATATTTGTCAAGCATTTGTTTATATTTTTTTGAAAAATTTTTGTACTGTAATTTTTGTGAAAAAGAAATTTTTTTGCTTGATTTGCCGCAAAAAGGAAAAAATGCGGGCGTACTCTCTCAAAACGAATAATATGGTTTTTTATGTTTCAAATTTATTCCTCCTTCTTTCTTGGTTTTAATTTCGACAAGTTACTTAAACAACTTAACGTTGTTTTCCGCCGACGTTATAATAATATCGGAGACCGCTTACGAGCGATTACGAATATCTTCCCCGCCTTATGGATACGCAACTCAACGAAACGCTTGATTATATTTGCGCTGTTTTAATCGTCGGATCCAAATGGTCGGGATTGTTTATACTTACGGGATCCAATGCTGATGACAAAAAACAAATCACGCACTCCGGCACGGGCAGAATTACCAAATTGCAAATGTACCCTATGAGCCTTTACGAATCACGTGAATTCAACGGCTCAATCTCTTTGTACGAGCCCACGCTCTGTTCGTATTTGAACATACGCAAACGCCTATACGTGATTGAGGATGTACCCGCTTGTCTTGAAATCGCCGTATTCTTTCCGAACGCTACTCTTTACCGTCCGTTCGTAATCGATTAAAAATGTTGACGCGAAAATCTCCGCGTCAACATTTTTTTGCCGATTTTAGCCTATTTTGCGGCATTTTTTCGTGTTTTTAATCAACTTTTTTTGTAATGTGGAGGTACATCCCCATGGTTTCTCATTGCACGAAAAAAGAGCCTCCACATTTAGCGTGAAAGCTCTTTATAACCACAATATCTTGTGTTTTTACTTAGCTAAGCCCTCTTGTACGGCGACCGCAACGGCGACCGTTGCGCCGACCATAGGGTTATTACCCATGCCGATCAAGCCCATCATCTCCACGTGTGCGGGAACGGACGAACTGCCCGCAAACTGCGCGTCGGAATGCATTCTGCCCATTGTGTCCGTCATGCCGTAGGAGGAAGGTCCTGCCGCCATGTTGTCGGGGTGAAGCGTTCTGCCCGTGCCGCCGCCCGATGCGACGGAGAAATACTGCACGCCGTTTTCTACGCACCACTTCTTGTACGTGCCCGCAACGGGATGCTGGAAGCGCGTGGGATTGGTGGAATTACCCGTAATGGAAACCCCCACCTTTTCCAGCTTCATGATCGCAACGCCTTCGGGAACGTTATCCGCGCCGTAGCAGTTGACCTTCGCGCGGGGTCCGTCCGAATAGGGAATGCGTTCGGTAACCTTGACCGTTTCGGAATACGGGTCGAACACCGTCTCGCAATAGGTAAACCCGTTAATGCGGGAAATAATCATCGCCGCGTCCTTACCCAAACCGTTAAGAATAACGCGAAGGGGCTTCTTTCTCACTTTATTGGCGTTCATCGCGATGGAAATAGCGCCCTCCGCCGCCGCGAACGACTCGTGCCCCGCGAGAAAGCAGAAGCAGTCCGTCTCTTCGGAGAGGAGCATTTTACCCAAATTTCCGTGTCCGAGCCCAACCTGTCTGTTTTCCGCAACCGAGCCGGGAATACAGAAAGACTGCAATCCGATGCCGATGGCAGCCGCCGCGTCCGCCGCGTGCTTGCACCCCTTTTTGATGGCGATTGCCGCGCCGACGGTATACGCCCAAACAGCGTTTTCAAAGCAGATGGGCTGCGTGCCGCGCACGATTTTATCGCAGTCTACGCCCTTGGAAAGGCAGATATCTTTGCATTCTTCGATGGACTTGATGCCGTATTCTTTCAGAACCTTGGTGATTTTGTCCACTCTTCTTTCATAACCTTCAAACAAAGCCATACCGCGCCTCCTTATTCCTTGCGGGGGTCGATGAACTTCACCGCGCCCGCTTCTTCGCTGAATCTGCCGTAGTGCCCCATCGCCTTCGTCCAAGCCTCGTTGGGTTCCAAGCCCTTTTTGATGAAGTCGGTCATTTTGCCGAGGGATACGAATTCATAGCCGATTACCTGGTTGTCCTTATCGAGCGCGAGGCGGGTTACGTACCCTTCCGCCATTTCAAGATAGCGCACGCCCTTTTTCGCCGTGCCGTACATCGTGCCGACCTGCGAACGAAGCCCCTTGCCCAAATCTTCCAGTCCCGCGCCGATGGTAAGCCCGTCGTCGGAGAAAGCCGACTGCGTTCTGCCGTAAACGATTTGCAGGAACAGTTCGCGCATCGCGGTGTTGATCGCGTCGCAAACGAGGTCGGTATTGAGCGCTTCCAGAATGGTCTTGTGGGGAAGAATCTCCGCCGCCATCGCCGCCGAATGGGTCATGCCCGAGCAGCCGATGGTCTCCACGAGCGCCTCCTGAATGACGCCGCCTTTCACGTTGAGAGTGAGCTTGCACGCGCCCTGCTGGGGAGCGCACCAACCCACGCCGTGCGTGAAGCCGC
>CAJUJO010000001.1:87916-196590 GCA_910586675.1 uncultured Christensenellaceae bacterium | reverse complement strand
GTTTCGGAATACGCGAAGGCATTTTAACCACCAAAACAAACTATCATTTGCCGCAGAGATAACGGACTGCGAACCCGTGCGGAACTACTGCCGTTTCATTCCGCAGGCTGAAAGGTGATACCCGAATGCCGCCTTGCCGCTCCCTTTCACCAAAACGGAAGCTCTCTGTATGCGCAGCCTTGCATCGGGCGCGTCCTTTGTAAACGCCGTATTAACTTATGCTCCCATTATATCCCATTCCCCGCCGAATGTAAAGCGATTGAAAGCAATTATCCGAAAATCCCCTTGCGCGGACGAACGGCTTTTACGCCGAACCCCGCTTCGACGACGCACGCGACAAGCGCTTCGTCGGGAAGCTCGCTTTCGACGAATATCATCTGCTTTTTGAAATTCGCCTTTGCGCCCTTTACCCCCTCCAACAGGCGGAGCTTGCGTTCCGCGCGCTCGGCGCACCGCTTACAGCACATTCCCTCTACTTCGATGACCTTCTTCATGCCGTTCAGTATAACACAGCCGCAAGAATATGTAAAGAGAAAAAAAGAAAAGAATTGCTTTTCTTGACAAAAGACGCAATACAGGCGTATAATACAAATTAATTTCATTCGGAGTCATAATATGCGCGTTCTTGCAATCAACGATATTTCCTGCGTGGGAAAGTGTTCCCTCACCGTGGCGCTCCCCGTCATCTCGGCGTGCGGCGCGACCTGCGACATTCTCCCCACCGCGCTCCTATCCACTCATACGGGCGGCTTTGAAGGCTTTACCTTCCTTGACCTTTCCTCTGACATGGAAAAAATCGCCGACCATTGGGAGAGTCTCGGCTTGAAGTTCGATCTTATTTACAGCGGCTACCTCGGCAACCGCAGCCAGATAGAATTTGTAAAGAAGGTAAAAAAGCGTTTTTTGAAAGAGAACGGCACGTTCGTCGTAGACCCCGTCCTCGGGGATAACTTCAAATTTTATAAAGGCTTCGACGAGCAATTCGCGCGCGATATGCTTTCCCTGTGCGGCGAAGCCGACTATATCCTGCCCAATGAAACGGAAAGTTTTCTCCTGACGGGAAAGCGGGACTATTCCGAAGCGCTCTCAATGCTTGCAAAGATCTGCCCGCACCCCGTGATTACGGGAGCCGCGACGGATTCGAGCTATCATATTTATTATTGGGACGAAGGAGAATGCCGCCTGCCCATCCCCCGCGTCGAGGGCGCGTTCCACGGCGCGGGGGACGTGTTCGCCTCGGCGTTCTGCGGCTGCATCCACAACGGCTTGACGACGGAAGAAGCACTTTCCCTTACGGCGGAATTCTGCTACCGCTCCGTCCTCCGCACGCAGCGAGAAGTCCCCGACAGGCGGTACGGTCTTTCCTACGAAAGAGAACTGCATATTTTAACCGACCGTTTCAAGGCATAACGCCGCTTCCTTTCTCCGCGCCAATTATTCCCTCGAACTTTTTTCATGCGGGACGTTGCTTTTTTCAAAAAAAGCTGATATACTGATGATGACACCTGCAGTGTACGGAGATCGGGAAATTCGTAATCCACAAAGTTCATTCGGGAGCGCCCTGTCGGGTCGGTTAGGCAAGGTCTGATTATTTCGGAAAGTCTGATACCGAACCGCCGCGCACCCACCTGCGAGAAGCGGGTTAATACTTTTTCGGTTTGCGGCACAGGCGGATGTCTTTTATTTTTGCAAATATCGGAATTTTTTTATCGTTTCCGCGCGAAATCGGTTGCAAGAATGCCGTTTCTGTGATATAATCACGAAGTAATTTTCAAAAACGTTTTGAATGTAATTAGGTAATGTTTTCAGTTACGGCCTTGTGGTCAAGAGGTTAAGACGGCGCCCTCTCACGGCGCAATCCCGGGTTCGATTCCCGGCAAGGTCACCAGACGAGGGGTATAAGAACACCCCGAAAAAGAAACCGAATTTTCGGTTTCTTTTTCTTTTGCAATTTTTTCGTTTTCGCTTTCGTTTCCGTCGGGGTAATCGGGGAAAATCAAGTTCAATAACAATTCCTCTTTCTGCCCGCCTTTCAAGTGGAATAACACTTTCATTTTGTCGTCATAAAGCACAATTCGGCAAATAAAGATATTGATTAGTTCCTTGCGGTGCTTTTGGTACGAGAGCGCCGCTCCGCGGCACAGACAAGCGCACGCCCGACAAAACCGCGAAAATCAACCGCCGCAACGGGGAAAACGCCGCGCGGACAGACGGTCGCCGCTAATCCGCTTGGCGATCCGCCCGTTCTCCTCGCGGCGGCACGTTCATCTTCTTATGCTTTTACTAGTGAGTCGATTTTCCTGTTTATGGGTTAGCGTTATCCGCCGTTTCCCTTTCCTTCCGCTCGCCTTTACTGCGACTACCGAGAATGTTCCTATAGTGAATTCAATCTCTCCAAAAGTTATTTAAACGCCATTTTCAAAAAGAATACCAATACATCCCTCATCAATTATTTTATCGACATGAAGATGAAAGAGGCGTGCAAACTACTGTGTTCCACCACGTACACGGTAAAAATTATCGCCGCAGATCTCGGCTATTTTTCCTATCTTTTCAAAAAGACGGTGGGCGTTTCGCCGACGGAATACCGCAGCTCCAATAAGATTTTTTACTGGCCGTCTGGATTTCAATAAACATATGAAAAAAAGCTGCGGGGGCACAATGCGCCCGCAGCTTTTTTTCATTTTTTCTTCACCGAACGTTCCGCTTTGCGATTTCCGACAGAGGCACCTTAGGCGAACGGTCGGCGCGGAGCAGACCGTTTACTTCCTGCTCGACGTCGGTAATCTGCGTATAGCAAAATCCGCTGATATTCAGCCTGTCGATCGCCCCCGTGAGCGCGCCGAAGCGCTCCAAAAATTCTCTGTCGTTTTTCACGCCCTCGCCGTATCCCCAGCCCGCGTCCGTATCCCCGACGTACGCCGTTCCGCCGAACTCGCTGATAATAACGGGCTGACCGCGGTAGCGGTATCCCTTCGCATAGGGTATGGGCTGTTCGTTCAAATTACACCCCTCCGTTATCTTTTGCAGGGTATCGTACCGCTCATAAAGCCTTTCGCCGTCCTGCTCGTAATCGTGCAAGGTGAGAATATCGCTTTCGGCGTGTTCCCAGCCGTCGTTGGAAATGACAGGGCGCACGGGATCGATGCTCTTGGTCAAATAGTACAGTCCCGTCGCAAGGCTGCTCTGCGAAGCGTTGGCGTAAATGTTGCGCACACCCCAGCTCTCGTTAAAAATCACCCAGGTTACAACGCTCGCATGATTGTAATTTTGCCGCACGATTTCCAGCCATTCCCGCGCGAGCTGCGCATAGGCGCCGTCGCTTGCCCAATGGTTGGAGGGAAGCTCGCACCAGACGGTGAATCCCATAATATCGGCATAATACAAATACCGTTCGTCCTCCGTTTTCTGATGTTTGCGCACGCCGTTAAAGCCCATCTCCTTGGCGAGCGCGATGTCCCGCGCGAGCGCTTCCTCCGAGGGCGGCGTTAAACCGCTCTCTTTCCAATACCCCTGGTCGAGCAGCAACCGCGCGTAAAACGGGCGTTGGTTGAGCAATATTTTATTGCCCTCCGCCTTATATTCACGCAAACCGAAGTAGCTTCCTACCCTGTCCGTTTTCCGCCCGCCCTTAAACACGGTAATCTCTGCGTCATAGAGCGCGGGATTTTCGGGCGACCATAGCTCCTGCTGATAAGTGAGCTTTTCGCCGGAAAGGCAGACTGTAAAGCTGTTGGAAAGATCGCCCGCAGTAATGCGCGCCGTCTGAATGCGCTTTCCGCCGAAAGAGATCTCTATGCCGATTTCGGTATCCTCGGCGGGACGGCTGACTTCCAAATCGAACCGAACCGAATAATCACTTAAATCAGGCGTCATTTTCAAGGCGGTAAGGTGCGTTTCCTCGACGTATTCCAGCCACACGCTCTTCCAGATGCCCGTCGTCTGCACGTACCAGCACCCGAAGCTTTCACCCATCCAGCGCTGTTTTCCGCGCACGCGGGCGGGATGGTTGTCATCGTCGCAGCGGACGGTCAAAACATTGTCGCCCGCATGAAGAAATTCGGTAATATCGAAGGAAAAGCGGGAATACGCGCCGCGGTGTCTGCCTGCGGGAGCGCCGTTGACATAGACCGTCGTTTGATAATCGGCGCCCTCGAAATTGAGTATCGTCCTTTTATCCGCCTTACCCCGAATCTTTGTCGAATACCAAACCGTTTCGTGCATGGTCTTGTCGTTAATTCCGCTGAGCTCCGTTTCATACGAAAAGGGCACGGTAATTTTTCGCGGAAGTCTTCCCGCAAGCGCGTCCTCTTGATTCGTTTCTTCACCGAAACCGAACGCCCATATTCCGTTCAGATCGACCCAATCCCTCCGCACGAACTGCGGGCGGGGATAATTTTCAATATAACATTTCACGTGTTTCATGGCTTTCTCCCGATCAAATCTGCCGATATTCCAGCGCGTGGACGGTTATTTTTCCCGCGCTTGCGTAAATGCCCAAACCGCCGCCGAAGAAGGCGCATTCGTCTGCGGCGTTCAAGGTGATCGCGCCGTCGAGAACGACGGTAAAGTTCTGCCCTACCGCACGGATTTGAACGGTATGATGCGCGCCGTCGAACAGATTACCCTCCGTCCTGCACGCGTCAAACGCGCCGAGATCGCCGTAGTCGTACCGCTTCAACGCGATAAGACTGCTTCCAAGCTGCAAATAGTAGCCGCGCCACGACTGCTTGGGCTGCGCGGAATAATAAGAGTAGTGATCGGCGCGCAGCATGATGCCGATATCCGCGCCGATGGGCGCTTCGGCGGAAAATTCTATCGTCGCTTCGAAATCCGACCTCTTTGAATTGTTCCACAGCAGTACGGCGTCCTCCCCGTTCCCGTCGGCGACGAGCGCGCCGCCTTCTTCGGTTACCGAGCCGTGCAGTTTTTCATAATCGGAAAACAGTACTTCCCCCGTTTCCTCCGCCTGCACGTCGAAGAGGGTGATTTCGGCATTGCCCGAAAGCACTTCGACCTTCATGGTCTGCACACCCCCCGCAAGCGCGAGCGAGCCGAGCCGCACGCGCGCCGTCTCCCCCTCCGCGCGGACGGCGGGAATTTCCGCGATCAGCTCGCTTTCGCCGATTGTAATTTTCAACTTTGCGCCCGCGCTCTCTTTGCTCACCTCGGCGTTGACGGAAAAGGTTCCGCCCGCTTCGGGAACGTCCGCAGCATATTTGACCCAATCCCCCTTTTGCAGGGCGACGGCGTACGAATCGCCGAGGCGCACGGTGCGCTCCTTTTCGCCGACGCGCACGCCCGCTTTATCGCTTGCGGCGCCCGCGATGGAGAAGCCGCGCATCTCTCCTTTCAGATAGGTAACGGCAGGAAATTTGGTCGGAAAATTTTTGAACGCTTCAAAATCGGAGCTGCCGAACACGTCGTTTGTAAACGCGGTATAACCCACGCCTTCGTCCGTCTTGTAACCGACGGCGCCCGCGCTCCCTTCCGCTTCGTAAGACAAAACGCGCATGCCGTTGAAATAGACGTGCCCTTTCCCGAAGCCGTTTTCCACGCGCACGCACGCGAGCGCGCCCTGCGGCACGCGAACGGTTTTTTCGCCGAGCACGCGTTCGCCGCTTCCTTCCCGCTTCGAGAGGATAATTTTATCGCTTTCCGTGCGAACGACGTACGAACGACCGTCCTTCCTTCCAAAATACAGCTCCTGATCCGCACTCGGAATAAAGTTGTATTCTGCGGTAAAGAAGTCTTGCGCGCTTCCGATAAAATACCCGCCGTTTTCCGCGTTCAATTTCTCATTATAGCCGCCGGCATTCGGCGCGGAAGGCAAGGCGACGGGGCGGTGCGTAACGCCGTTGGCGGCGAGAATGCCGCCGCTTGCGAAATATCTGTCCACGTTGTAGCGGCGGGCGGGTCCCCGGCCGACGAGCGAATGATACGCCGTGTAGACGGAATCAAGATCGGGGCCCGTAACGTTGCTGGAATGCCCCAGCCCGTAATGCGCGCCGTCGGTATCGATGATGGTAACGTTGTCCGTCGGCTGCGTAAACGAAGAAAGATTGTTCAGATTTTCCGCATACGAATACCCGACGCGGTACCCCGCCGAAATGACGTGATTGCCCGTATAGGTTAGATAGCTGAAATCACCGCGGCGAAAGATTCCCGGTCCCTCGATCCAATGGCGGAGATTGGACGCGCCGAGGTTGCCCGTCTTTCCGATCGTATCCGAACGGATTTCGTCGGGGTCGGTGATCTCGTTATACTTCAATCCTGCGGGCGTGGACGTATGAAGCAAATACAGCTTGCCGTCGTCGGAAACGTAAAACGCGCCGTCTATCCCCATGCCGAGATTGCCGTAATTGAGGTCGGTCTCGTTCATGCCCGCCGTCGTACTAAGCAGCGTAAAGCCCTCCGTCGGACTCTCGGAACGGTAAATATAGTGCCCGTTTCCGCCGCGCGACTGGCAGAGGTAAAAATACCCGTTGTAATACACGACCTCGGGCGCATACGCGCCGTGCGCCGTTTTTTCGCTCTCCGCGACGGCGAGCCCTTTATACGTCCAATGCACTAAATCGTCCGACTCGAACACCTTGATGCCGTCGCACGGGTCGGAGGTGGAGGGATAGAGATAATACTTGCCGTTGAACCGCATGACGAACGGGTCGCCGATGCCGTACTGACCGCCCGCGCCCGTCGCGCCGCTCTCCCCCCACTGTCCTTCGATCTCGATATGGTTTTCGTACCTGCCGACCTCAGGCGGAACGTATTCGATTTCACTCTTTTCGCCGCCGCAGCCCGCAAGCGGAAGCGCCGTGCATAACGTCATAGCCAAAACAGCTCTTCTCCTTTTCATAACTTATCACCTTTTGTTAACGGCGGCTGCGGACCCCCCGCAGCCGCCGTAACTTCTTTAACCGCTGATTTTAAGGTTTTTGAACACCGCCGCCGCGCCGTTGGTATACAGCCCGACTTTTCCGTTTGCATACGGCCAATCGTCTGTAATATCGAGCACGGGATTTTCTTCTTCGCCCAGCCATACTTTGATATTGCTGCCGCGCACCTGAATTTTTACCTTGAAAAATTCGTCGCTCGCGCGCTGCGCAACGTTGACGTCTAAGTTGGAGGAACCGTCGCCGAAGCCCAGCCGTTCGAGCACCGCCTGATTGTTGTTCACGGCGAGGTAGTACGCCTGAATGCTGCGGTAGCTGTCGTGCGAGGATGCGGCGTAGTTGCGCGCGTGGAACACGAATCCCGCCGTGGAGGTTCCCGTCGCGCCCTCGAACTTCATCTCCGCTTCGAGCGTGAAATCGGTAAGCGTATTGTCGCCGAAGTACACGAGCTGGCGCGTACCCGCCTTGGCATAATGTCCGCCGTCCTTGATTTTCCAGATGGTCTTATAATCGGCTCCCTTCTGCGCGTATTCGGAAAGGCTCGCCTCGTAAACGGGAGACTTCTCTGAAGCTTCGATAAAGCGGAACGCCGCAAAGTTCACCGCAGAGCCGACGTTTTCCAGCCGCACGATATGCGCGCCCTCGCTCAGATCGAATTCTCCCACGACCGCCTTGACGTATTCGTTGTCGCTTTCTATCTGCGGCAGCGTGCAGCGCACGACGGTGCCGCCGTTCACGCCGTCGATTTTCACGCCGATTTTCTTGCCGCCGTCCGCTTTGGGATATACGAGCTCCAATGCGTTTCTGCCCGCTTCCGCCGTGTAGACGAGGTACGACGCGAAATCTTTTTCCTTGCCCAGCTTGAGATTGTTCCAGCCCTCGATGCGCGTATCCTCTTCGATGACGGAAAGCGCGCTTTCCGCGCTCAGATTGCTTCCCTTCGCGTACTTATCGTCGTGCAGATAATTGTTCGCGGAAACGTAGCCCTTGGACTGCTTCGCCTCGCGCTCGTCGCTCATGCCCATCGCAACGTCGGAGTATGCCGTATAGCCGACTTCCGCTTCCTGCGCGAGCGATTTGTAACCGATCTTGCCTGCGGGAACGGTAAGCTCCGCGCCGTCGATTTTGGTCATGTTGTCGAACACGACGTCCACCTTTCCGCCGCGCGCAGCCACACGCACCGTATGAAGGTCATCCGCCGAGAAATCGTTGACGAGCGTGCCCGAAGCGATCTCGCTCGCCGTTCCGCCCTGCGTGCGCGTGAGTTTAACCGTCTTGCCCGCAAGGTCGAGCGTTACCGCGCAGTAATCGTTTTCGCCCGTATAGCCGAATACGTAGGTGCTCGCGTTCATGCCTTTGAGGTTGTATTCCGCCGTAAATTCCGCGGGCGCTTCCGTCGCCGAAAGGAGATAGTCTCCGCTCTGCGCGAACTTGCTTTCGTCCTTGCCCGTCGCATAGAATGCAGGCAGCGCGGGCGTTACGCTCTTTTCGAGGGAAGCGGTCGCCGACATCATCTTTCCGCCGAAGGTAAGGCGGTCGATTCCGAGACTTCTGTTCGGCCCGCCCGAGGAGTTGAGGTAGTGATAAACGAGATAGTGCGAATCCATATCCGGTCCCATGACCGTGGAGGAATGCCCTATGCCCTTGAGCGCGCTCTCCGTTTCCAGCACGAGGGGGTTGTTCTGCGCGCGGGTGAACGCGTTGCGGTAATTGCCCGAAAGGTCGGTCGCCGTGGAATAGGCGATGCGGTAGCCGTCGGAAGCCACGTGGTTACCCGTGTATGTGAGGTAATAGATTCCGTCGCGCTTTAAGATGTACGGACCTTCCGTCCAGCCGCCGATCGACGTACCCAACAGGGTGGGCGTGGAACCGGCGTTTACGGAAAGCATGTCGTCCATGCGCGCCATTTTAATGCCCGTTCCGTCCGCATAGGTGAAATACGCCTGCTCGTCATCGTCGATGAGGACCGAGCCGTCGATGCTCATGCCGAAGTTTTCCGTCGCTTTGACGAAGGGGCCTTCCGGATTCTTCGCGGTGAGGATATAATGCCCGTTCCCGCCGGGAGAGGTGTACATATAAAATGTGCCGTTAAAGTAATACACTTCGGGCGCGTACGCCGCAAGCGTGATATTATCCTGCGAAACGTAACCCTCTTTCAGCCCCGCGCCCGTCATGGGCGCCCAGTTTACGAGGTCGGCGGAAACGTAACCGCGCACGCCGATTTCGCTGTCGAGCGAGGAAACGTAGAGATAATACTTTCCGTTATATCGCATGACGAACGGGTCGCCGATGCCGTAGCCCTTCCACTGATTGGCTATGGTCGTATTTTCGCCGAGAAGGTATTCGTTATAGCTCTTGTTGTCGTAAGTGTTCACGACGGGCGTCTGATATCCGCCGCTCGCGTCGGGCGTTTGACCGTCGTCGTCTGCGGGAGGGGGATTCCCGGCGCACGCCGTACAGCCCGCCGCAAGAATCGCGGAGATAGCAAAAATCGATAATTTTTTCACTGTTTTCATAGTCCTTTCCTCCTTATCTTAAACGCTTTCTGCGGGAGACTTCTTCTCCGCTGTAAAGAGTTCGGCGTTTACCGCCGCAGCGCTCGGCAGCGTATTGGAAGCGGTATTATCCGCGGCAACGTATATGCGGGAAGCCGCATCCCAGCCCGTATCGATAAAACCGTTCAGGTTCATGCCGTTCCAATCTTGTTTATTCTCTCCCGCCTTACACCACTGTCCGCCCGCGATTCTGACCGTATCGGCCGACTGAATGCCGATCGCCGCATAGGGTACAAGGAACTCGACGACGGGGCTTGCGGAATCGGCGTTCAAAACGCGCTTCCCCGTGAGCTGATCCGCCCCCGCGCCCTCGAATGCGCCGCTCGCGGTAATTCTGAGGTCAACCGTCCAACCGGTACCGTTTGCGGGCGCGAGCTTGATTTCCACTCTGTTTTCCGGCGCGGAAGTGGAGAACGGCTTATCCCCGACGAAGCGGAAGGCAAGCCCTTCCTGCGTGCGGGTAACAGTGTAAACAAAGCCCGCCATGATCTCGCCATTGGCTTCCGAAGGATTGACCGATTTCTGCGATTTTGCGAATTCCGCGTATTCGCGCACGAGGAAGCAATCGGCAAACGCGTAAGAGGTTTCCCCCGCCGTCAGATCCGCCGCCGTAAAAGTGATTTTGGAATCCTGATAACCTTCTTTGGAAACAGTAATCGTGCTGTCTACCGCGTCAAAGCCCGCCAACGTAAAAGCACCGCTACTGTCGGTCGTCGCCGTCAACGTTTTGCCGTCTACACTCACGGTTGCGTCTGCAACAGCTCCGCCGATTCCTACGATTTTTCCCGTTACTTCTATCTGCACGATGGCGCTTTCCGAAGTAATCTGCTTGTTCGCGGTGAGTGAATGGCTTGCCATGAGCTGCGCCGCCGTGAAGTTGGTCGTGCCCGTTGCGTAACCCTCCTTTTCAAAGGTAATCGAAATTGCGGAAAAAGCTGTGATGTTTTCCAGCGTATACGTTCCGTCTTCGCCCGTCTTTACCGTAACGTTTACGCTGCCGCCCGAAGCGGTAACGTCCACGCCCTTGACGGGATTGCCGTCCTGATCGGTAACCGTTCCCGAAATGGTAACCTTATGCTCCGCGAGGGTAACGTCTTCCGACCACGCCGCCGCGCCGTCGAAATACCCCGCTGCGATCGTCGTAGTTTTGCTTACATAACCCTGCTTGGAATAGGTTACCTGAATTGCGTTTGTATCGATGGGAACGTTCATGCTCCAAGCGCCGTTTGCGCCCGAGGTCGTCTTCACGCCCTTTGCGGAAACGGTAACGCCTTCCTGCCCTGCGTTGCCCGAAAGGGTAACCATGGTCTCGTTGTTGTCGGCTTTGTACAGATTGTTCTGCATGCCGACGCGGATATATAGGTTGGTATACGCAGGATCGACGAATCCGAACTGAGGAGGTCCCCAGCCGTCCCAGTCGCCTTTTCCGCCGTTTGCCGTCGTAGAGAACTGTCCCATGGAGACACCGAACGTTTCCAGCGCGCCGATGCCGAGATAGGTATAGGGAACGAGCAGCGTCGCGTGATAGCCGCCCTCAGAGGTGTTGGACTGAATGCGGTATACAAGCCCCGCCGAAGAGAACGCGCCGCCCGCGTAATGAGACCCTCCGATCGAGCCGTCGTCGTTCAGATCGATGCGCCAAAGAGAAGGCTCCTGATCCCTGTGTCCCGTGCTCTCTTTTACGTCGATATACAGCTCGACCTTGCCGGAAAGAAGGCGGGTGCCGTCGAACCGGAACTCGATCCCCGTAAGCGCGCGGGAAATTTCCGTATGAATGTTGGCGAAGAGCTGCTTGTTGACGCCCTCTTTTCCGCCGCCCGTTGCAAATTCTCCGCAATTGGCATACGGAAGATTGAGATTAACCTCGCCGAGCGCCGTCGTCTCCCCCGCCGCAAGGTCGGATTCTTCGATTACCGTTTCGCTGTCGCCGAAGCCCGTCTTACTCACGACGAGCACGACGTCGCCCACGCCCGCGGGCACGCCTTCGATGGTGAACGCGCCGTTCGAATCGGTTTGCGAAGTAAACGCCGTCCCCTTCACCGTTACTGTCGCGCCGCTCACGACGCCGCGCAGCACGTTCTTGACCGTGCCCGAAAGCGTCGTCGTCTGCAAGCCCGCCGTCGCGGTGATCGTGAAATCTTTCAGAACTCTGCCGCCGTTTGCCGCGCGCAGTTCGGCGCGAGTATAGGTGAGCACGCCGTCGAGATAGCCCGTCTTTCTTACCGTAACGGTATATGTGCCTTCGGAATCGACGTCTTCGATGACGAAATAACCGTCGGCGCCCGTCGTTGCCGTGCGCGGTTCGCCGCCGACTTCTACGGAAGCCGTAGCGCCCTCTACGGGAGCGCCTTCCGTATCGCGCACGAATCCGGCAATATCCGCGGGAGCTTTCTCCTGGTCGTCGCGGTCGATGAGGTTGTTGTCCTTATCGAGAAGCGCGTAATTATCGGGAGCCTGCGGCTCGCGGAACGAACCGCCCCAATCCCAGCCGTACCAGTTCCAGCTCTTATCGGCGCCGCCGGTTGCGGAATCGGCGCTCTTTACCTTATCCACCTGACCGAAGGAAACGGCGATCGTGTCGTCCTTTTCGATCATAATCTGCTTATAGGGCACCATGACTTCGATGGAATAACCCGTATCGTCTGCCGCGTCGCCGTTATTCAGCGAACCTCCCTTCAAATCCACTTCGTAGTCGATGAGTCCGTTCCAGCTCCCCCACTGACCGCCCGCGCCCTGCATGATGCGGGTTTTGCCGTGAATGCCGAGGTTGATCTGATAGTCGTCGCTCTGCGGGCTCCTGCCGCCGTCGCCGAGCGTATCGAGGTAGAGCTCGATGCTGTCGCCGCGGGTTACGGCGTCGTCGTTGGTGTTGCCCTGCGTTAAGAGCAGAGGGTCGGTTACGTCGAACAGGAAGAACAGCGCGTCCTTTCCGCGGTAGACCTTCACCGAAACGGCTTTGCCCCCGTCGACGTCCTTGCCGAACGTAGTAAGCGGCTCCGTGATCGCCTGCCACTGCGGGTCGTCGCCCTTCCCGTCTATCGTCAGTTCGGGCGGAGCATAGTTTCCGTCGAAGTCGAACGCGTCGCCGCCCGGCTGTTTATCGGGATTATAGTCCTGATAAACGTCGTCCTTCGGCGCGCTACCGCCGCCTCCGCCCGTTCCCGTGCCGCCCCCGGAGGGAGCGCCGCACGCGGACGCCGAGATTGCGAGCGCCGCCGTTATGAGTGCCGCGCCGAACCATTTTGTCTTTTTCATAATTTTCCTCCTTATTTTTTTGCGGACCTTCGTCCGCCCCTTTTTAACCTTTTACGCCCGATATGGAGAGCGATTCGATAAAGTACTTCTGGCAGGTAATGTAAATTACCAGCATGGGAATGCTCGCCAGTACCGCGCCCGCCATAATGAGCGGCAGGCGGATTCCGCTGGAAGATTCCGAGTTGATGATGGCAAGCATGGGTTGCAGCGTCATTCTGTCGTGCGAGTGCAGGTAGATGGACGGCGCAAAATAGTCGTTCCATATCCCGATAAACCAGAAGATGACCTGCGCCGCGATCGCCGTTTTGACGAGGGGAAGCATGACGGAGATAAAGCACTTAAAGTGCCCCGCGCCGTCGATGCGCGCCGCCTCGAAATAGGCGTTGGGAATGCCGCGCATATATTGAACGAGAAAGAACAGCATGGAAACGTTCCCGAAGAAGCCGGGCAGAATGAGCGGCCAGAGCGTATCGAACATTCCGATCGCCATGAACACGCGGAACTGCGGCATCATGAGCGCGGCATAGGGCACCATCATGCCGCTCATAAGAAAGAGCAACCAAAACGTCTTATGCCGCAGTTTCAGTTTCGCAAAACTGAACGCCGCCATCGCCGAAACAAAGGTGCCGACGACGATGACGCTGACCTCCACGAGCAAGGTATTGCCCAGCCCCTTTAACAGGGGAATGAACGTCCAGATGTCGGCGTAGTTGTGGAATACCCATTGCTTCGGAAAGAGAGAAAGCTGAATGCTGATCGCATCCAAGTCCTTTTTGAAGGAGGTGAGCAGCATCCACAGGTAGGGAAACACCAACAGAAAGGCACCGCAGACGAGCACGGCATAGATAACGACGCGCAGAGAAATATATCCCGCCTTACGGGCGATTTCCTTATACTCAACGTGATTTTCCATAGCCGTTACTCCTCGTAAACCCACTTATTGGAGAACTTGAACTGTATGACGGTGATGATCATGATGACGAACGCCAACAGAATGGAAGCCGCCGAAGCCAGCCCGTACCGCCCTTGGTCGATGCCGCGCGCCCAGATAAAGTAGACGATCGTACGCGCGCCCGAATCGCCCGCCGCGAACACCTGCGAATCGGCGTACGACTGCAAACCGCCGATAAGCCCTGTGATGAGCAGATAAAAGGTTACGGGCGATATGATGGGAAGCGTGATGGAAAAGAACTGCCGCACCTTTCCCGCGCCGTCGAGGCTCGCCGCCTCGTAGTAATCTTTGGGCACGTTGAGCATTCCCGCAAGGTACAAAATCATCGCCGTCCCCATGCCGTTGATGGAGTTCTTGAAGATGATGGCGATTTTCAGCAGCGCGTCGTCGCTCAGCCAAGCGGCTTTGATGTTGAACATCAGATTGACGATTCCGAATTCGTTGTTGAAGATGTAACGCCATACGATGTTCATAGCTACCGCACTGGACACCGCGGGGAGATAGTACAGCACCTGAAAAATTTTGGAGCCCTTGATGTCGCCCATGCGCAGAAGTCCCGCAAGGCACAGCCCCAAGAACATGCTCAGCGGAATGCTCAACAAAAGAATCGCGGTATTCCCCACCGAATTCCAAAAGTCGGGAGCAAACAGCTCGTGCGTAAAGAGGTTGATATAATTATCGAATCCGATCCAGGAGGACGCACCCGTCAGCGTGTTGTACTTCTGAAAACTGTAAACAAAGGAAAACAGCATGGAAGCGACCGTAAACACGAGAAACCCGATAATGGGCGGCAGGATAAAGAGAAACGCGATGAGGTGTTCCCGCCGCTCCAAACGGCTCTTTTTCTTTTTCATAAACGGCGACGCTCCGCCGCCTGCGGTCTGTTCGCCCGTCTCCGGGCAAACGATTGCCGTCTTTTCCATACGCCCCTCCTCAACCGAGGTTGGCTCTCATTTCGTCCAGAGCCGCCTGGAAGGTCTTTGCGTAAGCCGCGCAAATCTGCGACGCCGTCTTGGCGCCCGTCCAAAGCCCTTCGGTGTCGATATATTCGGTGAACATGTCGTACCAGTCGGACGAATAGGTGTAGTAGCGCGGGCGAACCTTCCCGCCGATTTTATCTTCCGCAGAGAAACCGTTTATGGTATCCAGCCATACGGAACGGTCTACGGGGTCTTTGTCGCCGATGAGATTTTTCGTATCGTTGACGTATTCGTCCTTCGCCATCTCCACAATGTTGGGCACCTGCTGACCGAGCTCGTAGAACTTACGCTGCGCATCCTCGTTGCAGCACAGATACTTCGCAAGGCGCATGGCGGCGTTCGTCTTTAAGCTGCTCGCTTTCGCGCTCACGCAATATCCCATAGAACCGACCCACGCCGTGCTCTTCGCGTCGGGGTTTTCTCCGTTATAGGGAACGGGAAGAATGTTGGACTCGAAGGTTAAATCGTCGAGCGCCCAGAACTGCGCGCAATCCCACGGCCCCATAAAGCTGAAAATGCAGCCCGAAGCGAGAAAGCGCTGGAACCCGTTGGTTGAGGCTTGATTTTTCGCCTCCACCATCGTGTGATCGACGAGGGTGAGATCGGCGATGAATTGCAGGGCGTCGGTAAAGTTCTTATCGGTAATGCGCTGCTCGGAAGCGTCGTCGTTGAAGAAGTTGGCGTTATTGGAGTAGATCGCCGCTTCGATTTCGTAGTGGGAAATCCCGTAGAGATTGTCGTTCGGGTCGGGATCGAGCTTTTTCAGAAGGTCGCGGAACTGCCGCCAGGTCATGGCGATGTTCGGATTGAGCAGCCCGTATATTTCCTCGCGGTCGAGCTGCAATTTCTCTATCTGGGAATCGACGAGCGTCTTATTGTAAACGAGAGTAAAGGGGCCCAAGTCTTTGGGCAAGCCGTACAGCTTCGCGCCTTCCGATTTTCCGAGGGTGTTGTTTTTCGGATTGAAATAATATTCGTCCACCGCCTGCGGCCAGATCGCAGAAAGCTCTTCTTCGGAAACGTAGGCAGAAACGTCCTTCAACATTCCGTTCGCCGCGTATTCGAGAAAGTCGTAATCGGGCATGTAGAAAAGCTCGGGGAGATTGGTCGCACTGTTGCGCAGCTCCTGCATATAGTTCTGGGAATTCATGCCCGTATACACAACGGTGATATTCTTGTTTTCCTGCATGAACTGATTGACGAGCGTCTGATAGTTTGCCTGCTCCGCGGCATCGCCCCAGCCCCAGAAGCGTATGCTAACGTTCTCCGTAAGCTCCGCATCGGGCGGCACATACTCGCCCTCGCCGTCGTCTTTCCCGCAAGCCGTAAGCCCCGCGAGCATAAGAACGCCTGCCGCAATCAACGGAAATGCCTTTTTCATACCTTTTCCTCCTTATTTTCGGACTTATGTCCGTTTCAAATAAATTTTTTTAGGTCTGCACGAAGGGCAGACCTAAACAGGGGTACCCCTGTTTAGCAAAGATTTTCAAATCTTGTCAGCATTTTACATTATTCAATTTATAATGTCAATACTAATATTAAAATTTGTAAAAATACTTGTTTTTGTTACATGAAAGTTGAAGTAATCGGGAACGTGCACAAAGAAAAAACGCCCGTACCGACGTAATCAGCATAGGCGATTTTCCCCTTCTCTATTCTCAATTGTAATCGACCGTAAAGACCAACCCCTGCGCGTAATCGCCGAACTTCTCCCCGAAAAGATTCAATCCACCCTGACGGTGCGCGTCCTTTTTGATTCCGATGCGCAGCGTGATATAGTCGCCCTCCTGCAATTTCAGCTTGGAAATGGTCTGCGTGCTCACCGCCGTTTCATCGAGATAAACGCACTCGTCGGTGATCCTTATCGTCTTGATGATGCCGTACTGCGTGGAAAAATCCGACCACCAGGCGGGATTCAGCCTGCCGCGCCGCCCGCCGAAATCTCCGGGGGAGAGATAGGTCGCCACCTCTTCTCCGTTGACCCAGAAGGTAATGTCGCTCTCCCAGTCGTTGCGGTAGTTTGGCGCTTCGCTGCAAAGCTCCATGCTGAACGTTACGGCGTTTACCTTTTTATCGCGCATCATGTAGTTAGGTATGCGGTATTCAAGATACCCCTTTGCAAACCAAATAATTTGCGCCGAATGCCGCTCGGGCGAAAAGAACACGCCGGGCGTATCGTCGGCGATAATGATGCTGTTGGTGTTCGCCATTCCGCAGCCCGCCTCGATCTGTGCATCGCAAAAGCTGCCGAGCGGGATCTCCACGGAAAACGTCTTGCTCTTCGTCTGTGTGTCGAGCAAAAAGCCGAGCGAAAACCTGTCTATCTGGCGAGAAATGATTTTAGCGTTCCCGCGCGAATTCCGCTTCACCGTAACGCTCACGAAGCCCGCCTTACGCAGGATGTTCACGTGAAAGGAAACGGTGGAAATGGGCAGTTTCAGTTTTTTTGCAAGGTCTGCGATGGAATAGGACGAACGGCTTAAAAGCGACATCATTTTTCTACGCACGGAAGCGTTGAGCGCCTGGATAATGTCGGGCAGCTTTTCTTCGTCGTTGATTTGCAAGTCGTATTCTCTGACTGACATAGCGTATCCTCCGCGCCCATTGTACCATCCCCGAAAAAAAATTTCAACCCCGCGCGGATAATTTTTCCGTTTCATCTTGAACTTTCTCCCCCCATCGTGTACAATAGAGCCATGAAAACAAGAAAAATCGTTAAAATCATCAGTATTTCGCTCGCCTGCGTCATCGGATTTTCCGTACTCCTGATCGGGAGCTATATCGCGTACGTTGCCTTGCAATACTACCGCATCGACGACATGACCGAACTGAAAATCGAAAATGAACGGACGGAAATCATTCAAAGGGGGGAAACGTACGGCGTGCTCTCCTACAACCTCGGGTTCGGCGCATACTCGCCCGAATATTCCTTCTTTATGGATACGGGCGTCATGAACGACGGCACCGCCGTCGCAGGGATTTACGCGAAAGCGATGAATAAAGAAGACGCAGAAAAAAACGTGAACGGCGCGCTCGGCGTTTCGGCAGAGTTGAACGCCGATTTTTGCTTCTTTCAGGAAGCCGACTCGAACGCGGACAGGAGCTATCATATCGACATGGTCGCCCGCGCGCGGGCGCTTTACCCCGAACACTGCGCGTCGTTTGCGGAAAACTTCCACACGGCGTACCTGCTTTACCCCTTCAACGACCCCATCGGACAGACGACGGCGGGCATTCTTACCCTATCCCGCTACCGGACGGAACGCGCCGTGCGCCGCTCCTTCCCCGTTACCGATTCCTTTATCGATAAGCTCTTCGACCTCGACCGCTGTTTTGCCGTGCACTATCTGCCCGTTGCGGACAGCGACAAAAAGCTCGTACTTGTAAATCTGCACATGTCCGCATACGACGAGGGCGGCACGATTCGCGCCGAACAGTTGCAAATGCTCAACGCCGTACTGAAAGAGGAGCGGGACAAGGGAAACTACGTCGTTGCGGGCGGCGACTTCAACCATTGCCTCATCGCCGACCGATTCGACAGCGACGAAGCGGCACTGCAATATTTCCCGAGCGGGCAAAAAACACCCGATTGGGTGAAAAGCTCCGTCCTTCACCAATCGGAAATCGCCGAAGGTTTTACAATAGTCTCTGCTCTCAATGCGGCGACCTGCCGCGGCGCGGATATTCCGTATACCGCGGACATCAACTACACAACGGTGATAGACGGATTCCTCGTATCCGACAATATCACCGTGATCGAGGAACGCACGATAGACACACAGTTCGCATACAGCGACCATAATCCCGTGTACATGCAATTCCGGTTGAATTAACACGAAAGAAGCAACGCAAACTTCCATTCCTTCCCGTTCGGGTCATTTCACTTGATAAACGCGCGCGCTTGTGGTATAATTGCAATATGTTTCCCCACGTCAAATTTTTAGGGATGGATCTTTACTCCATCATGATATTTCTCGGAATCCTTGCGGCAATCGTCGTATTCCGCGTCTTTTGCGACGTCAAGAAGGCGCCCGCCGCGGTGTTTAACTTCTTTCTCATCGTAATTGCGGGATCCATTATTCTGGGGTTCCTTTCGGCGACGCTCTTTCAGAGCATCTATAACTATATTGCGAGCGGCGTTTGGCAATGGAAGGGAATGACCTTCCTCGGCGGGCTCGTCGGCGGCGTGCTGTGTTTCTTCCTCTTCTACTTTACCGTCGGGCACTTCGCGTTCCGCAAGAAAGAACACCTCCTGCATCTGAGCTTGTTCGTCCGCTGCGCCATTCCCTGCATCGTTCTGGCGCATGCGTTCGGACGAATCGGCTGCCTGTTCGCGGGGTGCTGTTACGGGATTCCGTCGGAAACGCTCGGCCTGCCTATGCTCATCAAAGGTGTTTACGAAAAACGCATCGCGACGCAGCTCATCGAAAGCATTTTCCTCTTCCTTCTTTTCGGCGTGCTTACCTATCTTCTTTTGAAAAAGGATAACGCTTATATCGCGCAGATTTATCTCATTGCATACGGCGTGTTCCGCTTTGCCATCGAATACCTGCGCGACGACCCGCGCGGCTCCTCCGGTATCTCCTTTATCACCCCCTCGCAGCTGACTTCAATTCTCCTGATTGTTTTGGGAATCGCGCTTATCTTTTTCCATAAGTACGCCTATCCCAAACTGATAGCAAAAATTCAACCGCATGAAAACGAAGAATAAAATATTATACGTCGCGCTGGCGCTGTGCTTTATCGCCGCAGTGGTGTTCGGCATTCCCGAAATCAAACTGTTGCCCGACGCTGCGGCGGCTCTTCTCCTTTCGGAAACGCTTTCCCGCGCTTTTTTTACGGCTTTTTTTATCTGTCTGCTCGTCCTGTTCGGGCAAACCTATCTCTTGCGCTTTCCGAAGCGCTCCTTTCCCCGCGCGCTGCTATGGAGCATTCCATGTTTTCTCGTCGCCGTCGTTAACTTCCCTTTCTCGGCTCTGATTACGGGGAGCGCGCAGATTACGCGGGCGGAGCTCATTCCGCTGTTTGCCCTGCTCTGCATCTTTATCGGCATTTCGGAAGAGCTGATGTTCCGCGGCATTCTGCACGACTTTATCAAGCGCAGACTTTCCAATCGGAAAAACGGATATATCCTCTCCGTTCTGCTTTCCGCAGCGGTCTTCGGGCTTTGGCATCTCGTCAACCTTATTTACGGGGCGGGCTTCGGCGCAACCATGCTGCAAGTCGGCTATTCCTTTTTAATCGGCGCCATGCTCGCCGTCGTGCTCGATAAAACGAAAAATATCTGGCTGTGCGCCCTTCTTCATGCACTGTTCGATTTCGGCGGACTGCTCGTCGATTATCTCGGCACGGGAAACGTGCACGACCTCGTTTTTTGGATTCTGACGGCGGTATTCGGCGTACTGTGCGGCGCGTATATCCTTTGGAACGCGCTGAAGCTGAATAAGCTCCGCCTGCTCGACTGATTCGTTTAAGCGTCCGCAAAAAGCGGACGCTTTTGCAATATCCACCGAAAAACAGGAAAATTCTACTTTCATTCGACAACATTCTATTGCCCGAACGCGCATTCGGGGATATAATATTCTTAAAAGATTTAAGGAGCATTCTATGAGCGCTTTCGGAGAATTTTTATTTACGTTGCGGAAGGAAAACGGCATGACGCAAGCCGAACTTGCCGAACGCCTGGGCGTAACCAATAAAGCCGTATCCAAATGGGAAACAGGCGAAGCCATGCCGGAAAGCAACCTGCTTCTTCCCATCGCGCGCATTTTCGGCGTTACCGTGGACGAACTGTTGGACGGCAAACGCAGGGAAAACGAAGAGACGGAACAGCCGCCCGCACGCACTCCCTTTGACGAAATGAAGGAGCACCTGTTTACGAGGGGAGACGACGAGCCGAAAACCTTTTTGGGCGCGGTCGGCGGCGCCGTATGTGCGTTCGTCTGCCTTGGCGGAATCGCAGCATACCTTATTCTCGGGCTCACGCTTTCGCTGTGGACGCCCTATTGGGTCATCATTCCCGTGAGCGCCCTTTCCTGCGGAATCATAGGAATTGTTTTCGATTTATGCGACAGGGAAAAGCGCAGCGCCAAACGGGCAAAGGGAGAAAGCGCGGCGATCGGCGGCGCATGCGGGATATTAATGCTTTCTTGCATTATCGCTTATCTTCTGCTCGGCGCGATTCTCGATCTCTGGCACCCCTATTGGATCATTCTCGTATGCGGCGGGCTCGCCTGCGGGATCATCGCATCGTGCGGAACGGCGATCGTCAAATACAGAAAGCGGAAATGATTGCAACGCAACAAAAAAGGGAACGGTAATTCCGTTCCCTTTTGCTTATCTTTTTTTATCACACAATACCGTGCGCCATCATCGCCGCGGCAACTTTTACAAAGCCCGCAATGTTCGCGCCCGCAACGTAATCGCCTTCCGCGCCGTATTCCTTTGCGGCGTTATCCATATTGTGATAGATATTGACCATGATATTTTTGAGTTTCGCGTCCACCTCTTCAAACGACCAGAAAAGTCTGCCGCTCGACTGCGCCATTTCCAGCGCGCTCGTCGCAACGCCGCCCGCGTTCGCCGCCTTGGCAGGCAAGAATACCACGCCCGCCTTCTGGAATACCGCGATCGCTTCCAGCGTGGAAGGCATGTTCGCACCTTCACCGACATATTTAACTCCGTTTTTGACGAGCGTCTTTGCCGACGCTTCGTCGATTTCGTTCTGCGTCGCGCAAGGGAGCGCGATGTCGCAGGGAATACTCCAAATCCCCTTGCAGCCCTCGTGATACTCGGCGCCCGCTACGCGCTCGGCATACGCCTTGATGCGCGCGCGTTCCACCTCTTTGATCTGCTTAACGACGTCCAGCCGAATTCCGTTTTTATCGTAAATATACCCGTTGGAATCGTACATGGCGACGACCTTCGCACCCAGCTCCTGCGCCTTTTGGCAGGCGTAAATGGCGACGTTGCCCGAACCGGAAATGACGACCGTTTTGCCCTTAAAGCTGTCGCCCCGGCATTTGAGCGCCTCTTCCGTAATGTACACAAGCCCGTAGCCCGTCGCTTCCGTGCGGACAAGGCTGCCGCCGTACGTGAGCCCCCTGCCCGTAAGCACGCCGACGTGCTCGTCGCGGATTCTCTTATACTGTCCGAACAGGAAGCCGATTTCCCGTCCGCCCACGCCGATGTCGCCCGCGGGGACGTCGGTATCCTGCCCGATATGGCGGTAGAGCTCGGTCATGAAGCTTTGGCAGAATTTCATGATTTCGTTGTCGCTCTTGCCCTTGGGGTCGAAGTCGCTGCCGCCCTTTCCGCCGCCGATGGGCAGCCCCGTCAAACTGTTTTTGAGGATTTGCTCCAACCCCAAAAATTTGATGATGGAAAGATTGACGGAAGGGTGAAAGCGAAGCCCGCCCTTATAGGGGCCGATCGCGCTGTTGAACTGTACCCGATAGCCCTTGTTCACGTGCACGCCGCCGTTGTCGTCCACCCAGGGCACGCGGAACATGACGACGCGCTCCGGCTCGACGAAGCGCTCCAAAAGCGCCGCTCTTTCGTATTCGGGATGTTTGTCGATTACCGGCTTTAATCCGTTCAGAATCTCCGTCGCCGCCTGGTGAAATTCCGGCTCGTTGGGGTTTTTGGCTTTGAGTTCCGCAAGCACTCTGTCAACGTAATGCATAAATGAATCTCCTTCCTTTCGGATATTTGTTTTCCTGTCTTATATTTTTATTATAGCAGAATTTTCGACGAACACCAACTTCCGAAAGGATAAAATATACGGTTCCCCGTTCGCAATCGCTTATATTGCGCATAAGATAAGCTTATAATATAATAGAATTTTGTATAATTTCCCCGATATTTTGAATAAATGCATAACTTGTGCTTATATGAAAAGAACCGCGCCATTCGGCGCGGTTCTTTATCCGACTTTCTTTATTCGGTTTTCGCGTCCCCTTCGGAGTGTTCGGACGCGCTTTCCTGCGCCGCCGCGACCTCTTTTTTCTCTTCCGCGGGAGGCTCGCCGAAGATCGACGGTCTCACCGCAACCTTGGTTTCCTTTATCAGTCCGCGACGGATGAGCGTCTCCGTCGCCGCAAACGGAACGACGTAGTTTATAGGCTCCCGCTCCTCCTTTCCGATTTCCTTCTCGGCAAACACCTTGTCGATCAATTGATAAGCGTAATTGAGGCGGTGGTCATTCCGCACGCGGTACAAAAGGGGCGTGTTCGTCCGCTTGCTGCGGAGCGAATAATCTTCCACTCTGAACTTCGTTCCTTCGTACTGCTTGGGATCGGCGTCCAGACACAGACAGAGCGTCTTTCCGCGGATGATGACCGCCGCAACGCAATTCCTGCCGACGCGGAAAGTTTCGCGCTTCCAACTGTTGACGCAACGGATATTCTCGTGCGCGAGCAGATAATTTTTCAGCGCCGAATAGCGGGCTTTGAGCGCGTCGTCCGACTGCACAATGCGCGCCGCAAAGCTGCGGTTGTAGCGGATGCCGCGCGCCGCCGCGAGCGCGTCCTCTTTGTCGAATTCCGGGATATCCCCGCCGCCGATGATTTTGATGAGGCGCTGTTTGATGAGCACTTCCGTAGATTTATAGGGCAGAGTGAAGTCGGAAGCGGCGTAAGATTCGTTGCGGGGCGTGTTGAAGCCTGCCATAACGACGTCGATAAGCTCCTTTGCGTAACCCGTTCTGCGATCGCTCTTGATGCGGTACATGCAGGGCAGCTTACTCTTTTTGAGCCCCGAAAGATCGTCCACCTTGTACTTGGTATCGCGGAAGAGCGCGGGATCGGTCGCAAGGCACAGGCAAAGGGTCTTGCCGCGCACGACGAACCGCGCGACACTTTTTCTACCGATGAAGAACATTTCGTGCTTCCAGCTGACGTGCGATTTGACGCCCTTGAATGCAAGCAGGTAATTTTTGAGTTCGGAATAACGCGCTTTCAAATCGTTGTCCGACTGCACGATGCGCGCCGTAAAGCTGCGGTTATACCGCACGACCGCGCCGGTTTCGCTTACGACGATTTCCGCGTCGCCGCCCTCGTCCTCTTCTTCGATGAGGGTTTCCTCGATTTCGTCCTCGGTAAATTCTTCCGAATCCTCGTCCGCCGCGATCTCCTCTTCTTCCTCATCCTCCTCTTCGGAAGCGTCGGTGATTACCTTGACGCGCACGGGCGAGGACGTGAACTCGAAGGGTCTGCCCGCGCGCATGTCGTTGAGCTTGTCGAGCAATGCGTCGCGCTGCTGCTGCAATTGCTTGGTTTGCATTTTATGCACGCCGCGCTTGTGAAGTAAAAAGATAAGGTAAACGTTAAGCCCGATCAGCGCCGCGAGCAGCACGGATACGAGAACGATAGACGTGATCTGTCCGGGGGAAAACAATCCCGCCAAAATATTTGCGATACTCATGCCTGTTCTCCTCCGTTTTCGCTCTCTTCGCCGTCCGTTCCTCCGTCCGCGAGCGAATCATCGTCCTGCGGCCCTGCCGCTTCGGCGAGCTTCTTTTTGCGGAAGCGCACAAACTGAACCGCCGCGACGATCGCCGCCGCGCCCGAAGCGCCCGAAAGCACGCTTATGATAATAGTGAATACCGTGCTCGAACCGACGATACTCCACACGAAATCGATCGAGCCCGTCGTACCGTCCTCCCACTCGAAATTCTGCGTGTCGATGAGAGAAACGGTCGCGGTGAACGTGCCGCCGTAGCCCGCTTCGTTGCCCGTGATGGTCATGAGCTCCGCATCGAACCCTTCGGGGAAGTATTGAAGAATGCTTCCGTTTACGACAAACAGATTCTTATTTTCCGTCGGGAAGGCGATTTTCTTGCGCCCCACAACCCAAGTCAAGATCGCGTTGCCGTCGCCGTCCGTCGGAGTTCCGTCCGCCCAGCAATAATTGGTCGTATCTTTGAGCTGGACGGTCGCAATATAGGTTCCCGCATTCACTGCCTTTAACTGATACCCGCCGCCGATGGTTGCGATGCTTCCGAATACGATCTCCATAAAGCGGTTATCCACGCCGAGCACGGATACGCAAAGCTCTTCGCCCGTATAAGTGCGGTTGCCGTCGTTGATGGCAAGCTCGGGCGCGGCTTTCTTGACCTGCGCGATGACGAACGATACGGGCTTACTTACGAACGGCTCGTAATTGTCCGTGCCGTAAACGGTTACGCGCACCCAGTAAGTGCCGGCATTGCCGTCCGCGGGAATGGCGTTCGTCCATTCGGCGTCCTCTTCGGGAGAAGTTGCGAATTCGTAAACGATATTTTCCGAACCGAACTTCGTCTGCGCCCAAGGCTTGTTGATCGCAGCGTTATAACTGCCGTACTGCCAGCCTTCGATGACGATCGTAGGCGCTTCGGAAGGCGATCCTCCGACAAGCATGTTTTCCGCCTTGGTAATGACAAACTGCATTTCGCGCTCGGCAACGTCAACCGATTTCCACTTGTAGTTATTGAAGTCGGTAAGGCGCAGGTAGAAACTGTGCGTGCCTGCCTTCACAAAGTCTCCGTGAGGCATCTTTTCGTAAAGTGCGCTGTATTCGTTTTCTTCCACCTCGGGCGTTAAGGGCGCGGCTGCGTACGGCTGCGAAGGTACGTTGAACGCGCCTGCGTCGATTTCCTGCTTGGAAATCACGAAGGAAACGCTCGCGACGCTCGATAAAACGTAGTTGGCATTGTCCTTGACGCCCGTAACGGTGTAAACGTACATTCCCGCAAGCGTCGGACAAGAGCTGCCGTTTACGGTTACGCCGCCGTTAGATCTTCCCGAGTAGTTATAAAGGAATTGGAGCGCGCCTTTGCCAAGGTCTTTGTTGACGGTCGCGTTCGTCGTGTAAATGTGTTCAACCTGCGCTTCGGTAATCGTCTTGCCGTATTCGCCGCCGCCCGCCGAAATTTCGACGCGCACGACGAGCGGGCTTACGGTATACGTTCCGTTCCGGAAGGTAACATTATAGTTGCCGTTCGTTGCCGCGCCCGTGATCGCATAAGAGCCGACGGAGCTGTCCGTGCGCACGTCGGTGGAAAGCGCAATGCCGAGCGCCGTTTTGAGGTCGCCGCCGCTCCAAGCGCCTACGGGCGAAACGGAAACGTCGTCCACGGAGACGCGGTCGGAATCGAGATATACGCCGCTCTTGTTTCCGATTTGAACGGTTACCGCCATGGGCGTTACGGTAAGGGTGCCTTCCGCAACCTTGATATTGTAATTCCTGCTCTTTAAGCCTTTCACAAAGCCGTTGGAATCGGTGTCCATGGTAAGCGCGTAACCGCCCACCTTAACGTTCAGATTGTCTTCGTTGAGGCTGCCGTCAACGAGCTTGTATTCGATCTGCGCCGAGGAATCAAGCTCGATGCCCGCCTTCGGGGCGTAATCGAACGCACCTTCCGCAAACGCCTGACCGTAGACGAGACTACCCGAAGGGGTTACCGTGATTTCGCTCTTTGCAATGACCAGCTCCTTGCAATCTTCGGTAGCGGTATAGTTCCTGTCGTTGCCCGCGTCGATGATCTTGACGTAATAGTTGCCCGCGTCGGACTGCCTTACGTTCATCCATTCGTTCTCGGGAATCGTTTTCCAATCTCTTCCGTCGTTCACGGCATAGCGGGTCAGCACGGAAGCGGAATAGGTAGACCGCGCGTTGACGGCGTAGGTTTCGCCGTACGTAATGCTGTATACGTTGTGTTCGTCCCAGATAATTACGTTATCCGAAGCCTTATCCACCTTCCAGGTCAAACCGACGGAGATGATTTCGTCGTCCTCCCCGAAGGTAACTTCAAAGCCCTCCGTCCTGTCGAGCGCGGGATCCCATGCGTAGTTGCCCGCGTCGCGCAAACCGAGCACAATTTTGTAATTGCCCGCATTCGTTGCACGAAGCGAGGAGCCCGCCGCATTGGGCGCATAGCCTTCGCCGTCGAACGATGTTACGTATACGACCCGCGTATCGTACCCGACCGTTGCGGAAAGCTGCATACCCGTATAGACGGTATCCGTCGTCGTAAAGGAGATATCGTCCTTTCCGACCGACTTCTTGGTGATTTGGAAGCAGTAATACGCGCGCGCCGGCAGATATTCGCTGCTGCCGCCGTACGATCCGCATACGACGTACCAGCCCGCGTTCTGCGGAACGGCGCCCGTAAAGCTGAGCCCCTGTACCTGATCGGCCGTAAGCGCGCCGCTCGTCGTGCCGAACTTACCTTCTTCAACGGAAACGTAAGTGTACGTAATGACGGCTTCGAACTTATTGCCGAAGGCGTTCTTCAATTCGTAAGTCGGATCGGAAACGGTAAGATATTCCCTGTCCTCCGCCGTAATCGTAAGGGTAACGGCTTTATCCGAGCTTGCCACCGTAAAGGTGATGGAACGGCGAGCCGCCTTGTCGTCCTCATGCCAATAATAATTTCTCTTCGCGGCTTCCGTAAATTCCACGGTCAGCTCGTAGCTGCCGAGCCCCGTTACCGTAATATCCAACTGCTTATCGGGCGTAATCGTATGATAGCCCGCGCCGAGAATATCCGTCGAGGCGCCGCCGCTCTGATGGTTAAACGAAACGATCGTCATCATCGAGCTGATGTAATTCGCAGTGTTGCTTGCCGAAGGATGTTCCGCGTCGAGCGCAAATCCGCTGTGCGTCCAGTCAAGCGAGAAATCCTTTTGCTTGACGACGTGCGTGAATTTCTGAGACACTCCGTCCGCAACGCCTTGGAAGCGATAGTTCCCGTTCCGATCGAGCGTAACCCAAGCGGAATAACTGCCGACCTTGGTAGGAGCCTTCTGCGCCCCGTCCGCGTCGCTTCCCGTCGTATCATACACCGTCTGATATACGAAAGACGATGCGTCCTTCGTCAACTCGTTTTCCACCCCCGCGAAGGTAAGCGAAATTTCGTGCTCGATTCCCGATATGCCGCCGTTGTATACGATGCCGTTTTCGTCCGTCTTTTCCGTATACGTTACTTCTCCGGCGACAGCCGTAACGTTGAGTTTATCTACCGTAAGCGTTGCCGTATCCAGCGTAATGGAGTAGTTATCGAATTCAAGGGTCTTGCTCCCTTCCGTAAGGACGGGCGTTACGGTAAACGTACTGCCCGCGTTGCTCTTCCAAGCCGCGTACGCCGTACCGTCCGCCGTAAGCACGGTGCATTCGGAAATGCGCACGTTGTTGCTCGACGCCTTATCGGGGCCGTTGACCGTTCCTTCGCCCTCGTTGACGAAGCCCTCCCAACGGAGCATATAATTCCCCGTCGAACCGAAGGTAAGCGCAGAGCCGTAGGGAACAGTAATTTCCTGCCTGAAGGTTCCGTTATCGTAGTAGCCTACGCGCACGGTCAATTGCTTTTTCAGGATCTCGTACGTGGGAAGGAGTTCCGTGTCCGCCGTTGTAGCGGAAATCTCGTCTCCCTTCGCGTTGCGGAAGGTAATGTCGTACATATCGTAGCCCGTCGTCTTTTTGGTCGGGCGTACGGGAATCGACGAAGCGTTGCGCACATCCGTCGAAACGGCGAGATCGACCGCCATCAGCGGATTGAAGCTGCTATAATCGCTCGGCGCGTTGTCCGCCGCGATCGCTCCATTCGTTACGGAAAGCATCTTCGCGCGGTTTGCGTACGTATTGAGAAAGGTCTGCAAACAGTTGTTGTGGTTCGCACTCTGCCCGTCGTATGTGCAGGAAACGTCCGTCAGTCCGTCGCCGTAACCCTTAACGGTAATCTCTATTTTGCGCGCGACAACCGTAAGGCGGGCGGTAACGCCGTCCACGATGTCAAAGTTGTATGCGGTAAGTTTTTCGAGCTTAAGCCTCAAATTGTACGTCTTCTGCGCCCAGCTCGAAGTCTTGACCGTATAGTCGGACTCGAACAGCGCTTCGTCCTTGGTGAAGGTTCCCAGCGCGAAGGGAAGCGTTACGTTGCCTTTGGCAAGCTCTTGATCGAACAGCGCTTTCGCCGCCGAGTCCGCCTTTTCCACGTCCACGCCGCCGATGAGGTAAATCGGGCGGTATCCCTTGAAGGAGCTATCCGAAAGTTCGTCGCCGTACTGCACCGTCGCCGCGGTAGCGGAAACGGCGAGCCCCTGCAAACCGATGTCGAGCGTGAACGTGTAAGAATTCTCATTATTACCCGTACTCACATTGTACCAACGGTAGTTGGAAGCAAGGAATGCGTTACCGTCCGTACCGTCTTGGAGCGTGATCGTAACTTCGTATTTCCCCGCGTTGGTCGCCGTGTACATGTAGCCCTTGCCGGTATCGGTAAGCGCGCCGTCGCCGATAAGGAAGGCGTCTTTATCCGGCCCCTCCTTTTTCAACGTCGTTTTAACGCCGAGGGTTACGTTGAGCTGCTCGCCTTCCACAAAGTTGTCGAATTCGATCGCATAGGTATATGCCGCGCCGTTGAACACGGGCGCGCCGTTTACGGCTGCGTTGTTGTTGGTAACCGTAGGCGTTTTGACGATAAACGTTCTCGCCGCGATTGCGAAGGTCTGGGATGCCGTTGCCGATTCGTAGTTAACCGTATCGCTGGTCTCGAAGCGAACCTCGTAAGAGCCTGCGTTCTTGGGCGCCGCCGTGCCGAGGTCGGTATTGTAACCGCCGTCCGACCAACCGTAATAGTGCGAGGAGATGGCGACGTTTACGCCGTCGGGAAGCCTGGTGGCCGCGCGGTAATACTTGAAATTACCGTCATACTGCTTCGCGTCCGGTTCGAGATCTCCCCCTTCTGTTCTGTTATACGGGTCTTTGTATTCCCCGTCCTCGAACGTTTTGAAGGGGCCTTCCACGGCGATATGGATTTGCGCCTTTTTAATTTCGTGCGTGCCCGCTTTGCCGCCTGCGAGCGCGTCCGCGGGGATCCCCTCGTTTCCGATGTAGCTCGGGCTCTGCAACGTGATCGTGTAGTTGGCTTCGCCCTTCGCGCCGATTTGATTCGCCGCGAGATAGACGGGATATTTTTTGACGGTGTTGGTCTTTGCGTCCGCGCCGTGTTTAAGCGCGTCGGATACGAGCAAGAATACCTTCTGCGCGGTAAACGCCACGCCGCCTTCCGCGTTCCAGTTATCCTGCGCTTCCGCAACGTCCTGCGCAGCGAATGCGCCTTCCGTCAGTCTGAATTGATACGTTTCGACCGCTTCCGTCTGATACGACTGCGACAACGTATCATAAGCGCCGATAAGATTATAGTGATGCGTCTGGTCGATGATCGCTACCGTGATCGCGCGGGGCATAACGGTGAGCGTTCCCTCCCCGAACGTTACGGCATAATTATCCCACAGCGATTTATGCTGAACGTCCTGTTCGGAAACGGCGTACGTACCGACGGAACCGTTCTCGTAGGTATTGTAAACGTATGCGGAGAACAGCTCGAAGGTAACGATGTCTCCGAGCGCGTCGACCGCTTTATCCGCGCCGAACCCGTTCTGAACGAGCGCCGTATGCGTGAAGGGATAATTGTTGCTGTGAAGCCCTTCCGTAACCGCGGGAAGCGCAGTGCCGTATTCGACGGAGAAGTTTGTAGGCGTAATTGTAAGCGTCCTCTTGCCAACCTTGAAGTAGAAGCTAAGCTCGAACGCCTCGTAGTTCTCCGTTTGATCCATATGATAGGAAACGCGGTATTCGCCCGCGCCAAACGCGCCGCCGTTGTAGATGGCTTCAAACCACTCCTTGATCTGCGCGGTTGCCGCTTCTCCGCTCGTTCCCGCGGCAATCGTAAGAACTTCTCCAAGCACTTCCGTGCCGCTCGAACCCCTATACAGGGTAACGGCGAGCGCATTCTCGTTGCAGAGCATTGCAAAATCGTTGAGCGCCTGTTTGCCCGTAGAAGAATAACCGTCGGGCGCGGATGTTGCGTCAAAATTTCCGTAAATCCACGCCTCTTCGGAAACTTCATTGACGTTCGTCGTAGAATAAGCCTGCGTAAACAAGCCGTCCTTTGCGGCGGACGTGATTTCGTTCGCCGCCCGCGCAATTACGTAATGCGCCGTTTTATAGCCGCCGTTTTCAGCCTCACCGTCGAGCACGTAGTTGTCGTCGTTCAGCGTAATCGTAATGTCGTACGTGTCCGCCTTATTGGTCGTAGCGCCGTTATAAGAGGTAAGCGCGGGATTGGTTATCGTAACGATAGACTTGGGAATCGTATAAGTAATCACGCTCGTACGGTCGTACGAAGACTTACGCTCCGTTACGACGCTCGCCACGTCGGGCACGGGCGGATCGGGCTGATTGAACTTCGCCGTATAGTCGTCGATTGCGACGACGACGGGAAGCGGGTTGACCGTAAGCGCGCCGTCCGCGCCTACAAACCGATAGTTGCCGCAATTTAATCCGTCCGACGCGGGAATCACGAAGGCGAGGATATAAGTCCCCTTAGGCTTCCCCTGCGCGTACGTATTTGCGCCGTCCTTATATGCGTAGGAGAACTTGCCGTCCAAACCGTAGAAATCAACGAAGGCTCCGTCGGCAGACTTCTTATAGAACAGCTCGCGTTCCGCCGCGCCGTCGTCCGCGCCCGCAAAGCCCGTAACGGTGTAAATGCTGCTTTCCGTACGGAGATTGGCAATACCCTCCTGATACCAAACGTTATCCGTGCCGCTGTACTTATCGGGTCCGACCTCGCCGAAGACAATAGACAGATTCACCGAAACGGTGAGCGTCTCCTGCGTTACTTCGACCGTTACCTCGGTCTTTTCGTCGCTGCCCGTACGATAGATATAATCGGCGTGGTTATCCGCGGTAACCTTTACGTAATATTTGAACTTCGCCACGTTGCGGATTTTCGTTTTTGCAGCGCCGTCGCCCACTTTGTAGGGCGTCCAACTCTCGCCGTCCTCGCTGTAATACCAGTCGAGCCGCATGCCGCCCACCGCAGTCGCGCTTACGGAAAGGATATCGTGCGCCGCCGCGTCGTACTTATGCCGATAGCCGCTGACCGCAACGTTCGTGATTGCGGCGGGCGTGATAACATACTCCCACGTATTTTCCAAGAAAGTTACGGTATAATTTGTATCGTTTTTATCCGTGCAAGTAATATAGTACTTACGCTTATCCGTGCTGACGGGCGACGTAGCGTCTACTTGAGCGGAGAGCGTAAACACCTTTGCCGTTTCGCCTGCGGGAATGCCGACCGTGCTGCCCGCGTTCGCGCCGTTGTTAACCGTAGCGACCCAAATTCCCTTTGCGTCTACGTCAACGGGCGTCGCGCCGTATGCGGAGGTCGCCAACGTATCGCCATTGGTATCCTTGCCGATGCTCACGGTGATTTCGCGCTTGACGACGGTAAACGTTCCCTCGGTTACAAGGCTTTCTCCGTCCGCATTTGTCAACGTATAGTTACCCTGCGCATAAATGAGCTCGGGAACGACGCGATACGTTCCTCCCACGCCGTCGAGCGCGGTTACTTCCGTACCGTCCGCTTTCAGAATTCTGACGCGGATATACGTTCCACCGTCGCAGAAGACGTAGCCGCTCGCCAAAGTAAACGCCCTTTCTCTATCCGTAATCGCGTCGCCGTATACGTGCCCCGCAACGTCCGTTCCGATAACGGCGATTTCCTTCGGGGTGATGGTGAAGGGAGCCGACTTGTTCGTCAAGCCCTCCACCGTATAGTTGCCGTCGTTAACGCCCGTGATATTGACGATATGCGCCGCGACGGTGCCGCCCGTATACTTAACGTTCGTAACTTTATCGACGGTGAGTTCGGGAATTTCTGCGGATGTTACGACTGTTTTATCCTTTTTATAAACGTTGGTAACCGTCGTACCGCGCGTCTGCTCATTGCCGTTATATACAGCGCTTGCCGCCTCGCTCCATTCCACGCTCACACGGCGCTGTGCGACGGTGAATTCCACCGCGCCCGAAAAATTATTCAGGTTGTCGCTGTCCTTAAAGCCAACCGCGATGTGCGCATAATAGGTGCCGTTATTCCAAGGCAAGCCGTTTACGAGATTTTCTGCCGAGACCTCGGGAGATTTTTCCGAATTGCCCGTTCGGAATACCACCGTAACGGTAGGATTCGCCGCCTCGATTGCGGAAAGCGTATCTTTATAGATGTCCAGCGAAGACTGCTTATAAAAGAGCTTATATCCGTTGCCTGCCACAAGGTCATTGAATTTCAACTCCCCAGAAGGCAGGAAGGTACGCGAAGCGTCCCCTTCGCCGTTCAGATATCCGTTATCGCCGAAGGTATAGCCCTGGAACTCGAAGTCCGCGCCAACCTGCCGGAACGTGATAACGTAGCACAGCATCATGGAAACGCCCTTTTCGTTATATTCGTTCCCGCCGTATACGCCGCCAATCGCATTGACGTAACCCATGCTGGGCGCGTCCGTTACGTTGTTATCCTTGGCGTTTTCTTCCCATACATAGTCGTACGGACTGAACGACGCACCGCTTACCGCGAGGGTGTTGTTGTCGGGATCGATCGTCAGTTTCACATAGTAAACGGTTTTGCGGTTGGGCGCTGCGGGCTCCGGCGTAGTTGCTTCGGAAAATCCGCCGTCGGACGTATATGTACCGTAGGAAACGGAATACTTCACGCCCTGCACGGTATTTCCCGACTGAATGTTCGCGGGCTTGCGAACCTCGCCGTTCCATTCGAGTGCGCGCTCCGTTCCGAGCGCGGGCGCCGTGAGCGTTTTGCGGTTGACGATTACGCTGTCCGTGCAATCGGTCTCCACGCCCTCCGTAAACGCCGTCTGCTTTCCTGCCGTCCAGCAATAGTTCTTGCGCGCTTCTTCGTTCAGCGTAAACGTTACCGTGTAAGTTCCTGCATGCAGGAGGGTAAGCTCGCCCTTCGCGCTGTCGAACGCGCAGCTTCCGAGATTTTTATAAACTTCCGGAACGCCCGCGTTACCGTTCACGCCGACGACGGCTGCCGTAACTTTCCCGTTATATACGGAAGCCCAGCTGCCGTATGCGACCGTCTGAATTCTTTCGTCATAGGTGAGCGTTCCGCTTACAGCGCGCGAAGGCGCCGCAAGCACTTGCTTTTTGACGGTGAAGGAAGCGCTCGTAGAAGTCGCCGCACCCGTCAGCGTGTAATTGTCTTGTCGGTCGCCCGAAAGGAAAACGTTCACAGTATGTACGCCCGCCTCCGTGCTTCCGTCGCTCACGGTAAGTTCGACGTCGTCGCCCGTCAGCTTGTTCTTGAAATCGACTTCGGGCGCAAATTTCGTCGTTCCGTCGTAGACGAAGTTGCCGCTCGTGCCGTCCTTCTTCCACTCGAACGCGACGACGCGCTGCTGAATGAGGATAGTGAACTCCTTCTCTTCGCGCTCGTCCGCAGTAAAGCTTTCCCACTTGTAGTTGGCTGCGGGGGTAATTTTTACCGTGTAAGCCGTTACGACGTCCTCTTTGAGGTAAACGTTCTTGATAAACGGGTCGTTGCCCTCGAGATCGGCGCTGTCCGCAACCGTGATGACGATACGGTTGTTGTTCACATCGACCAATTGGGTGATATTGGAAATGAAATCGGAGAATTTATAACCGTCTCCGCCGTGTGAATCGTCGCCGTAGACGACGGTAACGGAAGTCCCGCCGCCCGTAAGCACGGGCGTTTCAAGCCCCTTGGAAGAAATTACGAATTTAATGGAAATATCTTCCAGCCTGTTCTCGGCGATCGGAAGGTAGTTCTTGTAAACGCTTATGGACCCTGCGTCGCCGAATGCGGTAATTTTGATATAATAGGTGCCCGCCGCCGTTACTTTGGTGCCGACTAATTGCGTACAAGCCGCGTCGGAATAAATAGCGAATTTCGTAAGGGCAAGATTCTCCCTGTCCGCTTCGTACCCGACAAAAGGCGCGCGTGTGGGAATCTGCTGTTCGGTTGCCCCTTCGACAAACGGATAGGACAGATCCTGATAAGCGCCGAGGTGGGCGCCGTCCCACTGTACGACGAGCGGAGCACGGTCTACGGTGTACGGTATATTCGATTTATCTTCCGTATCGCCCGTCCACCATTGGTAATTGAGTTTATCCGCAAGCGCAACGGTAACGGTATAGTTTCCCGCATACGTAACTGCGAACGTGCCGTTTGTATTGTCGATTTTTTCCGATGCAAGCGTATGATTTTCCGCCGCGTGGCTCGTTCCGACGACGGAAACGATTTTAAGAACGTCCTTATTCCATATTGCCGAGCCGTTATTGTTCAGTATGAATCTTACCTTCTGCTCCTGCGCCTCACCGTTATACACGAGGTTTTTATTATCGGAAAGCGGAAGATACCAACCGGTTACCCATGCTTTATTTACCGTGCCGTAGTATACGATATCGTCGGCGTTGTTCTCGCCACTCCATACGTAATTTTTATTCAGCCTGATTGTAACGGTATAAGCGCCCGCTTCGGTTACGGCAAACTTGCTCGTTCCGTCATGCGAAACGGTAAACGTCGTCGCCTCGTCGGGAGCAAGGCGGACACCGTCGATCGTAACGGTTACAATAGGCGTTATTCCGTCGGGCGCGAGGTTCGTGCCGAGTCCCGCCCAGTTGTCGAGCGCCGTTTCGATGGCGCTGCCGCTGTAAGAGCCGACCGAGCCGCCGGAAGAAGCCGTGCTCCAATTGTTCCCGCTGATTCCGATTTTTACGATGCCCGCCGCGGTGATTTCAAAATGCGCCGTGATGTCGGGCAGCGTATAATCCTCATTCGTCTTTTCATCGGGGTATGTAGGATCGTATTCGGTTACGTATTTTGCAACGTAATGCCCGATCGCCCATTCCGGGAAATCGGTATTGTCAATTTTAGCGCCCGTGATCTCGCCGCTCGCATCGGAAGGATAATATCCGTCGAGCTTGACTTGCGCATAGAAGTGCGCTGCGTCTTTCTCGTTATGACCGGGATTGGGATCCGCGCCCGAAGCGCCGTACGTGAAGCCCGAAGCCCACGCGGCGGCAAATTCCAACTCGCGCTGCGTGATTTTGAAGGTTGCGTCCTGAGAGGTTTTGTTCCCCTTAAGCACGTAATCGCTCTTGAAAGCGGAATTTATCGAAACGGTAACGTTGTACTCGCCCTTATGCGTTTTTGACGTAAAAGCCGTCGTTGTTCCCTTGTTGTAAACGGCAAGCACGGCTTCTGCCCGATCGCCCGTTACGAAATTTCTTGCCGTAATAAAATCGGAAGCTCCGCGGGATGCGCCGCGCGTAAACACGTATTCGGTAGGCGCGGTAACGTCGATCTCCTTGGGGAGAATTTCTATTTCCGCATATTTGCCTGCGCGCGATTTGGAAGCGAGATAAGCCGTAGTAGACTTCGTTACAGCGTAAACGTGATATTTGCCCGCATGCAAACAGTTTGCCGTAGAATTCCAGAAGCTTTTTCCCGTTACATCATAGCTTTCGTAATCATAATCGGCGGGATCGTAATTGTCCGCGTCCGCAGGCAGATAAACGTACTTGAAGGGAACGGCAAGCGAGCCCGTTTCCACGGTGCCGCCTTCCTGATTGACGAGCTTATAGGTAATGCCGCCGACCGTCCCCTTTACGGCGGGTTCCGCCGTATCGCCGTAGTGCAGTTCATCCGATATGGGGTCGGGGCTGACGGCGATCGTGCCCTTGTTGATGGTGATTTTATAAGTTACGTATCTTCCCTCGGTATCGACGGAGACGCTCGAACTCGTGCCCGCATAACGGAGCGTGTACTCTTCCGCGCTCACCGTATCCGTTCCGAGCGAAACCTTAACAAAGAAGGCGCCGCCCGAACGGAAAACAATTTTATTTTCCGCCTCGCTGTAATAGGCGACGGTATCTTCCACCGCCGTGCCGCCTGCGTCGCAAACGGCGACGGACATTTTAAGATTGTGCCCTTCCTTCGTGCCGTATATTAGCTGAGAACCCGCCAGCGGTTTATTACAGTCTTCGCTGAATATGACTGCATTGGTGTTGATTTCGGGCACGTCTACGGGGTCTTTGTTTACGGTAAGACGACCGTTGCTTATCGTACCGTTAAGAACATTGGTAGCAATCCCGTTATAACTAAACCGAATGCGGGCGCGTTTGGTTTCCTTCGTTACGACAACTCCGGTTTGCGTTGCCGTCAAATCAGTTTCGGACGTGTAAAGCGTCGTTTCAAGGTATTCCGATCCCTTAAAATCTTCAAGATTGGCAACGACGGTATTTTCACCGTCCTCGTCGTACGTAAATTGCACCGTAAGTCCGCTGTAATCGAAATCGTGGTGCATGGTCTGCGGCGCAAAACCGTTGTTTGCATTGGTGGAGCTTATCGTATTTGAAATGCTCAAAGGAGCTTCAAACTGAATGTTTTCAATTGTAATCTTTTCGGAGACGACGCTTTCGTTTGCGGTGCTCTGAATTTGAATATCGCGAGGATACTTATCCCCCTTGTTCAAAGTTTTCATAGCGTCCGCCGTAGGCGCAAGAGAACCGATAAAGAGGATATCGTCCGCGATAACCGTGCTTTTTTTCTCCCCCGTGTTTTCCCACAGCGTAACGGCGCTTATGAAATTGGCGGGATTGAGCACGGTGTACGCGTTGATCGTAGAAGGCAACGCGGCGAAAAACTTCGCGGTATCCACGTCGATTTTAACGACGGTAACGGGCGCAAAGTTCAGGCTCAGAGAAGCCGAATAAGAGCCGAGGCGCACGTCTACCGTACGGATTGCCTCTTCGGTCGCAAGCGTGGTCGTCGTGGAAATTTCCACCGAATTACCGTTGCGGATCGCGCCCGAGAGCTGATTCTGTTCGTTAAAGAGCAGCGTAAGCGGAGCGCGGGAGAAGGGATAAATCGCCGTTACGGACAATTGGCGGAAAATATCTTCGGGCGTCGCTCCCTTTACGAACGCATCGTATGCGGTTTTATCGTCCCCGCCTTTATACCACTTATAATAACCGCCTTCCTGCGCGAGTCCGTTCCGAGGGCGCAGATCTACGCCGACGGGCTGCGCGGAAGTTACGTTCGGCTTAGCCTCGGCATGCCTGTTTCCCACCGTCGAAACCTGCACAAGGGCGCTCGAACCCGAATATGTAAGGAAAACGGTGTAACGGTCGCTGCGAATCACGGTGCCGTCCGCTTCCTTTACCTGAAACTGCGGTTCCCCCTTCTCGTTCTTCCATTGAAGCAGGGATTCCGCCGTATGGTCGTCGGTAATGGTTGCCGGCATGGAAATGGTGATTTCCCCCTCGCCCTTAGGAGGCTCGGCAAGAACGTTGGGCATGATATCGACCGTCGCCGATCCACACGAAAGCGTGATTGCGATCGAGGGCTCGGTCGCCGTGCCGGGCGCGAGGATATAATTGTCCGCCTTTACCTCTCCGCCTGCAACAATCACGTATTCGTCATAGGAAAGCGTAAACGTTTCCGAATCGGTAAAGTTGCCTTCGGGGTTGATCGTACCGCGTACGATAAGGTTGTTTTTTAATCCCCTTACCGTGGTAACGCCGCGGTAAATTCCGTCGTACCCTTGGGTGTAATCACAGTCGATTGCGGTGTACTCGCGGAAGGGCGTCGCCACGGGCGGCTCTTCCGCAAATACGCTCCCCCGATCGGACGAACCGCCGAGAAGCGCAGCGAGCATACCCCCCCCCAGAGATACGCATGCTATCGCCGCGAGTGCGATAACCGTCAACGCTCTTTTCCAACAAAACCTGTGCATGATTCCCGTTCCTCCTCAAATCCTCTCATATACAAGATGAAATTTGTTTTCGAAATTTACAAACAAAACTATACGAAAAGACCCTTTTCCCCATTTTTCGGAAAAAAGTCGTACATTTTATCAAAATTATGATACCAAACAAAGGGCAATATTGTCAATTATTTAACACTTTCGCACGCCCGAAAGTTTCCGCCGACGCAAAATTTTTTTTGTCAATTGAGCCAAGATTATCCGCTGCGGGCGCTTTTTCGGCGACGAAAAGATTATAACGCTTCCAGCTCCGCCTTTAATTTATTCAGATTCTGCCGCTCCAATTCGATCAAAGACGAAAAAACCCTGAAATATTCCACGTCGGTAGGGTTGGGTGTCTGCCCGTTGATCATGGCTTCGAGCAGAGCCGACTGGCTGCGTCCGCGCTTCTTTTCCAGCAACTCGATTTCCGCGCCGCTTTCCGCGATCTTTTTCTTCAATTCCGATTTCTTCGACATAATATTCTCTCCTCTCGTCAAAAAATTGGTTCAATTCAAAAGCCGACGAATACAGGAAACCGTCCGTTCGTAGTCCTGTTTCACCGTTTCAAAAAGCGGTTCGAGGTCGGCGCCGTATTCATTGCGCCCGCGGAGCGCTTCCGTAAGCTGCGCCGAAGAATTGTACAGCCGCGTCAGCGACAAATTCAAACACACGCCCTTTAACGTGTGCGCTGCGCGGAAGGCGTCTTCCATGTTGCGCGCTTCCAGCGACTGAGAAAGCAGAGCAAAGCTGCCGTCGTCCGCCACTTTACCGAGAAACCGAATCACGCGGTCGTCCGTGCGGAGACGGCTCATCACGTCCTCGTAATTGCCCCCCGCTTCCTCGTAGCATTCCTTTACCGTCATATTCTCTATTCTCCTTTGGACTTACCGTCCGTTTGCGATTCTTCCTCTTGCAGCGTTTCCTTCATCGACTCGTCGTAAAAAGCATAGCCGTTTTTGCTGCCCCGCTTTATCGTGTACATCGCCGTGTCCGCCATGCGGAAGAGCGTATCGAAATCGGAAACGCCGTCCGAGACCGCCAGCCCCATGCTCACGCGCATATCGAAGCTGCGGAACTTCTGCGTAAGCTGCTTGAAGATACGCTCCGTCTGAGGAACCGCGTCGTCCTGATACTCCATAAAGAGCATAAACTCGTCGCCGCCCATGCGTGCCGCAATATCGGTACTTCGGATGTTTTCGCGGATACGGTCGGCAATCTCGGCGAGCACCTTATCGCCGAACATATGCCCGTACTTATCATTTGCCGATTTGAAATCGTCCAAGTCGAACATGGCGAGCGCGTAATGCCGATCGCCCGCGCCGGCGAGCAGCTTTTCTATCTGCGCCTTTGCCGCGGCGTGATTGTAAAGCCCCGTTCTCTCGTCGAGCTCCGCCTTCTTTTCCAGCTTCTTCATGGTCTTGATTTCGTCGTCCACGTCCATGATTTTTCCGATCGCGCCCTCGAACTCGGGCGCCTCGCTGTCTCCCCACATCGTTTTCGCGATGACCTTCGTCCACTTCTGAACGCCGTTTATCGTGAGCAGGAATTTGCACGTTACGACGGGATTGAGCGGCGTCGTGCCGTGAATAGCGGAAAGCATGCGCTTGAAATCGTTGGGCGGGAATACCGCGCACCACTGCTCGTTTTTGAGCGGTTCCTCGATGCGCATGGGCAGGCGCAGCGTTTCTGCGCCGTGCTCGGAAAGATAAAGCATTTCGGGAACGGCGGAATATTCGAATATGATCTCGCCCGAAATATCGGAAAGAAAGCGGAACTTCTGGCGTTCGCGCTCCAACAGACGAATGGAGCGGGCGGAAGCGTCCGAACGGTCTCCGCGCAGGATTTGTTTTACGGTATCGTGCAGCTTATCGTCGGTATGGTTGCCCAAGGACACGACGTTGAGCTCCTTTTTCAGGCGGGGCGCAAGCTCCACCAAACATTCGAGGAGCAGAGGATTAAACGTGCCGCACTCCCCGCGCAGAATCATATCCACTGCGGTATCGGGCGAATACGCGTCCTTATAAACGCGTTTGCTCGTGAGGGCATCGTATACGTCGGCAATGGAAACGACCTGAGCGGCGATGGGAATTTCGTCCCCTTTGAGTCCGTCGGGATAGCCGCGCCCGTCAAAGCGCTCGTGATGCCAGCGGCAAATTTGGTATCCGATTTTAATGAGATCCTCTCCCTTGCGGAAGGGAATGTCGTCGAGCATCTTCGCGCCTTCCAGCGTGTGCCTCTTCATAATTTCAAATTCTTCGGGCGTAAAGCGTCCGGGCTTGTTGAGCACCTCGGAGGGTATGGAAATTTTACCGATATCGTGCAATGCGGATGCGTTGCTTATCATGCGGATGTCCTGCACGGACAGCTTGTATTTATCCGTCTTGCGGACGAGCTGTTCGAGCACCATTTTGGTTATCACGTTTACGTGAAGCACGTGCAGCCCGCTCTCGCCGTTTCGGAACTCGACGATATGCGAAAGAATTTCTATCATCAGGCTATTGTCTTTTTCCTTCTGATAGATTTGGCGGGAAAGCATTTCCGACATTTCCTTCTGCCGCGCGCCGAGCATGAAATTGCATGCGACGCGGTGCTTTACCGTGCGCTCGTCGAAAGGACGGCTGATGTAGTCGATGGCGCCCAAGTCGTAGGCGCGGTCGATATACGTGCCGCCCGTTTCGGCGGAAATCATGATGACGGGAATGGTCTTGATCCAGCCTTTGCGGTTCATCATGGAAAGAACGGCGAATCCGTCCATCTGCGGCATAACGATATCGAGTAGGACAAGGGAAATTTCCAGCTCCTGTTCGTGCATGATGCGCACGGCTTCCACGCCGTTTTCCGCTTCGACGATCTCGAAATCTTCCGAGAGCATGTCGGCAAGCAGAGATCGGTTGAGCTCCGAATCGTCTACGATGAGAATTTTCTTCTTGTTGCCGCTCATTGTTCCCCTCCGCGCAGGCGCGCAATGATTTTTTTCAGTTTGTTCATGTCAATGGGCTTTGCAAGGTGAGCGTTCATTCCCGAATCGAGCGCCGCCTTCACGTCGTCGTCAAACGCGTTCGCAGTCATTGCGATGATGGGAATGGTCTTTGCCTCTTCGTGCCCGCAAGCGCGGATGGCGCGCGTCGATTCGTAACCGTTCATGACGGGCATTTGTACGTCCATGAAAATAAAATCGTAGCTGCCGGGCTTGCTGGAGGAGAATTTATCGAGCGCTTCCTTGCCGTCGCCCACGATGTCGCAGATTACGCCTTCAAAGTCGAGCAGCTCCTGCAAAATTTCGGCGTTGATTTCATTGTCCTCCGCGGCGAGAACGCGCAGCCCATGAAGCGAAATGTCCGTTTCCTGTTTCTTTTCCGTTTCTTCGTCGACGCATTGTTTGAGCTTGGTAACGGCGTTTCTGAAATTGGATAAAAAGAAGGGTTTCGGCAGGAATAAATCGATTCCCGCTTCCTTGGCTTGGTCTTCGATGTCGTCGAAGTTATAGGACGTAAGCACCATAATGGGCACGTCGTTGCCGACCTTCGCGCGGATGAGCCTTGCCGTTTCCACGCCGTCGATGCCCGGCATTTTCCAATCGAGCAGAACGATGTCGTAATTTTTCCCTCTCTCGAAGGCTTCCGATGCCATTTCCACCGCTTTATAGCCGTCCAGCGCGTAGAGCACGTCGACGCCCGTGTCCCGCATAAGCGTCTGCACGTTAACGCAAATGTCTTCCTCGTCGTCCACGACGAGAATTTTCATGATATTGTGTTTTTTCCAGAAACCCGTATCGTCTACGTCGCGACGGTCGGACACGGCAAGCTCCAATTCAACGGTAAACGTACTGCCCTCCCCTTTCTTGCTTGCCACGGCGATGGTGCCGCCCATCAGATTAACGATATTTTTGGTGATCGTCATACCCAAGCCGGTGCCCTGTATCTCTCTCGTAGCGGCGGACTGTTCACGCGAGAATGGTTCAAACAGCGTACTCAAAAATTCTTCGCTCATACCGATTCCGTTGTCAGATACGATAAATTTCAGACGTACGTGGTTATAAATATTGCTCTCGCAAGCCTCTACCGTAAAATCGATTTTACCGCCGTCAGGCGTATATTTCACGGCGTTGGAAAGCAGATTCAAAAGAACTTGGTTAATGCGGAGTTTATCGCCGAATACCCGTTCGGGCATGATACCGACGGCGTGCATCTCAAAGGTATGCTTTTTCGCCTTCGCCTGCGGCGACATAATCGAATAAATTTCGTCTACAAATTCGGACAGCGTAAACTCTTCCACGTTTAGGGAGGTCTTACCGCTCTCGATTTTGCTCATATCGAGAACGTCGTTGATTAGGCTGAGCAGATGATGACCGGAGAACATGATCTTGCGGATATATTCGCGAACCTTATCGGGATTGTCGGCGTCCTTTGCAAGAAGGGTGGCAAAGCCGATAATTGCGTTCATGGGCGTGCGAATATCGTGCGACATATTCGCCAGGAAATTACTTTTCGCCTCATTTGCGGATTTTGCAATTTCAAGCGCGACGGAAAGATCGTCGCCCATCTTGCGCTCCTTCGTACGGTCGGACATCATGACGACGTAACCGCCCTTCCCGCTCTTCATGGAATGGCGGATCACGACGTGGAACCAATAATGCGCCTGCGTTTTAATATTCTGCATGGGAACGTCCTCTTCCCAGAGATCGTTATCCCCAAGCGAATCCAATTCGTTAAGCGGTATGGTATGCGCGCCGACGAGAAGGCACCCGAGAATGGTACGCACGTCTTCACGCACTGCATCCGCCGCGACGCCCAGAACGCCTTCGACGTTTTCGCTCACATAATTGCACTTGTAATCTTCAGTCGAAAAGACGACAAACAAATCGTTGGTGTTCTGCGTAAGCAAATCGAACAGGGTTTCCCGCGTTTTTAGAATCTGCTCTTTTTCGTTCATCCGCTGTTTGTTGAACGCAACCAAAAACCATATTGCCGCTGCGAGCACGCAAATAAATATCGCAGCCATCACGATTACGGTTACGACTCTGAAATCGCTCATGTTGCTGTTAAGTACGCTTGAAGGCACAGCGCCGAACAACAGCCAGTCGCTGAATCCGACGGAAGTATACGTCATATAATATTCGGTATTCTCCGATTTGGTTTTGTAGAGGAACGTTCCGGTCTTATCCTCGGCAAGTTCGGACTTCCATTTGATTGCAAGCTCTTCGGCGGAAGTGCCCATCAGATAACAATCCTCGCTTAAATATTCGAGAATGTTCTCCCGCTCGCACCAGCCCTTTTTGGATTGTAAAAGAATATCCCCTTCCGGTAGTACGACTGCGCAAACGCCCTCGTTGCGGAATGCATTCACCGCAAGCGATTTCTGCATATCCGCTTCGTTGAACAAAATCGCAATCGCATCGTAAGGAAACGGTTCCTTTCCGTTTTCATCGTTATATTTTTTATCGTAGGAATGCGATTTAGACGTGTCCTTTAACCGTACGGCGAAAATAATTTGCTGCGTACTGCTTTCCGTCCACACGACGGCGCCCACGTCATTCTCCCCGAACACTTCATTGACGTGCCGGCGGAATGTAAGCGTTTCCACATAGCCGTCCGTTCTCTTACCCTGTACTTTGTTGTCGCCTTCCATCTTGGTGTTAATAAAATAAAAAGCTGAAAAACCGCAAATTTGCTTTTGCTCGGAAATAAACGTTTCCAACTCACCGCTCTCTTCCCGTTCGTCGTTTTCGGTGATATTCGTGATGTACGTTTCCCAGCTATATAAAAGTCTTCTATTATCCGTTACCGTTTCATTGAGCGTCGTATTGACCTGATCGTATATCTCTTCCAGATGCTCCGCGCTTTCCTTGAAGATTTGGTCGGACAGATAAGCAGAATATAGTATGACCGTAATGCAAATGACAATCACACTTACCGACAGGATCAATATATTCCTGATTTTCTGTTTACTCATAATTCGACAACCTCGTTTGTTTTACCGTATAACGCCGCTTTTTTATAATTATTTAGTTATACAAATTCATTTTATCATATAATTCGGCAGTTGGCAACAATAATCTACATTTTATTCCGAACAATATATGCCTCTCGGGGAAAAATATAACATAAATCGGAGACGGATTTTTACGAATATCGCATATACCGACGGTAAATTTATGAAATGACCCGCAGACTGACAAATCGAAAAAAAGCGGAAGACGGGTACGTTACCGCCGTGCGCGGGAATATGTATACGGTAAACGAGTCGATTTGTCCGAAACGCATGGGAACTTTCGCCCGCGCGAAAGACGGCGCGACGATCCCGGTGAAAACGGCGCAGTCCATAAAATAGTCGAATTTGTTCGAGGCGATGAATGGACTAGAGAATTATCTGCATATTGCTTTGCATTCGCCGAAAAACGGCTCTTGGAATTGCGAAAGCCATTTTTCGGCAAAACCAGATATACATAAATCATCTTAAATTAAAAAAACTTGAAATGTAAAACGACAAAAACAGCGGCTTGATTTGAAAATAAATCAAGCCGCTGTTTGGTACTCCCGCTGGGAATCGAACCCGGAACGGCCCCTTAGGAGGGGGCTGTTATATCCATTTAACTACGGAAGCATTTCAAAATAATTCAACTATTGACAATCATACACCAATCGAAAAAAAAATGCAAGGATTTTTACCGCGAAATTAAAATAACCTACGTCCAAGCAACAAACGGCTCGCACAATCATATCATTATAAAAAGATAAGAGGTTCGCCGTATGAAAATATCGCTCTGCATGATCGTAAAAGACGAAGAGAACGTACTTGCGCGGTGTCTGGGCAGCATTAACAATTATGTCGACGAAATCGTGATTACCGATACGGGCTCGACGGATAAAACGCGCGAAATCGCCGCGCAATATACCGATAAAATTTTCTCTTTCCCTTGGACCGACGACTTCGCGGCGGCAAGAAATTTCTCCTTTTCCAAAGCGGCGGGAGATTATATCATGTGGCTGGACGCCGACGATTTCGTAGACCGTGAACAGGCGGAAAAACTTCCGCTGCTGAAACGCTCCCTTGCAAAGGAGTTGCCGGACGTGGTCATGTGCGCATATGACGTTGCGGCAAATTCCGCAAAATCCGCAACTTTGACCTTTCAGCGGGAACGGTTGGTTCGTCGAGAAGCGGGACTTCGCTGGCAGGGACGGGTGCACGAGTGTATTCCGCCGAGCGGAAAAATCGTATTTTCCGACTTCCGCGTACAACATCTCGGAAGCGCAAAACCGCGCGGTGCGCGCAATCTTCATATCTATCAGAAATGGGCGGCAGAAGAACCGCTCGGCGGACGCGACCTCTTTTATTACGGACGGGAATTGTATTACAACCGATTATATACTGAAGCGGAGGCAGTGCTCACGGAAATGCTGCGCGGCGACGGCTGGTATGTAAACAAGATAGAAGCGTGTAAAATCCTCGCGCAATGCCGCGCCGACCGAAAGGATCCCGAAGGGGCGAAGCGCGCGCTTGTGCAAAGTTTTTTATACGGGGAACCGCGGGCGGGCGTTCTCGTTTCCCTCGCCGATTTATTCCGCCAAGAACATAAACTGCGGGAAGCGATATTCTGGTATGAAGGTGCGCTTACCTGCCGCGATCACGCGCAGGACGGCGACTTCGAAGAACCGACCGCACGCACGCTCGTTCCCCTGCTTCAACTTACCTGCTGTTATTACGAACTCGGAGAAAAAGCGCGCGCGCTCGAATGCCATAAAAAAGCCGAAGCTATATTTCCCAAACACCCATCCGTTGTTTACAATAAAAAATTCTTTGGAGAATGACGCATTATCCGCCCGTAACATGACGGCATTTTCACGCTGCGGTCATAATACTTTCACGTGTCGAAGGTATAATAAATGCAACGTATACGAAAGAATAAACAAAAGCGCGCGCGCATAATATGAGCAAATGAACGTTCGGACGCTGAAACACGCCATAAAGGATTACGACAAGCGCGCCCTGCTATTTACCGCGGGCGGGCTGTTTACCAATATTTGCTTTATTGTACTTTATGCCGTGTTCTGCGCGATAGACGGCGCAAAATGGTACTCCGCGCTTCTTTCCTATTTCGCCATTCTCGCGGCGGCGCGCGCCGTCGTGCTGGGGTACAGCTTGAAAGGAAAATTCGGCCGTTACGCGCCCGCCAGTTACGAAGAAAAACGACGCGCATTTTTAACGTGCGGGATATTGTCGATCGTCCTTTCGCTCGTTATTGCAGAAGAAATCGTTATCATGACGGGCGGAGATATTCGCAACAACTACCCTCCGAAATATTTCGACGCGCTCATTTACATCAACTCGATTTATCTGTTTGTACGGCTCGGTTTTGCAATTTACAACACCGCAAAAAATATCCGCACGGTAAGCGAACGGGAAAACCCGCTCATTGCGTCGGGTAAATTCCTTTCTCTGTGCGACTGCGCCGCTTCGCTCCTCGTCCTGCAAAACGCCGTTCTCATCAAAATCGACGCGAGCCTTACAACCGCCCGAACGGTATTTCTTACGACGGGATCGCTCGTGAGACTGCTGATGATCGCAACGGGCGTATATATGATTGTAGTCGCCCAAAGAATGAAAAAGCGGCATAACTAAAATATAAGAAACCCGCTCTTGTCCGAGCGGGTTTCTTTTTATTTCTGCAAATTTTCCAGCATATTCACGATGTCCTGCACCGTCTTGATGTTTTCCACGTCGCCTTCGGGAAGGGTGATGCCGTATTCGTCCTCAAGCGCCATCATCAGCTCCACGACGTCGAGCGAGTCGGCGCCGAGATCCTTAACGACTTCCTGTTCGGGCTTAATGATATCCGCCGCAATGCCGAGCTGGTCGGCAAGCATTTTGCAAACTTTCTCAAACATAATTCCTCCGTGGCGCTCCGCAAACGGAGCAATCGAATTTTTTCTTATTGTATACCAACCGAAAAAAATTGTCAACCCTTTTCGAAAAATTCAGCGTCTGAGCTTTTTTAACTCCTCTTTTTGTTCCTTGCTTAAGCGAAAGCTTTCCCGCGCCTTTTGGATCGCACGGTTGTGAATCCCGAGGCTGAAACATTTTTCTTTCAACCAACTCTTTCCGTCGTCGTAATATTTTACGGCGACCTCGGCGACAAGCCATGCCGCCGCCATCATGACGTAATACTGCTCATCCGTACACGTGCGCACGCTTGCATAAACGAGCGGAAGATACTCCTTCTCAACGTAATAGTGAAGTAGCGTTACGAGGGCATAACGGCGGACGAACTCCCTTTCGTCCGCAAGATATTTTTGTATGTAGGGAAGAAAGGCTTCGCGGTTCTTTGCAATACAGGGCGCGGTAAAGCAATCGCAGGTCGCCCAGTTATCGAGGAGCGGAACGAGCCCGTCGATTACGGCGGTAAATTCCCGAAAGGGAAGCATTCCCGCGCAGGCACATTTTAGAAAGGTAACCTCGTAATATTCGTCGGGAAACGTAAGGATATTACCAAGCTCCTTTTTCCATTCCTTTGCGAGCGCGCGCAAGACGGGCATGCGCACGCCGATGAGCTTGATTGAGGGATTTTTCAACAGCTTTCCGTGAAAGGCACGGTAGCCTTCGTCTGCATGGGCAAAGAGCCGTTCAAGCATTTCTTCGTACGTCATACGTTTTCTCCTTTGAATACGCCGTCCAGTGCCGAATACCAGACCGCTTGCGAAAAATGCGGATTTGCGGGCGACGTGGACGGAAGTTTATCCGTCATGGGCAGCAGCTTCGGGAAGCGCTCCGCAAAGAGCGCGTACGATTTGGCCCCGTTGCAAAAAATTTTTTTCACGGGGCAGACGTTCAGCAGCGCGGGAACGTCGGCGACCGTTTCGCCGCGAATGAGCGCGTCGGACGAGCCGACGATTTCGCAACTGACGATCACGTCCCACAGCGCGATTTTGCGGCGAAGAAGAAACTCTTTTTTCCCTTCAATGCATTCGGGCACAACTTCGCCGAAGTAACCGCACACCGTTTTCCAAAATCGGTTTTGCCGATTGCCGTAATAAAAATTGACCGCGCGGCTCTTCACGGAAGGAAAACTGCCTAAAATCAGAAGCGCGCTGTCCGCGCCGTACGCGGGCGGAAATCCCTCCGCACGCGCAAAATCTTTCGTAGCCATAACCTTTAAGCGCCGTTAAACGGCGATCGCCTTTTTGAGGTTGCCGACGCTGGAAACCGCAACGCGTGAAAAATCGAAATTCTGCGCGATTGCCTCCATGACGTCGCCGCGCGTCAAAGCGGAAAGTTCCGCCATCTTCTTTTCAAAGTCGTACACTTCGCCCGTATACAGCATCTGTTTCCCGTACAGCAGCATCTGCGAGGAAGTGTTCTCCTGCGAAAAGATCGAGCCCGATTTCATTTGCTCCCTGCCGCGGAGAAACTCTTCTTCGGAAACGCCCTTTTGTTTGAGCTCTTCGATGACGGAAAGGACGGCGCGCGCCGCCTCCTCCGCCTTTTTGGGATTGACGCCCGCGTACACCGTCAAAAGTCCCGTTTCGGCATAGTGGGAGGAATAGGAATACACCGAATAGGCGAGCCCCATTTCCTCGCGCACCTTCTTGAAGAGACGGGAACTCATGCCGCCGCCCAGCACGGCGTTCATGACCTGCGTGGCGTAGAACGCGGGATTCTCCCGTTCGACCGCGGGAAAACCGAACGCGAAATGCGCCTGTTCTATCTTCTTTTCACGGAACATATTTCCGCTTGACCAATCGATCTTTTTTTCGCGGCTGCAAACCGGCGCGGGCTTCATTGCGCCGAAATATCGTTCGGCGAGCTCTTCCGCGAGCGCGACGTCGATATTCCCCGCAAAAGACACGACGATGTTTCCGGGGCAGTACCGCTCCTTTTTATAGGCGAACAGATCCTCCCGCGTAAATCCCTTTACATTCTCGGCGGGGCCTAAAATATTCCTGCCGTAATTTTTGTTCCCGAACGCCGCGCGGGATAGGAGGTCGAGGCAAAGATCTTCGGGCGAATCCTCGTCCATGTTGATCTCTTCGAGTACCACGCCCTTTTCCCGCTCCATCTCCTCTTCGGGAAAGGTACTGTTCAAGAAGAGATCGGCGAGCAGATCGAACGCTTCTTCCGCGTGGTCGGAAGTTGCCTTCGCATAATAACAGGTCAGATCCTTGCCCGTAAACGCGTTGACCTGTGCGCCGAGCGCGTCGAACGCGTCGGAGATCCCGAACGCCGTCCGCTTTTCCGTGCCCTTAAACTGCATGTGTTCGATAAAGTGGGAAATGCCGTCCTCTTTGTCCGTCTCGAACGCCGCCCCCGTTCCGACGAGCACGCCCATCGTAACGGACAAAAGCCCTTCCATGCGCTTGACGACGACGCGCACGCCGTTTTTCAAAGTTTTGGTTGCAACCATTTGTATTTCTCCTTTTATGTACCTGCTGCCAAACCCCAGCTGAACACATTTTGCGTGCAAATCGACGGTCTATCCCCTCGCCGCTTCACGACGCAAAATGCAAGCTTTTTTCATAGTGTTTTTTCGAGATATTTTCCGCCGCGCTCGCGTAAAGCTGTAGCGGGGACTACTGCAAGCGCGACACGGCGGAAAAGAGCCGAAACGGCGCATGAAAAAAGTGTTTATATGAGGTTGACGGTGGGTGCGTTTATCCTATGTTTTCGCTCACCGTGATCGCGCGCAGGGAATGCTCTTTATAATAAGACAGAATCTCGGGAAGCGCTTCCAGCGTGTGCTTCATCGGATGCATCAGAACAAGATCGCCGCCCTCTATTTCCTGCGTCGCGCGGCGGTATGCGTCCGCCTTGTTTTTATCCCGCCAGTCGATGGTGTCTTTGCTCCATAAAACCGTTCTGAGCCCGAGCGACTCCGCCGCCGTAACGGTGTCGTCGTTATACGCGCCCGAAGGCGGCGCGAACAGCGTTACCGTTACGCCCGCCGCCTGCGAGATAAAATCCACGCTCGTTTTGATTTCGTCCGTGTTTGCCTTTAAGGACAGTTTGTCGTGATCGCGGTGAAAATATCCGTGCGAACCGATTTCGTGCCCGCGCGCCGCGATTTCCTTTACGCAAGGAACGTTGTCGTCCGCCCAGCTCCCGCCGAGAAAGAAGGTGCTCTTCACGCCGTATTCGTCCAGCACGTCCAGAATACCGTAAACCTCCTCCGTGCCCCAATAGACGTTGAACATCAGAGAAACGCCGTCCTCGCAATTGCCCTTGCGGTAAACGCGCCCTTCGAGATTGGTCGCGGCGGAAACGGAGGGAATAAAGCACACTGCGCCGACGATGCACACGACGAGCGCTAAAAAACCGTTGGTCAGCGCGGCAATCGCGCGGGATGATAGTCTTTTCAAAATCTGTTACCTCGGAATATAATCTGTCAAAACATTTTATTTCCGAAGCCGCGCGAATATTACAGGGGAGCTTCCCCTTTCTTTTCAAAGACGACCGTCCGTTTCTTCATCGATATTTTCCCGACCGTAAACCCGTATTCCGCCGTTTCCTTTTTGGCGTTCAGAAAGGAATGGTCTAAGGGAAATCCGAGAACCCCTTCTATCTCCCCGAAGGTAAGCTCCAAAGGAAAATTTTCGCCTATCTTTACATACTCCCACAGCGGTATATACTTGCTCACGGCAGCCCCCTATTTGAGCGTTACGATCGTTACGCCCGACTCCCCCTCGCCGTACCGCCCCAAACGGAATTCGGCGACGCGCGCGTGTTTTTTCAAGAGATCGGCGATTGCGGCGCGGAGCTTCCCCGTGCCCATACCGTGCACGATGCGCACCTCGGCGAGATTGGAAACGACGGCGCCGTCGAGGAAGGTTTCCACCTCGGAAAGCGCCTCCTGCACCGACAGTCCGATAACGTTGCACTCCCGCTTCGGCATGGCTTTGGGCGCAAGGTTTTTTACGACGCGCACACCCCCGTCCTTCTCTTGTTTCGGCTTGCCCGCCGTATACAAATCGGACAACTTGCTCCTCACGCGGAGCGCGCCGCACTGCACTTCCGCAACATTCTTATCGGCGCGGAAGGAAATCACCGTGCCCTCCGCGTTCAGGCTCTTTACGAACACCGTATCGCCCGCTTGCAGCCCCTTAACGTCTATGGGAAGATTGCGTATTTTCTCCTCTTCCTCCATACCGAAGGCGGCGTTTGCCAGCTTATTTTTGAGCGTGCGCGCGCGAATGAGATCGCCCTCGTTCAAATTCTCCCGCGCAAAAATCTCCTCGATGCCGCGCAGAATCTCTTCCGCTTCCGCCGTGCGTTCGTTGACGATGCGCCGCGCCTGCGCTTTAGACGAGAGCAGGAATTTTTCCTTCTCCTTTCCGAACGCCGCTTCCTCTTTTTCCAGCGACGAAAGCCGCGCTTCCCATTCGACTTTCAGGGCGACGGCTTCCGCCCGCGCGCGCTCCGCTGAAATGCGGCTCTCTTCCGCCGCGCGGACAGTGCGCTCGAACAAGCGCGCCCCTTCGGAGAGATACCCGCGCGCCTCCGACACAATCTCCTCCGAAAGTCCCAGCCGCGAGCAAATAGCGAGCGCATTGGACGACCCCGGCGCGCCGATTTTCATACGGTACAGAGGACGGAGCGTATCGGCGTCGAACTCCATGCATCCGTTTTCGATGCCGTCCGTTTGGTAGGCGAACTCTTTGAGTGCCGAATAGTGCGTGGTTACGATGCCGCGGCACCCCGCGCGCATCAGAGAAGTGATAACGGCGCGCGCGATTGCCTGCCCCTCTTCGGGGTCGGTGCCGCCGCCCGGCTCGTCGATGAGCACGAAGCTGTTTTCCCCCGCTTGTTCGGTAATTTCCTTTAAGTTGAGAATGTGCGACGAGAAGGTGGACAAATTTTCTTCGATGGACTGACTGTCGCCTATGTCGCAGTAAATTGCTTCAAACACAGCGAGGTCGGCTTCCGCCGCGGGCACGAACATACCGCATGCCGCCATGAGACAGAACAGACCGCACATTTTGAGCGTTACCGTCTTTCCGCCCGTGTTCGCACCGCTGATGAGCAGAAATTTATAATCGCCTCCCACTTCCACGGAAACGGGCACCGCGGTTTTCGGATCGAGTAAAGGATGCCTGCCCTTTACGATATTCACCCGCCCCTTATCGTTCAAGCGGGGTTTCACGCATTTTAATTTGTAAGCGTATTCGGCGCGCGCGTAGTAGCCGTCTATCTCGCAAAGCACGCGCATATTCCGCTCCAAGTCCTCCCGCATAGCGCCCACTGCGCGGGATAGTTCCGATAAAATGCGTTCTTCCTCCTCCTTCTCATCGAGGGCGAGCGTGCGGAGCTCGTTGTTCATCTCCAATACTTCTTCCGGCTCTATGAACACCGTTGCTCCCGTCTGCGAGCGGTCGTGCACAAAACCCTTGACGCTGCGCTTGTATTCCGCCTTCACGGGCAGGACGTACCTATCTCCGCGCACGGTAACCACGCCGTCTTGCAAAAATTTGCGCTCCGCGCCCGTAAGGTATTCGGAAAGCCGCGCGCGGATCCGCTCGTTCAAAAGGCGTATCTCGCGGCGAACGGAATACAGCCTGTCGCTCGCATGATCCGCAATTTCGTTTTCGCCGATAATCTTATCGGTAATATCCTCTTCCAGAGAAGCGTTCGACACGAGGCGATCGGCAAGCTCCTTCATGCCGCCGATTTCCGTATCGGAAAAGGAGAGCACCGAATGCGCCATGACGCGCGCCGAACGCAGCAGGCGCGCCGCGTCGGTCAATTCTCCGCAAGTGAGCGTAGCGCCCTTTTCCGCCCGCTCCAAAGCGTCGCCCTGCGGCGGGAAATATTCGACCCGCCCCGCGCCCAACTCGAACAGCAGCCGAAGCGCCTCTTCCGTGAGAGAAAGGCATTTTTTCGCGTCGGATAACCGCGTGCACGGCCGCAAGCGGGAAAGCGCCGATTTGCTCTCTTCGAGGACGGCGAAGGAAGCCGCCGCCGAAAGAATTTTATTCAATTCCAAGCGCTCCGCGCTTCTTTTCGTCATAACAGGCTCCTCTCCGCATGTCCCTTCGTCGCACCCTTTAAGCGCGGTAACGCATTTTCCGGATTGTGCGCGAACGGCACAAGTTCTTTTCCCGCTTTCCCCGCCGTGATTTCAACGAGCGCGGAAGAAAGCCCGTTGTACGCCGCCAGCGGCGCGCAATTGTAGACTTCGAAACGGCAGCCGTTCAGACGATAGCGGCGGAGCGGAAATTCCCGCCCGCCTTCGTCGGTAAGCACGTAAAGCTCCCGCTTATCGCACGCCGGGCACGTCTTTTGAAAAGGGCAGTAGCACAAGTCCATGACCTTGACGGAGCCGAGCGTAAGCGCGAATGCGCCCTTGCCCGAAAGCGCCCGCTGCTCTGCGGAGGAAAGCTCCTTGGAAAGGACGAAATATTCCGCGCCCGCTTCCGATGCTCCCGCAACGGCATAGCGGTTGACGAGGTTGAACCCCGTGCCCGCGAACAGCTTCAAATTGTATTTTTCGGCGAATTTCACGCCGTAGTACCCGTCGCAGTAAATGCCGCGAAAGCGGGAAAGCGCGGGAAATACGAACGCTTCATCCTCTTCCGTAAAGAGGGGCGGGAGATATAAAAACTTCTCCCCTTCCCCCTCCTCCGCGCCCGAAAGATCGGCATAATCGCGCGGCTTAAAGATGAGCACGTCGGCTTTCAAACCCTTCAAATCGGAGGCGATCACGGCTGTTTTTGCGCCCCGTTCGGGGATGATCGTTTTTCGCGGGATCGCCCGCGCTTCTATTTTCTCCCGCGGCGGCGCGAGCCGCTTTACGAGTTCCCCGTAAAAGGCGCGGCGGAAGGCGTTGAGCTGCGACCTGGGTACGAACGCGCCCTCCGTGATTGCCTTGCATTCGGGCGAAAGCGGGAGTCCGTCCGTCTTCATAAAGCACGCTTCGATTTCCGCCGCCGTGAGCGGCGCGCGCTGCGCCGCCTCGCAGGCAAAGTCGCCCGTATACGTAAAATCGCCGCAGACGACGCGCGGTTTTTCTCCCGCCTTCACCGTAATTTCAAGCGGTATTTTTCTCGTGTTTTTTACCGAGAGCGCCGCCGCGTTCGCCGCCGTGTCCGTCGTAACGCGCACGCGGTCTCCCGCGAGGAGCTTTGCCGAAGAGGAAAGATAAAACCCGCGCCCGTAAGACCGCGCAAACGCCGCGCCGCCGACTTCCCTGCCGCCGCGCAAAATCTTGAACCCGTCGCCCGCGCGCGCCGCAAAAGCGCTCTCGCAGAAATAGCCGTCCTTTTTCACCGACACCGCGCCGACGTCCTCGCCGATATGCCCCTGTACTTCGCGCGAGAGCAGCTTTTTATCCTGCCCGAAGGCGAGCCCGTGCGTGTAACCGCCGCGGTTGTACGCGCGCTTCAAACGGGTAAATTCTTGCTTTCCGTCCCCGTCCGAAAGGAGTTCCCGGTAATAACTTACCGCCGCCGCGACGTATTCGGGGCGGCGCATTCTGCCTTCGATCTTCAAGGAACGCGCGCCCGCCGCGACCAGCTCCTTTGCCCGAGCGCCGACGCACAAATCGGAAAGGGAAAGCGCGTAAGCGGACTCGGAAAAACCCGCGCGGTCAATGGAATATTGTTTGCGGCAGGGCTGTTTGCACCGCCCCCTGTTGCCGCTGTTGTTGCCCGCAAACGAGGAAAGATAACACTGTCCTGAAAAGCAGGTGCAGAGCGCGCCCTGCACGAAGACTTCCGTTTCGATCATTGCGGAAATTTTTACGATTTCCGAAAGGGGCGTTTCCCGCGCGAGAACTACGCGCGAAAAGCCGTACTCCTTCGCAAGGAGCGCCCCGTAAACGTTACAGCACCCTGCCTGCGTAGAGAGGTGCAAAACCATTTCGGGATAAGTCTCTTTCAATTTCTTCCCGAGAAAAATATCCTGAATGAGAATAGCATCCACGCCCGCGTTCCAAGCGCTGAGGGCTAGGGAGAAGAAGGCGTCCGTTTCGCCGTCTTTGACGAGCGTGTTGAGTGCGACGTACACCTTCGCCCCCGCGACGTGCGCGAATTCCGCAATGCGCGCAAGGTCGGAAACGCCGAAATTTTCCGCGCTCGCCCGCGCGGAAAATTCCTTTAAGCCCAAATAGATCGCATCCGCGCCCGCAAAAATTGCGGCGCGCGCCGACTGTTCGTCCCCCGCGGGGGCGAGAATTTCGCAATTCAAATTCATCTTCCTATCGTGCGCTGAATGAGCTCCTGCGCCGCGTCGTAGCCCATGCTCTTCAAGCGGTAATTTCTCGCCGCGACCTCGATGAGAATGGCAAGGTTGCGCCCGGGACTTACGGGAATAACGAGTTTGGGGATTTTAAGACCGAGAATTTCTTCCACGTTCTGTTCGCCGCCGATGCGGTCGTACTCTTTATCCCTGCGCCAGGTCTCCATCTCCATGACGAGATCCACTTGCTTTTCGCCGAGCACCGAACCGGAGCCGTACATGTTTTTCACGTTGATGATGCCGATGCCGCGCAGCTCCATGAAGTAACGAATCTGCTCGGGCGCGGTGCCGATCAGCTCGTTTTCCACGCGCTTGATGACGACGGAATCGTCCGCAACGAGGCGGTGCCCGCGCTTAATGAGCTCCATCGCCGTTTCGCTTTTCCCCACGCCGCTGTTTCCCGTAAGCATGATCCCCACGCCGAACACCTCCATCAAAACGCCGTGCACGGTGGCTATGGGGGCAAGCAGACGGGTGAGATAGACGAAGAGGTCGGCCATGACGGAAGTCGTCATTTTTCCCGAACGGAAAATGGGCGTGCCCGACTGACGCGCGTATTCCATAAATTCGGGGATTACGGGCAAATCGCGCGAAAAGATGATACACGGGATTCCCCCCCAGGAAAAGAGTTTTTTTATCTTTTCCTTGCATTCCTCCACGGGGAAAGAGCGCAAATACTCGTGCTCGGTCAGCCCGATGACCATAATGCGGGAAGTATCGAAATAGGTAAAAAATCCGGCGAGAGGCAGCCCCGGTCTATCTACGCTGATGCTGGAAAGAGTGAGATGTCCGCGACCCGCATAGATAATTTCCATGTTGAGGTCGGAAGCGAATTTATCCAGCATGACCGTTTCTTTGGGCAATAAAATATCATTCATAGCTTTTCCTCATAACGTAATGTTCCAGCGCGAACGCCACACCGTCCTCTTCATTCGACGGCACGGTGCAGGCGATTTTTTTGAGCGCTTCCGCCGCATTGGCTACGGCGAACTTTCCGCCGACGGCGGCTATCATAGGCAAATCGTTGAGCTGGTCGCCGATTGCGGCGACGCGCTGCATGGGAACGGAATAGTATTCGGAAAGAAACCGCGCGGCGCTTTCCTTATTCTGCCCATGCGGCATGATCTCCACCAGCCAATCGGATGAACCCGTAACGTAAAACGCATCTCCCGCGGCTTCGCTCACGCGCCGCAGAATATCCGCATGCTCGGACGGGGAGCACATGGCGAGCGCCTTCACGATGCGCAAGCCCTCCCGCTCCGCTTTTTCCGAAAGCGGCATCTCCGAAACGATCTCCGCTTTGACGCCGCAAATTTTTTCGTATATGTCGAGCAGCTCATCCTTTTTGTTTGAAAAAAGCGCGTCTTGCGTGTACATATGCACGTGCGGGCATTCTTTTTCCAAAATTTTGAGCGCGCGCACGCCGCCCGACGGAGAGAATCCTTCGTTTTTCAACAGCTTTCCCGTCTTTACGTCGGCGATCAGCGCGCCCTGATAGGCGGCGACGAGACCTTCCTCGATCCCCAATTCCCGCACGCGGGGAAGAATCGAGGTCAGCATTCTGCCCGTGCAGACGGCAAAAATGCCGCCCCGGGCGCGATAATCTTCTATAGCGCGCCTGGCGCGTTCGGAAACGGTGCCGTCCGATCGAACGAGCGTGCCGTCGAAATCACTTAAAAACAAATCGTAATTTATCACAGTTTTTCCTCGAAATGCCGTTTTATCCGCGCGGCGAGCTCCCTGCCGATGCCCTCTGCCGAGGCAAGCTCTTCCTCGCTCGCACGCATGATCTTATCGATGGTGCCGAATTTCGCCATGAGCGCGACGCGCTTTTGTTTACCGATCCCCCCGATCTCGTCGAGCACGGAGGCGAGATTGTTTTTGGAATGCAAACTTCTGAAATAGGTAATCGCGAAACGGTGCGCCTCGTCGCGGATGCGTTGGAGCATCTGAAGGGCATAGTCCCGCCGTTCCAGCCGCACGCTCTTTTCCGACGAGAGGGTGAAAATTTCCTCCTCACGCTTGGCGAGGGAAATCAGCTCGATGTCCGAAATTCCAAGCTCGTCGAAAATCTCTTTCACGGCGGAAAGCTGCCCTTTGCCGCCGTCGATGACGACGAGCTGCGGCTTGGGAAACCGCTCCTCTTCCGCAGTACCGAGCTTGGAAAGGCGGCGCTTCAACGTCTCTTTGAGGGAAGCGAAATCGTCCGCTCCCTCCACCGTTCGGATACGGAAGCGGCGGTATGCCGTTTTATCCGCCTCGCCGTCGGTAAACACAACCATGGACGCCACCTTATCCACGCCCGATATATTGGAAATATCATAGCACTCCATGCGATTGGGGTATCGGGATAGACCGAGCAGCTTTTGCAGGCGCGCGCAGGCGTTTTTCGTCATGTCGTTTTTATGCTCGATGACGGATACCGACTTTTCGAGATATTCCTTTACGTTGCGCCGCGCCATGTCGAGGAGCTCCTTTTTGACGCCCAGCTTGGGGCGGGTGATCTCCACGTTTCTGCCCGCCTTCTCAGCAGCATAGCCGCGGAATAGCCCATCGTCCATCTCCTCGCCAAGGATGATCTCGTGCGGCAGCTCGTGCGCCGAATAGTATTGGATAAGAAAGCTCAAAAAGCTCTCTTCCCGTTCGGCGGCGCCCTCTTCGAGGGAAAAGTTGCGCTCCCCCTGCATCATGCCGCGGCGGGTTACGAGTACGCTCGCGCAGGCATAAAGCCCGTTGGAAGAATACGCCCATATGTCGGCGTCCACACTGCGCGGCATGGCGGTGATTCGCTTCCTGCCCAGCTTTGCCAGCATCTCGATTTTATCGCGATATTCGAGAGCGAGCTCGAATTCCTCCGCTTCGGCAAACCTCGCCATCTTTTCGCGCAGAATATTTTCCGCCTCTTCGTAGTTGCCAGAAAGGAAGGAAAGCGTCTTTTCCACGCGCGCCGCATACTCTTCCCGCGTGCACAGATGCGCGCACGGGGCAAGACAGCGGTGAAGATGATAGTTAAGGCAAGGCTTTTTCTCCTTTTGACCGATTGCAACCGCGCACGTGCGAATATTGTAGACCTTCGCCGCAATGTCGATGACGTCCTTGCAGCGGACGCCGCCCATGAACGGACCGAAATATTTTCCGTCCTTCCTGATGCGGCGGGTTACGGAGATGCGCGGAAATTCCTCCCGCGTGTGCACCTTGATATAGGGATACGTCTTGTCGTCTTTGAGGAGAATGTTGTATTTGGGCTTGTACTTTTTAATGAGGTTGTTTTCCAGCGCGAGCGCGTCCACCTCCGTCGGCGCGACGATATAGGAAAAATCGGCGACGTTTTCCACCATGGAGCGCACCTTCTGCGGCTTCTCCGAAGAATGAAAATACTGGCGCACGCGGTTTTTGAGCACGCGCGCCTTGCCGACATAAATGACCGCGCCGTCCTTGTCGAGCATGATATACACGCCGGGACAGTCTGGCAGCAGCTTCAGTTTTTCCCGTATTGCGCTCACAGCTCCCTCCGCCCGAAATCAGGACGGCTTTATTATACACGTTTTCCTTTCTTTTTACAAGAGTTTTACCGCAATTCACAAACGAATTTACCGCAAAGCGCTCTCTTCCGCCCCGCAGACGATATTTAATACCCCAAAAATTCCACACCCTTCAATAGCACGTCGTTGACGACCTCGTTCACAACCGAATAAAAAATGATTTTTCCGTGCCGTTGGGTGCGCACCATGCCCGCGTCCTTTAAGAAACGGAGCTGATGGGATACCGTCGTCTGATTGATTTCGAGCACGCGGGAAATATCCGTTACGCACATTTCCGAGATTGCCAGCGCCGAGAGAATTTTCAGGCGCGTGCCGTCCGAGAAAATGGAAAAAAAACGCACCAGAGAAGTAAGGATCTCTCCGCTCGGAACGTACCCTTCCACCATGCTCTGCGTGCGCCTATCTAAAAGCAACGTTTCCGTCATAAAAAATCTCCTTTTTGATATTTATGACAGTATAACATATGTTCCCCGACGCATGCGGAAAAAATCTGTCGGAATATGCGGATTTTAAGGGAAACCGCGCCTGTATAAAGGCGCGGGCGGAATCTGTTTTAATTTTTTTGACCTTCGGTTCCAACTTGGAAAGCAATCCCGAGGCGCGGCCATCTTCGTTCGCATATAATTCAAACGCGTAGGCATCATTTCGCCAAATTGTACCGAACCGTAATTCCTCGGTCTGCTTGCAATGTCTGTTGCTTCCGCTTTACAATGAATGCATGGAGCTCCGCCGCGCCGCAACCGGGACAGGCGCAGATGAATGTACCGCCGTCGCCGCCCCCGTTATCCACACGGAGCGTTTTATTTCCTTTGTTTATTCGATTTCCGTTACCCCGTAACCTGCCTGCGTTACGGCGTTTTTCAGCGCTTCTTCCGCAACCTCCTTGGAAAGCGTGAGTTCCGCGCGCTTCTTTTTCAAGTTTACCTCGCAGGAAGCGACGCCGTCCACCGCTTGAAGCGCATCCTTTACGTGTTTTACGCAGTGCATACACATCATACCTTCGATTTTCAAAACCTTTTTCATGTTATTTTCTCCGTTTTTATTTTTTTCTTTTTTGGAAAACAGGTGCTTCAGGCGAAGCGCGTTTCCGACAACGAACAGCGAGGAAACGCTCATCGCGGCGGAAGCAATCATTGGATTGAGGGTAAAACCGGCAAAGGCAAAACAGCCCGCCGCAAGCGGAATTCCCGCGCAGTTATAAAAGAACGCCCAAAATAAATTCTGCTTGATAATGCGCATCGTGCGGCGGGAAAGGGCGATCGCCTTGGGGACCGAACGCAGACTGCCGTTCACAAGTACGACGTCGGCGCTTTCGATCGCCACGTCCGTGCCGTTTCCCATTGCCATTCCCACGTCGGCTTCTTTGAGCGCGGGCGCGTCGTTGATACCGTCGCCCACCATGGCGACCCCCTTTTTTGCGCCCTTCGGAAGCGCGGCATTTTTACTCCTGTGCTCCGCGACCGCATTGAATTTATCTTCGGGAAGCACCTGCGCGTACACTCGTTCGGGAGAGATTCCCGCCTGCGCCGCGATATACCGCGCGCACGCGGCGTTATCGCCCGTGAGCATATAAACACTCTCGTTCAGCGACGCAAGCTCTTTCACGGCTTCCGCGCCGTCCTCTTTCAGCGTATCGGCGAGAGCAAACAGTGCGAGCACCCGCTCCTCGTCCGCTAAAAACAAAACCGTCTTTCCCTCGGCGGAAAGCGTCGAAAAACGTTCCGCAAATTGCTCCGAGGGGATATTCTTTTCCCGCAGGAGCCTGTCGTTGCCGAGATAGTAAAGTTTTCCGTCCACTCTTCCGCGGGCGCCCAGCCCCGCAAGATATTCCGCCTCTTCCGCCTGCGCGCCGCCGACGCCGCAATATTCGGCGATGCACTGTGCGAGCGGATGATTGAGTTTGCTCTCGATTGCGTACGCGATTTCCCTGACGCGAGTTTCATCGGCGAAGCATTCCGACTGCACGACGCGCGGTCTGCCTTCGGTGATCGTCGCCGTCTTGTCAAGCAGAACGGTTACTATATCCGCCGTACGCTGCAAGGCTTCGGCGTTCTTGTAAAGTATGCCCATGGAAGCCCCCCTCCCCGTTGCCGCCATGACGGCGACGGGCGTCGCAAGCCCCAGCGCGCAAGGGCAGGAAATGACGAGCACGCTCACCGCAAAGTTAACGGCATCCGCCAAATTCCAAGTAACGAAATACCAGATACAAAACGTTACAAGCGCGATGAGAACGACGGCGGGGACAAAGAAAGCGGAGATTCTGTCCGCAAGTTTCTGAATGGGCGCTTTGCTCGCGCCCGCTTCCCGCACCATGCGGATAATTCCCGCGAGCATGGTGTCCTCGCCCACCTTTTCCGCCTTGATTTTCAGATAGCCGCTCTTCACGAGAGAAGCGCTTACCGCACGGCTTCCCGCCGTCAGTTCGACGGGCAAACTTTCCCCCGTAACGGCGGACTGATCGACAAAGGCGTGCCCTTCTTCGACAACGCCGTCCGCCGCGACCGCTTCTCCTTGACGGACAATAATCAAATCCCCCTCTTTCACTTCGGAGAGGGACAGGGCGACCCGTTCGCCGTTCCGCTCCACCGTAACGGTATCGGGCGCAAGGGATAGGAGCTTTTCCACTTCCCGCCCCGTCTTCGCCTTGCTTCCCTCTTCCAGCCATTTCCCGAGCGTTACCAACGTTACGATCATCGCCGCCGATTCAAAAAACAAATGCGAGCTTCCGGGCATCACGATTGCCGAAACGACACTGTATAAAAAGGAAGCCGAAGCACCCAGCGTTACCAACGTATCCATATTGGGTACGAGCTTGACCGCCGCCCGCACGCCGCTTGCAAAAAAGGGATAGTTTACGGCAAGAATTACGAGCGTTATGCCGATTTGGAATCCGTTGTTCCACCACCCGTGCGGCACGGGAAGCCCGATCATATGCCCCATTGCGAGATACATTTCGGGAACGAGCAGGATAATGGAAATCAAAAAACGCAGAAAAAGCCCGCTCCCGCGCGATTTTTCAGCAGTCGCTTCTCCGTAGCCGGACGCGCCGTAACCGAGCGCCTTTACCGCATCTGTGATTTGACCGTCGGAAACCCTTCCTTCGTCGAATTCCACTTCCATGCACTCGCCCATGAGCGAAACGGCGCAGCCCTCTACGCCGTCCAGCTTTTTTACCGTCCGTTCGATTCCCGAAGCGCACGCCGCGCACGTCATGCCCGTAACGGAAAACTTCTTCTTCATCGCCGCCCCCGTTACTGATACCGCCTGAACAGATCGATAATTTCGTCTACCGCTCCGGTATTGCCGCCCTGCACCTGTTCGACCAAACAGCTGCGCATATGGTTTTCCAGCATATACGCCGCCAGACTTTTGATGGACTTATCCGCGGCGGAAAGCTGAATGAGCACGTCCTCGCAGTACCTGTCCTCTTCGATCATCTTTTTTACGCCGCTAAGCTGACCGGTAATGCGGTTTAAGCGGGTGATAATCGCCTTTTTCTCCTCTTCCGAGCGCACCTTTTTTCTGTTCCCGCAGCAATCTTTTTCCATATGATAACTCCTTTTACCCATGACGGATACTTTTATCAGTATATACCCCATGAGGGTAATTGTCAAGCGTTTGAAATCAATAAAAAAGAAAATCCGCCCGAAATACGGGCGGCTGCAACCGAGCGGCGGATATTTAATTATAAACGGTTACCCGACGATTTATGCGGATTCGGGAGTCTCTTCCCCTGCGCTTTCCTGCTCCTGCCGCATGATATACACAACGTAAGATTCGGCGTTTACGCCCGAAACGAGCATCGCAATCACAAAAACCGAAAGCCCGACGGCGAGCGCCGCAAGCGCGTTGGTTACGAGGAAGAACAATAAAATAATTACAAGAGAAATAACAAAAATAATTAGCTGCGAAAAGAGCAGCAGACAGCAGTTTTTCAGATTCACCACCTTAAAAAAAGCGATTTTTCTTCCGCCGTGAATGACGTACGCTTCCAAAAGGGCGACGAAGCCGAAGACCAACAGAGATACGACGGAAGAAAAAACGCCGCCCCAGCTCCATAAAGACAGAATCCAGGTCGTGAAGGCGATGAGCGTCGCGGAAAGAAAGGAATCAAGAAGGGTAACCGCAACGAATTTGAGAAATCCGCGCTTTACCGTAGTTCTTCGCACGAACAGATTGGTTACGAAAAAACCAAGCCAGATGCTTAAAACAACGAAAACGACAAAAATGACAGCGCCGCCGATCAGTTCATTCCCCGCATTCTCCAAAACCGTTTGAACGTCGAGGAGAAACTTATTATACTGTTCTGCCGTCATGCCCGTAACCGCGGCAATTTTTTCCGCCAGCCAGTTGCCGTCGAGAAGCAGCTTTACCGTTTCAAAGGGCTGTTCCCAGGAAAGTTCGCGTGCGGACGCGAGGATATAGGACCATATTTCGTCGAAATCAGCTTCGACTTCTGGGATAATACGCACGATTTCTTCGCTCAAATAGGACGTCTGCGCGGAGAGCACGCCGAAAAAATGATTCAAACCGAACAGAACGCCCAAAAACAGGCATCCGAGCGGCACGAATACGTGTGCCAGACACTTGAAATAGTTTTTCAGAGAATTTTTAATCATTTGCGGTCAAATAAAAAAGCGGACGCATGCGTCCGCAATTTTTCAGTTCTTCGCTTCTTGCTGAGCGACGACTTCCTTTCCGTCGTAATAACCGCAGTTCTTGCAAACGCGATGCGCGACCTTCTGCTCGTGGCAGTGAGGGCACTCTACGAGCGCGGGCGCCTGCGCTTTATAATTGGCAAACCGTTTGTTTGTTCTGCTCTTCGACTGTTTGGTCTTGGGTACCGCCATGTTAAACCACCTCTTTTTTCCGTATTTTTAACTTTCTTTCCATGCGGGAAGGCTGCAATCTTCCCCGCATTCCAAACGCATGGGAAGCGCCAGCATCACCGCGTCCTTTAAGCAATCGCTCAAATCGACGACCCCGCCCGTATAGCGGTAATCTTCGTCCGCCGCCCCGCGCAAAACGTAACGCGCGTCCACTTCGCCCGAAAAGGTCTGCTCCGTCTCTTTCAAACACCGCGAGCACGCCCCTTTGAGGGAGAAACGAATCTCGCCCGTAATCTCCACGGAATCGTCCCCGGCAATTTCATAGTGCAGGCAGGCGGCTACGGGTGAGGAAAATTCCACGTACGGAATTTCCAACAGACTGCCGTCCGCCTGAAACTCCGTTTGAATATCCCCCGCGAACTGCCCGCGTGCCAATGCTTTCCGAACGTCGATTTTAATCATCGTAGACTTTGAAATTATATTATGTTTCCGATTGTTTGTCAATCTTTTTTGACGTTAAATTGCAAAATTTCCGAAAAATCAAACGAGCGCCGCCGTTTCCCGCGCGATAACGAGTTCCTCGTTGGTTGGAATCACGAGAACGCGCACCCGGCTCCCCTCTGCGGAAATATCGTGAATCGAGCCGTCGTTTTTGAAAAGATTCTTGTTTTCGTCGAGCTCGATGCCGAACGCCTGCATATCGGAAAGAACGGCTTTGCGCACTTCGGGCGTGTTTTCGCCCACGCCCGCCGTGAATACAATGCAATCCAGCCCGCCGAGCGCCGCCATATACGCGCCGACGTATTTTTTGCACGAATAGGCAAACATATCGAGGGCGAGCCTTGCGCGGTCGTTGCCCGCTTCCTTTGCCGCAGTTAAATCGCGGAAGTCGGAGGAAACGCCCGAAACGCCGAGCATACCGCATTTCTTATTGAGATAGGTTAACCCTTCTTCCATGCTCATGCCCTTTTTATTGCACAAAAAGTCGATCGCCGCGACGTCGATATCGCCGCTGCGCGTTCCCATGGGAACGCCCGCAAGCGGTGTGAAACCCATGGATGTATCGATGCACTTTCCGCCCTTCACCGCGGAAATGGAAGAGCCGTTGCCCAAATGACAGGTGATGATTTTGAGCTCTTCGGGCTTCTTTTTCAAGTACTCCGCCGCCGCGCCCGCGACAAACTTATGGGAAGTCCCGTGCGCGCCGTACCTTCTTACCTTGTATTGTTTATAGTCCTCGTAATCGATGGCGTACAGATGCGCGTAATCCGGCATGGTCGCGTGGAAGGACGTATCGAACACGAGCGCCATCTTCTTATTCGGCATGACCGCGCGGCAAGCGTTGATTCCGAGAATCGCCGCAGGGTTGTGCAGGGGTGCAAGCTCGGCGATTTCGTCCATGAGCTCCATCACCTTATCGGTTACAAGCGTCGTTTTGGTGAACGCCTCGCCCGATGCGACGACGCGGTGCCCCACCGCATCGATCTCGTCCATCGAGGCGATGACCCCCGCTTCTTTGTCTACGAGCTCGTCGAGCACGAGCTTGATTGCGACGGTATGATTGGGCAGCTCCCGCTCTACGACGAATTCCTTGCCGTTCGACTTGTGCGTGAGCTTGCCGCCCGCGATGCCGATGCGCTCGCAAGTTCCCTTTGCGACAACCGCTTCCGTTTCCATGTTAATGAGCTGATATTTGAGCGAGGAACTCCCCGCGTTGACGACTAAAATTTTCATTTCCGTACCCTTCCTTATTTGACCGTTTGAACGGCGGTAATGGCGACGGCGCACACGATGTCGCTCGCCTTGCACCCGCGCGACAGATCGTTGAGCGGCTTTGCAAATCCCTGGCAGATGGGTCCCACCGCCTGGAATCCGCCGAGGCGTTCGGCGATTTTATAGCCGATATTGCCCGACTGCAAATCGGGGAAGATAAACACGTTCGCCTGCCCCGCGACGGGAGAGTCGGGCGCTTTGAGTTTGGCGACGGAGGGAACGATTGCCGCGTCGAACTGCAATTCGCCGTCGATGAGCAGATCGGGCGCCTTTTCCTTGGCGATTTTCACCGCCTCGGCGACGAGGGTAACGTTATCGTGCTTGGCGCTGCCCTTCGAGGAGAAGGAGAGCATTGCGACCTTCGGCTCGATTCCCGCGATTTCTTTGGCGCTCTTCGCCGTGGCGATGGCGCAATCGGCGAGACCTTCGCTCGTATAAGTGGGATTCAAGCCGCAATCGGCAAACACGAGCACGCCGTCGGGCACGTATTCGTTGCCGCGCGCGGGCGCTATCATGAGGTTGAAGCTGGAAACCGAGGAAACGCCCGGCGCCGTCTTGATGATCTGTAATCCGGGGCGGAGCGTGTTCGCCGTGGAGTGGCACGCGCCCGAAACGAGCCCGTCCGCGTCGCCAGCTTTGAGCATGAGCGCGCCGAAGAAGGTGGCGTCCTTCGCCTGCTCCTTCGCCTGCTCTTCCGTCATACCCTTCGCCTTGCGGAGCTCGTACAAAAGCGCCGCATATTCGCCGAGCTTGCACGAATTCGCGGGATCGATAATTTCCACGTCGGAAAGGTCGCAATCGGGATTGTCGAGCTTAATCCTATCGGCATTGCCGAGAAGAATAATATGCGCGATTTTTTCTTCCGCACAGATTGCCGCCGCCTCTACGACGCGGCTGTCTTCGCCCTCGCAGAGAATGATTTTCTTACCGAGCGCAGATGCTTTCTTTTTAATTTCCGCGACAACAGGATCCTCGTCCCCCAGCATCCGTCCAAGAGCCGCAACCGATTTCTTCGCCTTATCCAAAAAACCTACCATAAATATTTCTCCGATAATACTTTATTTTTCTCCGCGTTTCGTTTATAATGAAACGGACGGATGAAATTTACCCGTATATTATACACCCTTTGGAAAAAATTGTAAAGGGCAAGCGGAGAAAAAATGAAAATTTGTGCGGTAATTTATGAATTAAAACTAAAATCACCTTGCAACATTTATAGGCACTAAACATCACTTGTACAGTAGGATTGAATAGTAAAAAATCACTTATTATCACCTACAAACACCAACCATTTCTTGCCGATACTTGTGCGGCGTGGACAAATCGTGGACAAATCTATTGAATTAACACATAAATGTTAAAAATCTCAGCCCTATTGGTAGTATTGACAAGAAAATATTTCTTTGCTATACTATATAATAATGTGAAGTATTTAAGACTGTACAAAAAGGAGAAAATTTAATATGACATTGGCACTCATTGTGCTTGTGGTCTTCTTGATTGTGTGGTTCAACCAATCCGCAAAGATCAAGGGCAACAAACACACTCACAGGAAGCGCACCATCACAAATGTTCCGTTGCAAGATGAGCTTGGTGCAAAAAACTTCAAAAAAATAATTGACGACTTAAGCGCTCTGCCATCGTCTAATACGTTGTCTGGTGATAGCTTAATGGATGCAATCGAAAGCTTGTATCAAGAGTACGACCTGCCGGACAGACGCACACCAGAACAGAGAACTACGGACAGGGCAAAGTATTTGGCGACTATCTCATCTGCAAGAGAGGATGAAGAATATCCTATGGATGACTCAAAACTCCCTCTTATTGATAGAATTTGGCATTACCCTTTTGATGCGCCGCTTATAGACCGCCCAGACCTTCTCGTTGGCATTCCAAACACAATCATTGAGGTTGACGGCATTAAATATAAATATGACCACCGCGGCATTCCTACGAACTTGTATCAGTCGATACCCGCTAAGCTCGTCGGAGACTTAGAGGTTCTTCTTACAATGCGAGAACTTGACGCGGCTGGATACAAATATAGTTGGAACAGACAAGCAGCAAATTGGCAGCGCGCCGAAATAGCTGCTGAGCAATATAAAGAAACGAAGAAAAAATACCCGTGGCTTTATAGATAAATCAATCGCAGTGTTTAGGGTTGCATCCCATCGCAACCCTCATTGCGTCGGTCATTATCTTCCACTCATCTTCGCTAATCAGAATAGCCTTGCCTGAGTTGGTTTGTATTGCATAGAAATTTTCTCCCATCGACGCATTATTGATAAAGTCGTCGGCGCGGTCAAGGAACTCATTCAATTTTAACTCTTTCATATGGCACCTCATTGGAAATTATATATACATTATATAATAAGTGAGCGCCAAAGGCAAGACAAAAGCAGCCGTATTAGAAAATGTAATTGAAAACGGCAAAAATGTAAAAAAAATTTTTAAGAAAATCGTCAAAAATCTCTTGACATTTTCTTTTTACTATGCTATTATAAAACATATTTAGACACATAATAGGATAAGTGCCGCCATTTTACAGATGCGGCTTACTTAATAAATAATATACGACATATTTAGACACAACGGAGAGAACTATGATTTACTTTATGTTAGGTCTTATGTGTGGGGCTTTGCTTGCCCTACTATACATAGATGGCGATCAAAGACCGCCAAGATATTAAATACGGAGGGAACTATGTTAACCACTTGCATCATCATTGCTGCTTGGACAACAGGTATGCCACTTTGGGCATCAATCACCATGACGGTAATTGCCAGCATACGATTTGTATTCAAATGTATCGGCACGGGCATTAAGCTAAGCGACAATTAAATTTGAATAAAACTGATATTTTATTGAGGTAAAAAATATGGACAAAAAGTTAACTTGCCCATTTTGTGGCAAAGAAGCAAGAATTGTAGTCTGTGACGACGAAGGCAACATTCATCCAGACGAGTACGAAGACGATCCTTGGAGCGGTTTAGGCTATATGTTAGTCCACGAAGAACAAGACGACGTGAAATGTCCCATTGCCACAGAGCCAGACGAGCCGTTAGGTCGTTTAATTTATGACTCTCGTGAGGAAGCCGCTGCTATGTGGGACACAAGGGTTCCAACACCATAAAGAGCGAGGTACACAATCAATGGATAAACAGGAATTATTAAATAAAAAGTCCGAGCTTGAAAAAGAACTTAGCCAGATCAACAAAGAACTGTGGGATTACGACGTCAAACAGCTCGCAGAACAATATAAAGATAAATTCTCTTGTGAGTTCTGCCGCTACAATGCAGTACGCGGGTTCTCTGGTGACGGATGGCACAATATGTGCTGCGCTGATAACTGCACTTGTTGCCACAGTTACTGCGACAAGTACAAACCAGATAACGCAGCGACACTTAAAATCAAACAATCTGGCAAGCAAGACGCTTTATTAAGACCGAAGAGCACGAACGGCTACGGTCAAATCGGCGAAGACGACAAGGACGCACTCGAAGAGCTTGGAGCAAGAATATTTGCCGATGAGCCAACAGGGTACACAATGAAAATGCTTGACTTATATTTGGAGAGCTGTAAATGAGCAACACACTCGTAGTTAACCTCTTCGGTGTTCCGGGGGCTGGCAAAAGCACTGGCGCCGCATACATCTTTTCCTGCATCAAAATGGCAGGAGTTAATGCAGAACTCATTACTGAGTATGCAAAAGACAAAGTTTGGGAACGGAACGATGAAGCGTTCCGCAACCAAGCATACATATTTGGAGAACAATCTTATAGGATAAGCCGCTGTGCTGGTAAGGTAGATGTTATCGTAACCGACAGTCCCCTTCCTTTAAGTGTAATGTATAACAACGATGAACGACTTACGGAAAACTTTAACAAAGCAGTAATGAGCGTTGAAGAAAAATATGCTCTTCTTCTCGCTCTTTTCCTTCCTTTGCTTTCAAAAGTACAAGTAAAAGATAGAACGCCCGACAACAAAAAAGGTTCCGCTGCCGCCACCACTTTGAAGAAGGAAAATGTTTCCGAAGAAAAAATGGTTGCAGACGCAATGGCATCTTTGTTCCCCAATCTCTTCGGCGGGAATAATATAAAGGGCAAGTAACCGACAAACCTCCACCCATTTTTCCTATCTTATACATAAAATTTAACTTATACGGCATTGACTTATGTCTAATAATGTTGTATAATAGAATGGAGGTATAAGACAATGATAGACTACCAAGATTTTGTGGCAAGGTACTATCCTTCCGCAAACAGTGCGCGACAACAAGACGTTGCAAGGTTCCTTGACAACCTTGCAGAAATTATCGGCGAAACTCCGCTGGCAGATGCACTCAAAAATACACAAGCATTATGCTCTGCCTTCTATTTACAAAAGGCGGGTAACAATATCTCTCGCCCACACTACCAAAAGATTAAAGAGTATCTCATCAATCTTTTTGATTTTGTTGGCATAGAAGCTACGGTACCAACTCGCGAAGAAGTTCTTGCATCACAAGACACAATATGCTACTTCCGCGGCATCAATGAGCTGCTGGAGTTCATTGACAAGGTTGGGAACTCAGCACTTGCTAACTACAATCCAACCACCGACCTTGTACGAGTTAAATCCGTCTGTGTCCTTGGTTGGCTTGGGTTTACGCCAGACGAAATTGCTGACATCAAAGTGCGCGACTTAACACCGATTGATTTAAGCGGCTACAAGGTTACCAACAAGAGCGGAACCTACGAAGTATATGGGCAACCATTCACTGCTCTCTACTACCTTTCGGGGCTGGAAGAATACAATGGTCTTCCCTCCGGTAGAAAAATTATTCTCAAAGGCAGCGACGAGTACCTGTTCAGACCAACGGATGCTAATTGCGAAAAGCTCGACGGCGGTCAGATCATCCAAATCATTAAACGGTTTAATAACTGCATCCCCCGCTCGATGAAGACTTCGATAGTGTTCCGTAACCTACACAAAAACGCACTATTCATTGAAGTGTACAACGACACAACCGACAAGAGCCTTATCAATAAAATTACTTCTATTATGGGATGTACGCTCAACTATGCGTTCAGCTATAGAGACCAGTATATGAAGTTTGTTGAGGCTTTAGAGAACAATAGAATATAGGACTTACGTCTTATATTTTTGGGAATTATAAAACATATTTAGACATAAACAAGGAGATTATATGCCAACACTTGAAGAAATGAATGTCGATTTAGAAGACATTTCCTTTAAGCCGGTTACAGAGATTGCCTTCATTATGAAGGGCGCGCAAGCTGTTATCGGTACCCCCCTCTCCATAGCTGACTTCACTGAGTTATGGAACTCAAAGAAAAGAAAATTGAAAATTCCAACGGGCAAAGATAGCTACGCCTACATCGTTAAAAGGCGCGTAGACTTCTATCACATCAGCCCCATTAAAAAATAAATAGCACAAAGCAAAAATATATTTCGAGAGGTATGAACAAGATGAAATATTATTTTTTAGCTGTTACTTGCCACCATTGTGGAGGATACATAAAACTATGAAAGGTGTTAGCTTAAATGACAACATCCTTTATACGGTCAAAGAAGTAGCAGCACTCCTAAAAACAAACGTAGATTACGTTCACAAACTGAGAAAAGCTGGCTTGCTCCCATTCTTAAAACTTGGGCAGTACAAAGTCAGAAAAGAAGCTCTCGCAGATTTTTTAAGCCGTTATGAAGGAAAAGATTTAACTAACCCCTTTCAAATAAAGGAGTTAGATTATAATGGCGAAAATTAACGTAAGAGACAGAAATAAGAACACTGGACGACGACCTAACTGGGAGTATCGCTTTGAAATTGCAAGTGTCGCCGGCAAGCGACAAAATGCCACCAAGTCCGGCTTCCGAACCAAAAAGGAAGCGCTTGAAGCGGGCGCAAAGGCTCTTGCTGAATACTATGCAAGCGGCGAGCACTTCACTCCATCTACGGTCAGCCTAAGTGATTACCTTGACTTCTGGCTTGAAAACTATGGTAAGAATCACTGGAAAGATACAACCTTGCAGGGGCGCACGTATATCGTTGAACGAAATATAAAACCTGCGCTCGGCAAGTATAGATTATCTTCCATCACACCATCCGTCTTACAGACATTCATTAACGGGTTCAGAGATAAGTCAAAGTCGTACATCACTGGCATCCTCGCAACAATCCACGTTGCATTTCAGTGCGCAGTATTTCCTTTTGGTTTCATCAAAGTCGATCCCGCGGTTCACGTTACGCCACCATTATCTTCAACAATACCTATGACAAAAGAAAGAACAACAATCACACAAGAAGACTTCAAAAAAATAGTTGCTAAGTATCCCTTTGGAACCACATACTATATCCCCCTTATGTTGGGATGGCATTGTGGTCTGCGTATCTCCGAAACTATGGGGCTGACATGGGATTCAGTTGACTTTTTACAAAAAAATGTTACAATAAAGATACAGGTTAATCAACTCGCCAATAAAGGCATCCCCAAGAGAAAGGTAAGTGCGCCGAAGTTTGGCTCAGTGAGAACCATACCCCTCGACGACGAGATGTTACAAGCTCTTCAAAAAGAGTATGATAGACAGACTTGCTTGAGGAATAATATGGGCGACTATTACCCAACGTATTCTTACGACAGCAATGCCTACATCATAGACGGCGGCGACACAATGAACTTTGTTTGCCGCAACAAGCACGGTGAATGGATGAGTATGAGAAGCCTGAACCACGCTTTGGAAAAAATACGTTCCATCCTTGGCAAAAGCGTTTCGTACCACACCTTCAGACACACACACGCAACGATACTTCTGGCGTGTGGCGTCAACCCGAAAGTCATACAGCAAAGGCTTGGGCACCGTAAAATGTCCACCACACTTGACGTCTACACACACGCAACTCTCGAAGCTCAAGCGGATGCGATTGACAAAATCCAAAAATTTTTTCAAAGTGACGATAATTAGCGTGGACAAAACGTGGACAAACAAAAGACAGCAAACTATATATAGTGATAGTTTAGTATTAAAACACAATATATTGTATAAAAGAGGCTAAAATGAAAATTTGTGCGGTAATTTGCGAATACAATCCCTTTCACAACGGGCATAAATATCAACTCGGCAAAATCCGTGAAGCGAGCGGATGCGACAAAATCGTATGCGTAATGAGCGGCAACTTCACGCAGCGCGGCGATATGGCGGTGTTCGACAAATTCACGCGCGCCCGCCACGCTGTGGAAAACGGCGCGGACGCCGTTTTAGAGTTGCCCGTATCCTTTGCGGTATCGCCTGCCGAACTGTTTGCCCGGGGCGCGGTAAAGATTATTTGTTCCGTTCCCGCAGTCGATACCCTCGCTTTCGGGTGCGAAAGCGGCTCGGCGGAAAATTTTCTACATGCCGCAAACGCAACCCTTTCCGAAAGCAAAGAATTCAAAAACGCGCTGAAAGAGAACATGAAAGGCGGCGCTTCTTATATCAAAGCGCGCACGGAAGCTGTCCTGCAATTCCACGGCGACGTCGACGAAGCGCTGTTGACTTCGCCCAACAATATACTCGGAACGGAGTACTGCCGCGCGCTTCTCTCGGAAAAAAGCGCAATCAAGCCCTTGCCCATTCCCCGCATAGGAGGCGGATACGCCGATACTTCTCTCTTCAAGAACTTTTCTTCGGCGACGGCGCTGCGCGCCTGCATGGAAGAAGATTCGCGCAGAAGCCGCAAAGCGCTCAAAAACAACCTGCCCGAATCCGTATACCGAGACGCGCTCCTTGCTGAAAAATATCCCTTCGAGCAGGCGGAAATGTACGCCCTCGCAGCCGCCGCGGAAGAAGAAATCGCGCAATGCCCCGACTGTTCGGAGGGGCTGGAAAACCGCCTGAAAGCGCTCGCCAAGACCAATCCCGCGCGCGATGAACTTATGGAAAAAGCAGTCTCCAAGCGATACACCCTTTCCCGCTTAAAGCGCATCCTCGCGCAGAATTTATTGAAAATCAAGTTAAAGGACGTCAGGCGATTTCTCGAAAATCCCCTTTACTGCAACGTGCTCGCCGTGAAAAAAGAGGGCTCGGACGAAACGCTTGCGCTGTTCGGCGAAGGAAAGTTTCCGCTCGTCGTACGGAAGAGCGACGCCGCCGCTTTGAAAAAGGAAGCGCTCGAATGCTTCGAAACGGACGTTCGCGCCAACGATATTTATAACGCTTTAACGGGACGACACAGCAACGAATATCAGACGCTGTTCGTTTAACGGGATAACGAAGACCGCCCGCGGCAATCTGCCGCGGGCGGTTCCTCTTATAAATCCCCCGAAAGTCTATCAACCGACGAGCGTTTCGCCCGTAATGTTGGAGTAGTTATTCATGAACATCGCCATGCTCCTGTTGCCGCCCGTATGTCCCATACAGGTGATCGTGAAGCCCGACTTGTTCTGATCGCCCAGCCATGCGGGGCGCACGACGCCGTAGAACACATTCTCGCCGCTGCCCGAAAGCATGGGAATTGCTACGGAAATTGCCAAAGGACTAGTAAACTCGAACTTGATGTAGCCTTCGCCGTACATCAGCCAGCTGCCGATTTCCACGGAATTGTAGGTAATTTTTCCGTCGTCGGTCAAAACGACGTCCACCGATTTCTGATTTACGTTATTGTTATTCATGACGACCATCTTAAACTTGCCGCCATCCGTATAGTGAAGGAGCTCCTCCTTGCTCACAGAGCGGTCGACCTCTCCGCCGTAACGGTTGGGGTTGATGACGATGTCGCCGAAGCTGTTCAGATAGTACTGGTGGATTTGAACGAAGAACTGCGCGCCCGTATAGTTGGTCCCCGCCGCCGTGCGCGTGATGTACGCCGCGACGCTCGTTCCGTCGCTCGTCGTGAACAGGTCATTGTGTCCGGGAAGGATGATATCGATTTCCTTATTTCCGTCCGACTTATCCGACCAGGTGAACGCGCCCATATACTTGTTGCCCTCGTTCGCATTGCTCGTGATATTCTCGTTATAAACGACGCCGCCGCCTACCGAACGGTAAACGCCCCAAACGTTCTCGCTCCTGCCGCCCCACATCATATACGCGTCGGCAAGTCCGTTGTAGGAGTGCATGGAATAGTAGAAGGTCTTGCCCTCCGCCTGAATGCCGTTTTCGTCGGATACCGTAACGTTGTCGTGGCGGGCGATGACGGGAGCTTCCATGTTTCTGCGGCTGATGTTCTTGCCGTAGTAATCATGCTCCCAACCGATGACCTTGTTATCTGCGTCGGGGTTCTGAGTGTTCTTCAGCGTACCGATTTCCGATACGTACCGTCTGATTTCGTCGTGCGTCTTCCAGGAGTTCTGCCCGTCCTTTCTGAGTCCCGTCTGCGGGTCGAGCTCCAACATATAATTGCCCGAACCGAAGGAGCCGTACGCCATGTACATTCCGCCGTCCTTATCGTAGATGATCTGCGGGTCGATGCCGTTTACTTCGTTTGCGGAGGACGCATTGCGCAGAATGCTCGACTGCATCAATACGCTTCTGTATTCAAAGGAGCCGGGCTCCAACGTGGGCGAATAACACTGGATAATGCACGCGCGCGCAAAATATTGATTGCCGATGGGAAACCCGTCTTTATCGGAACTCCCGTCTACGACGCAGGTATAAAGCCAATAACCGCCGCCCGACGCGGGCACGATGTCGGGCGCCCACCAGCTGTCTTTGTTATGCCAGGAGAAAGAATCCGTTTCTCCGTTCTTTCCGTAAAGCCATTCCCCCACTTCGCTGCCGAGCATATCCTGCCGCTCCTGCGCGGAAAAGGTTCTGCCGACGAACTCCCAAGTGAGCATGTCGCGTGATTTCCGAATCTCGTTGCCCCAGGTCGCCGCGCCGTTCACCTTGGTGCTGTCATTCCAGCCCGTAGAGAAGATATAATACATGGGCGCGCCGTCCTCTTCCACTTCGATGAGGGAAGGGTCGTGCGTTTCGCCGAGCAGTTTTCCGTTTTCGGCGTAGTCGCTGCGCGTGCCCGAATATTGGTTGCCCGGATTTGTAACGTAAGCGGGCTTCACCTCCACCGTAACGTCGGTAATTTTCTCGCCCGTGTTCGTCTTTAACGTGAGCTTCGCCGTGCCTTCCCCTTTCCCCGTGAGAACTTTGGTGTTCGGGTCGAACGTCGCCACCGTATCGGGATCGGAAACGGCTTCCCCGTCCTTATCCGTCGCGGAAAGCGTAATGCTCCCCACCTCTTTTTTCAGTTCGAGCTTGTACTGCGTGTCAGCTTGGGCAATATATCCGCCGCCGAGATTATCGCACACGACGACCGCAGAACGCGCGCTGGTTACGACGTCGCTCCCGACCTGCTCTCCGCCGCCCGCGTCCTTTCCGCACGCCGCAAACAGCGAAAGCGAAAGGAGCGACCCAAGCGAAAGGGCGACGATTTTCCCTGCCTTCCTCATAATTTCCCCCTAATATTTGAAATTTGTTTTATTTTAGCATAAAATAGTTTACTTTGCAATAGATAAAATAAAATTTTTTGCCGAATTTCGGTAAAATCTTTTCGGAAAATTCGCCCTCCTTTTACGGCGTTATCACAAAATTTACACGAATGCGCGGTATGATAGAAGCACAAAACGGAACGATGATAATTCCGCGGCAAAAAACGGCTTACACACCACAATTTTTTCATATTCTCTCATTAGCAAACGCCCTCCCGAGTTCGGGAGGGCGTTTGCTGTTCCGTTTACATATATTTGTTTGCAAGCGCGTCCGCCGCCCTGATGCCGTCCGCCGCCGCGGACGTAATCCCCCCCGCATAGCCGCAACCCTCTCCGCAAGGGTAAACGCCCCGAAAACCCGCCGCCTGCATATCGCTTTCGCGCATCACGCGAAGGGGCGAGCTCGTGCGCGACTCCACTCCCGTGAGCACGGCGTCGAAGCAATCGAATCCCCACAATTTTCTTCCCATATCGGGAATCGCAAGGCGGAGCGCTTCGCACAGCGGCGCGGGAAGATAGGCGTTTACGGGCGCGAACGCCGTGCCCCGCGCATAGGTCGGCTGAACGGAGCCGAAGTAATAGCTCTCCTTTCCCGCGAGAAAATCGCCTGCAAGCTGCACGGGTGCGCGGTATCCGCCGCCCGCCGCAAGATACGCCGCGCGCTCGATTTTACGCTGATACTCGATCCCCGCAAGCGGAGAATCGCCGCCGAAGTCCTCTTTTTTGACCTGCACGACGAGCGCGGAATTTGCGTTTCTGCCGCCGCGCGCAAAATCGCTCATACCGTTTACGACCACGCCGCCCTCCTCCGAAGCGGACGGCACGACGACGCCGCCCGGGCACATGCAAAAGGTGAATACGGCGCGTTCGTGCGCGTGGGAAACCAACTTATAATCCGCCGCGGGAAGCGCCGCGTATCCCGAACCGTACTGCGCCCGCCCGATTTCCGCCTGCAAATGCTCTACCCTAACGCCGACGGCAAACTCCTTTTGCTCCATGTGAAATCCGCGCGAAAGCAGCATTTCAAACGTGTCGCGCGCACTGTGCCCTACGGCGAGGACGAGCTCGTCCGCGTCCTCCCTCGCACCGTTTACGGACACCCCGCAGAGTTTTCCGTCGCGGAAATGAACGTCGGTCAGCTTGGCGCCGTAACGGATCTCCCCGCTGCGGCTTATCATGTAATTCCTGATGTTGGCGACGACCGCCCGAAGCTTATCGCTCCCCACGTGCGGCTTTGCAAGATAACCGACCTCCGCAGGCGCGCCGAACGCTACGAAGTCTTCCAGCACCTCGCGGTTAAGCGGATTATTGGTCTGCGTGTTGAGTTTTCCGTCGGAAAAAGTGCCCGCGCCCCCTTCCCCGAACTGCACGTTGCTTTCGGGATCGAGCGCACCGCTCCCGAAGAAACGGGCAACGTCCTCCGCGCGCTCCTCCACGCGCTTGCCTCGCTCCAAAATCACGGGGCAAATGCCGCGGCGAACGAGCCTCAATGCGCAGAATAAGCCCGCGGGACCCGCGCCCGCAATATAGACGCGCGGCGGCGCTTTGTTGATTTTTTCGTACGTGCGCGGCGTTCTGGGCTGCTCCCGGTCCGAACATTCCAAGGAATACACCCACTTGATATCCGCCTTGTCGCGCGCGTCGAGCGATTTTTTGAGAATCCTCATGTACGCACAGGGCGCGCGCAGCTTTTTCTCGCATATCGAGACGAGAGAGCTCTCCTTCTGATGCGGACGGAGTAGGATATTGTGCAATACGAGATTCATCGCGCGATTCCCTCCGCGGCGCAATAGGCGGAGGTAAACGCCCATTGCAGATTGTATCCGCCGCATTCGCCGTCTGCGTTAAGGATCTCTCCCGCAAAATACATCCCGCTCCGTTTTTTGCTCATAAAATCGTCGTCCGTTTCCGAAAGCGGGATCCCGCCCTTCGTTACCTGCGCGTACGCATAGCCGAGCGTCCCCGTTACCCGCAGCGGAAACCCTTTCACGAGTTCGGCTATTCTCCTGCCGTCGCCCGCAGTGCGCTTGAAGATCACGCGCCCCAGACCGTTGTTTACCACGCACAAAAGACAGTTTTCCCCCTCTCCGCGGGAAAGCGCCCGCAACAGCCGCTCCTCGGATACGTCGGGCAAAAAATCAATGAAAAGCTCGTCGCCCGCTAGCGCGTACGACGAAGCCCGGAATACGGCGTCGCCCGAAACGCCGCTTTCGGTAAAAAGCACGTCGCCCCGCACGGCGTAAATTTCCCGCTTCTCCCGCACGACGCGCAAAAGCGCGTCCGCGCGGATACCCTTCAAGCCGCGCACGGCGGAAGGCTCGCACCGAAGCTGTACGAGCGCGGGGGAAAGAGGCGTTACCGTATGCCCGAACGCCTGCGCCAAAGAATAAGCGTTTCCGTCCGTGCCGAAGTTGGGCGCAGCGCATCCCCCCGCCGCCAACACGAACGCGTCGCCGCGCATATGTCCGTTTTCCCACTTTACGCAGAATTGCCCGTCGTATGAAACCGAACGCACGTGCGCGCCGAAGCATACGTTCACGCCGCGGCGGGAAAGCGCGCCGCGCAATAAATCGGTTACGGCAGAAGCCTGCCTGCCCGCGGGATATACTCTGCCGCGCCCGTCGGGAAGAAATACTCCGCCCATCTCTTCTAAAAACCGAACGGTATCGCGCGCGCCGAATCGGGCGAGCGCGCGTGCGACTTTTTCCTTATCGTCGGAAAAGTAGTGCTCTGCTCCCTCGTTGAAGTTGGTTACGTTGCCCTGTCCGTTCCCGCTTGCGGAAAGCTTTCTTCCGAGACGTTCCCCTCGCTCCAACACCGTAACGGCGAAATCGGTATTTTTTGCGAGAAAAGCGGCGCACGCCATACCGGAAGCGCCCCCTCCCGCAATGATAACTTTTTTCATAATCCCATCATACCGCATCGAAAAACATTTGTCAATGGATTGACAGATTTGCTTTTTCATGTTAAAATGAAAGAAACAGTAAAATAATTTTTATGTAAAAATAAAAGGAGTCATACGTTATCATGGATGCTTTGGTGCAATATGTAAAGGATCACCTGGTTCTTGCCGTAATTCTTGCGGTGATTATCGTAGCGGTGATCGCAATGCTGATTGTACTGATCGTACTCGCGGCAAAGAGCAGGAAGAATGCCGGACTTATGAAACAATCCGCACCGGAGGTATCGGAAGAGATGCCTACGGACGCGGCAGAACCGCCCGCCGAACGGGAACAGGCGGAACTTCCCGCCGAAACGGAATCAATTCCCGCAGCGGAAGAACCGGCGCCCGTCGTTACGGAAAACCCCGCGGACGCGCCCGTTGCAGAATCCCCCTATTATGAACCTGTTGCGGAAGAAACGGAGGTCCCGCTTCCCGACGAAGAAAGCCCCGCATATGCGGCGGAAGCGGCGGAAGAAGCACCCGCGCCCGTTGTAACGGAAACGGAACAAACGGAGGAAAAGCGCGATACCGTTACGACCTTCGTGGAGCTCTCTGTCGTCGAAAAACACCCCGAAGAGCAGGCAAAACCCGAACCCGTAGAGCCCGTAAAAGAAGAGCCGAAAAAGCCCGCTCCCGCGCAGCCCGCGGAGAAGAAGGCACCCGAAAAGAAACCCGCGCATGCGGTTAGAACGGAAGAAAAACCTGCGAAATCCGCTCCCAAGCAAGAAGCGAAAAAGCCGCAGCCCGTTGCCGTTTCGGAGCAAACGAAACCCGCTCCCGTAAAAGAAGAAAAGAAACAGCCTGCTCCCGCAGCGGAAAAAACTCCCGCGAAAAAGCCCGCGCATGCGGTCAAGACGACGGCGAAAGCGGCAAAACCCGCATCCAAAGAAGAAGCGATAAAGCCGATTCCCGCAGTCAAGCAAGAAGCAAAACCTGCAAAGCCCGTTCCCGTGAAAGAAGAGCCGAAAAAGCCCGCTCCCGCTCCCGTGCCCGAAAAGAAGCCCGCTCACACCGTAAAGACGACGGCAAAAACGGCAAAACCCGCTCCCAAGGAAGAAGCGAGAAAGCCGATTCCCGCAGTCAAGCAAGAAGCAAAACCTGCAAAGCCCGTTCCCATGAAAGAAGAACCGAAAAAGCCGGTTCCCGCGCCCGTGCAAAAAAAGGCGGCGAACACGTCAGACGCCTACAGCGGAAAATGGGTCATCAAGACGACGGATAACGGATTTGCCTTCGATTTATACGCCTCCAACGGCGAAAAGATGCTTGGCAGCGGCGAATACACATCCCTTTCCAACGCGAAAAAGGGAATCGAAACGTACAAAAAAAATATTGCGGCGGGCAACTTCGCCCCTGTACGCACCAAGACGGGCGATTATATTCTGCAATTGCTCAACGCGAACGGCAAACTGCTCGCGCTCGGCGCGGATTATAAGGATATGGAACGTTACAGAAACGCCATCGAATCGACAAAACGCTTCGCGGAAACGGCGCCCGTCGAAATCACGACCGACGACGAATAATACGGAAAATAAAAAACGGCGGAACTTTCGTTCCGCCGTTTTTTCATTCTTTTATCTTTTCACGATTTCGCGCGAGGTAAGAATCTGCGCGTAAATTTCCTTCAATGCGTCGGTATCCGCACGCTCGATACTGCCGCCGTCCGCAAGGGAGGCAAAGCCGGAGTCGAGCGGAATCCGCGCGGAAGAGGGAATGCCGAATCGCTCGCACGTTTCCCGCACGCGGGAAGCGCCGAAGGGCTCCAATCTCTTTCCGCAGTCGGGACAGGCGATATAACTCATGTTTTCGGCAATGCCTAAAACGGGCACATTCATCATCTTCGCCATATTGAGCGCTTTATTCACGATCATGCCCACGAGATCCTGCGGCGTGGTAACCACAACGATGCCGCTCAGCGGAATGCTCTGGAATACGGAAAGCGGAACGTCGCCCGTGCCGGGCGGCATATCGATGAACATGATGTCCACGTCGTCCCACACGACGTCCGTCCAGAACTGCACCGCCGCGCCCGCAATGAGCGAACCGCGCCATACGACGGGGTCGTTTTCGTTTTCCAGAAGATTGTTCATGGAAATCATCTGAATACCGCTTGCCGAACGGACGGGATAAATTTCGCCCTCCTCTCCCCTCGCGTGCTCGCGTACGCCGAACATTTTGGGAATGGAAGGTCCCGTAATGTCCGCGTCGAGAATTGCGGCGCGCTTTCCCGAAGCGCATGCGCGCACCGCAAGGAGCGCCGTTACGAGAGATTTTCCAACGCCGCCCTTTCCGCTCGCCACCGCGACGACGCGCTTTACGTTTGATTTTTTATGAAGCGGTTTGATAAAGGATTTTTTATCCCGCGAAGAACAGCTACTGCTGCAAGAGGAGCAGTCGTGCGTGCAATTTTCCGCCATCGAAACATACCTGCCGTTTTTTCTTTCTATTCTATCCCGAATCGCGGGAAATGTCAACCGACTGCCGAAAAACGCTTGCAAATTTCTTTGAATTGTTGTAAACTGATAGGGCTGTGATAGGTGGGGAGTTTGCGGTGCCCTGTATCTGCAATCCGCAATAGCAGAACCGAACGCTTTTCCCGGTGCCGGCTATGGAAGGCCGCACGCGGTAAGGAATGTTGATAACAAGGTCTTATGCAACGTACGCCCGCGAACCGTGTCAGGGTAGGGATACAGCAGCACTAAACGGTGCCGTGCGTGTGCCATAAGGTAGCTTTGTTGGAGTTACCTGCCGCGTTACCGCTTCGGTAGACGGCAACAAAAAAAGCTCTCACAGTAATTTCAAAAGAACGGCGTCCCGCGAAATTCAGCGCGGGGCGTTTTTATTTTTTATCCCGACTTTCCTTCGCCGTCTGTGCAGTACCGCCCGAATATAGACGGATTCGGGCGGTCATTCTTCTTTTCCCACAAGCTCGTCTATCGTAATGCCGAAAAATTCGGCGATACGCCACAAATTTTCCAAATCGGGCTCTACCTTTCCGCTCTCCCAATAAGATACCTTCCGCTGCGTGGTATCCAATTTTTCCGCCAAGTCCTGTTGACGCAAGCCCGCCCCTTCCCGCAACAGTTTCAAGTTAACGGAGAACATGATCTTCATGCAAAAATTATAGACAGAAACAATCTAAAATACTTGAAACAGACATTTTTTGTCTATATAATAAAAATCACGACAAAAAATGTCGAACGGAGGAATATGAAATGATTAAAAAACGTAACGTAGGGCTCGCCGTTCTGTTCACGATCATCACGTTCGGAATTTACGGCATTTACTGGTTCATCTGTCTCACCAACGACAGCAACAAAGTGAACCCCGAGCAAGCGACCGCAAGCGGCGGACTTGCGCTCCTGTTCACGATTATCTCGTTCGGTATTTACGGCTTTTACTGGAATTACAAGCTCGGCGTAAAAGTTGCGGACGGCGGCGCACTGTACCTTATCCTTTCCCTGATCGGGTTCGGCTGGGTCAACTACATACTCGGTCAACTGGAAATCAACAAACACGCGGAATAAGAAAAAAATCGGCTTCTGACGAAGCCGATTTTTTTATTTCATCGGAAAACGATCAAGCGTTTCCGCCGTCCGCGCCGTTGCCCGGCAGGGGTACGGTAATCATAAAGCCGTTCTCCCCCGCCACGACCTGCGGAAGTTCGCCGTTCCACTTCGACATGTATTCGATATACTTCATGTATTCGGCAATATCCGCGCCCGTATGGGTTTCGTCGTATTCGATACGATAAACGGTCGTGAATTTGTTTTCCCCTTCTGCGTCCGTTGCATCAGTCGCGCTTTCGGTAACGGTATAGCCGAGCATCCGCGCAATCTCCACGCTTTTGAGCATGATGGAGCGCGCTTCCGCCTGTGCCTGCGCGACCTGTGCGTCCGCCTCCGCCTGCGCTTTGGCAAGCAGCGCCTGTGCCTCTTGTTGGGCAACGTAGAGCGCCGTTTCCGCCTGCTCCTTTTTCTTTTCGTTCTCGTACTGCGCCTGCAATTTCTCCTGCTGCGCCATCATCTTGGCTTCCACCGCCGCTTCAAACGCGTCGGAGAAGGTGATGTCGGTGAGCACGGCGCTGTTGAACGTTACATAGTATTTATCACCGATTGCGTCGGAAATTTCCCGCTCGACGGTGGGCGAAATGCTGCTGCGCTGTTCGATGAGCTTTTCCGCCTGATATTTGGAAAGTGTCGCCTTGGTGCGCTCCACGGCGACGCTCTGGATCCTGTTGGTGAGCGCTTCCATGCCGCCGTAATTGAGCGCGATCTCCTTCACGTTGTCCTGCCTGATCTGAAATTGCACGACCATGGAAATATCCATAGACTGCGAATCGAGCGTGTATGCGTCGGTATTGATTTCCACCTGCCGAACCTTTGCGTCGTACGTTTCGTATTTACTGATGAGCCAGAAATCGAAGTACGTGCCCGGAGCCTCCACCGCGCTTATCACTCCCATACGTTTGACGACCGCGACCGTGCCCGCCTCCACCGTGTGGAAAGAACCGGGGATGAGGAACATGAGCAGCGCACCCGCCGCAATGAATGCGGCGGAAACCGCCGTCGGCACCCCCTTGCCGCCGCTGCGGCGCTTTTTGCGCACGTAGCCGAGCACGAAAAACGCCGTGCCGAGTGCGATAAGCGCCAAAAACAATGTTGCCGTTAAAAATGAAAAAATCATAATTCTCTCCTTGTCTTTCTTTCGGCTGACTCCGGGCATAGCTGCAAGGAAAGAAAAAAGACCCGTACCGCATTTCTGCGCATACGGGTCTCATTTTTGAAAGCTGATCGGGCGGAATCCCTTCCGCCGTATTGACGATTCGCTACGCCCTTCCCGCTTTCCCGCGGAACCGACGCAAATTACTCCCTCTTGTGCCCGCCCGAAGCGAGCCGTATTCATTTGACGGTATAATCATATCACAGACGAAACGAAATGTCAAGCAAAATTCGATAATTTTTTATCGAATTTTATTTTATTTCAGGAACGCGAGGAAAGCCTTATAATTACTGAACAGGTCGGCTTTGGAGACAACCTCGAAGGGCGCGTGCATGGAAACGACGGGAACGCCAAGATCCACGGTGTCGATGTTGAGCTTTGCGACGAACTTGGCGACCGTGCCGCCGCCGCCCGCGTCCACCTTGCCGAGCTCCGCCGTCTGCCAGACGACGCCTTCGGAAGCGAACGCCTTGCGGATCTCACCTACGAACTCCGCCGAAGCGTCGTTGGAAGAACTCTTCCCTCCAGCGCCCGTAAACTTGCTCATGCAGGTGCCGCAGGAGAGCATCGCCGAATTCATCTTCTCGAACACGGAAGGGAAATTGGGGTCATACGCGGCGGTAACGTCGGAAGAGAGGCACTTGCTATTCGCGCGCACCTTGCGGAAGTTCGCCCCGAGCGCGACGGAGATTTCCTCCATCAAATCTTCGTAAACTTTACTCTGAATGCCCGTCGTGCCCTCGCTTCCGATTTCCTCTTTGTCCACGAGCATGGAAAGCACGGTATGACGGCTGTCATTGTCGAGAACGGCGGTCAATGCGGGATAGGCGCACACTCTGTCGTCGTGCCCGTAAGCGCCGATGAGGGAGCGGTCTACCCCGATGTCGCGCGCGCGGAAGGCGGGAACGGCGCAAAGCTCGCTCGACAAAAAGTCCTCTTCGCACATGCCGTATTTTTCATTGAGAACGGAGAGCACCGTCAATTTTATTTTATCGTTCACTTCCTTGTCGTCGTAAGGCAGACCGCCCACGAGCACGTTGAGCTGTTCGCCCTCGATGATTTTTCCCGCGGGACCCGCCATCTGCTCCCTGCCCAGGTGGGGTAAAATGTCGTTGATGCAGAACACGGGATCGCCCTCGTCCTCTCCGATGCTAATATCGATTTTACTGCCGTCTTTGAGCACAACCGCGCCGTGCAGCGCGAGCGGGATCGCCGTCCACTGGTATTTTTTGATGCCGCCGTAGTAATGCGTTTTGAGGAAACACATGTTCCCCTCTTCATATAAGGGGTTTTGCTTGATGTCTACGCGGGGCGCGTCGATATGGCTTGCGATAATGCGGAGCCCGTCCTCTTCGATATTCTCCGTGCCGATACGGAAGATAACCACGCTTTTGCCGCGGTTGACGAAATATTTTTTATCGCCCTTTTTGAGCTTGTCCCCGAACCTGTATTCGGTAAAACCCTTTTCCTTCGCGGCATTCACCGCGAAATCGCACGCTTCGCGCTCCGTCTTTCCCTTATCGAGGAAAACCTTATAGCCCTCCGCATAGTCGAACATTTCCTTGCGCTCCGCGGGGGAAGCCGTTTCAAAGTAATTCTTTTTCTTGTAAGAAAGCGCTTCCTGTTTTTTCTGCCCTGCCGTCTTTTCCGACATAATCTCGCCTCCGAAAATTTTACATGTTTTTTTATTTGTATTATAACATAGCAATGCAAAAAATCAAAGTTTTTTTTGCGCCGCTTGCGCGTCGCTATTTTTCTTACGAAAAATCCGTTAAAGTTTGAATACGACGCTCAAAAACCCTTGCAAGCAAGTTTTTTCGCTTGTATTATAACACAAAGCGGACGGAAAATCAACATTCCGCCCGCTTGAATTAAAATTTTATTGTATGTTACGGCATATCGATACTGCCGACCTTAGCGTTTTGCGCAACGTTTGCGGGGAGTTCGACCTTTGTTCCGTTGATTGCAGAAACCGCAAGGAGCACCTTTGTCGTATAAACGGTCGCATCTATCATAAGCGCGCCCTTTTCCTGCCACACGGTAAATCCTTGACGATAGAGAAGGAATCCTTCAAACGATATTTCCCGTCTACCGAGGTCATAAGCCCGTCGAAATCCATCGTAATGCAGGCAACGTAATCCATCGTTCCCTCTTTCCATCCAAGCGAATTTTTAACCATATAAAGGTATTGCACATATCTGTCCGCCGACACGGCTTCCTTCGTCCACTCGTCTGCCTTGAAGGCTTTTTCGTATATCCAATGCTTGCCTTCGGAATCGGGATAAAAATAATACTCGGTATATTCGCCAAGACTGTCCGTATACTTCCAATAAGCGGTATTTCCCGCATAGCGCAAAATTTCGCTGTCGCTTTTCTTTACCGTAAAACTTTTTGCGCTGACGAGCGCCTCCGCCGCTTCTTTGCAGCCGTTACCGCCACATCCGACAAATGCCAGCAGCATTCCGAGGCAAGCGAATACCAATGCAATAAATTTGCCAAACTTTTTCATATTTTCCTCCATCGTGAATAATTTGGCATAATTGTACATCATAATATGATGTATGTCAAGCGTTTTACATCATATTGTGATATAAATTTTTTATGAATATATCAAAAATAATCGGAAAAAATCTGAAAGAGGCACGGAAAGACAAAGGATACACGCAACGACAGGTCGCCGAGCGATTCGGCATGACGCAGCAGCAATACAGCCGTTTTGAAAACGGCGTTTTTCAACTCAATTATGAACAAATCATTGCGCTATGCAAACTTTACGACATCTCCCCGAATGAATTATTTAATTTAGAATAACGCCCCCGGAAAAAAGCCGGGGGCGTTATTCTTCTCGTTCCCTTTTGGAATAAACACAACCGCAGTAGTTCTGGCGGTACAAACCGTATTGTTTGGAAAGCGTTACCGACTGCAAATATCCGCCCCGCTTCTTGAAATCGGACGGCAGATATTTCACGCCGTATTTTTCCGCCGCCGCATATCCTATCCGGTTGATGATCTCGGCATTTTTGAGCGGGGAAACGGTGAGGGTCGTTCCGAACAGATCGAACCCGTTCTCCTTCGCCGTCCGCGCCGTTCTGTCTAAGCGGAGCGCAAAACATTTAGCGCAGCGCGCGCCGCCCTCTTTTTCCCCTTCCAGCCCGCGCGCGATTTCGGCAAACGCTTCGGGCGAATAATCGCAATCGAGAAAATCGGCAAACCCCGTCTCCCGCAAAAAACGAATCTGCTCTGCCTTTCGCTTTTCGTATTCCTCCGCGCAATCTAAATTCGGGTTGTAGTAAAATACCGTCGTTTGTAACATCGGCGCAACCTCTTGCAGGCAATAAGAAGAGCAGGGCGCGCAGCAGCTGTGAAGCAGCAGCCGCTTACCGCGTTCCGCCGCGAGCACGGCACGCATTTCCCTATCGTAGTTGACCGCGTTCATATGCGCCCCCTTGCAAGTTCCGTAAAATATGCATGAATACGCAAATCATCGGTAAGTTCGGGATGAAATGCGGTAACGAGCATATGTGCCTGCCGCGCCGCAACGGCTTTTCCGCCGTACTCCGCGAGGATTTTCACGTCCTTTCCCGCAGATTCGATATACGGCGCGCGGATAAATACGGCAGGAAAATTACCGATTTCCTTTACTTCGAGTTCGGAGCGGAACGAACCGATCTGCCGTCCGTACGCATTGCGCTTTACCGTAATATCCATCGTCCCGAGATATGCGTTCCCGTCGTTGCTTATTTTTTTTGCGAGCAAAATCAATCCCGCGCAGGTACCGAACGCGGGCAAGCCTTCTTGCACGGCACGCCGAAGAGGTTCAAGTAAATTCTCTTCGCGCATCAGCTTTCCCTGCACGGTCGATTCCCCGCCGGGAAGCACGACGCCGTCGAATGATTGATGAAAATGTTCTCTGCGGCGGATTTCCGTTGTCTGCACGCCCAATTCGGCAAACGCGCGCGCATGCTCGGCAAACGCCCCCTGAAAAGCAAAAATACCTATTTTCATTACCGATTCCGTCTCCGTTCGCGGCTATTCCCTTCAATGAAAGTACGTGAATCCAATTTCGATGAGCCCCGTTTGCCGCATATCTGCGGCTTATTGCCCGATCATTCGACCCGGTCGGCGCGGCAATTTCACTCATTATTGCAAAATAGTTCTCCGCTCACGACTTTGTTTCATAAAAAAGAAAAGTCGTGAACCTATTTTCCGCGCTCCGCCATTAAAAGGGCGATTTCCTGCTCGTTGATACCGACCATCGCCTCGCCCAAATCTTCCGAAAGCTCGGCGAGAATCTCGGGATTTTCGTAATTGGTAACCGCCTGCACGATGGCGCGAGCGCGCTTTGCGGGATTGCCCGATTTGAAGATACCGCTCCCGACGAACACGCCCTCCGCGCCGAGCTGCATCATGAGCGCGGCGTCCGCGGGGGTTGCGACTCCGCCCGCCGCAAAATTGACGACGGGGAGCTTCTCGTTTTCGTGCACGTATTCGACGAGCTCCACGGGAACGCGCAGATTTTTCGCTTCCTCATACAGTTCGTCGCCGCGCATGGAAACGATTTTGCGGATTTGCGCCGACATCATGCGCATGTGGCGCACCGCCTGCACGACGTCGCCCGTGCCGGGCTCCCCCTTCGTGCGTATCATGGAAGCCCCTTCCGCAATGCGGCGAAGCGCTTCCCCGAGGTCTCGCGCGCCACACACGAAGGGCACGGCGAACTGCGTTTTGTCGATATGATACACGTCGTCCGCGGGGGATAAAACTTCGCTCTCGTCGATATAGTCGATTTCGATCGCCTGCAGTATCTGCGCTTCGGCGATATGCCCGATGCGGCACTTCGCCATGACGGGAATGGAAACCGCCTGCTGAATGCCCTTTATCATCTTCGGATCGGACATGCGCGACACGCCGCCCGCCGCGCGGATGTCCGCGGGAATGCGTTCGAGCGCCATGACGGCGCAAGCACCCGCCTCTTCCGCGATTTTCGCCTGTTCGGGCGTGGTTACGTCCATAATAACTCCGCCTTTGAGCATCTGCGCGAGGTTTTTATTGAGTTCGTATCTGTCGTTTTTCGCTGCCATGATTGACCTCTCGATATAAATTTAGATTCCGTATTATTTTATCACGCGGCGCGCCAAAAATCAAACGAAAAGATTTTTATTTTCCTCTTCCTTGAAATAATTGTTGAGCGCCGAGACGAGCGCGCAGACGGAAGAGCGGATAATATCCGAATGCCTTCCCGCGCCCCAATATATTTTCCCGTCTTTTTCCGCGCCCACGCATGTGAGCGCCTGCGCATACGACCCGGAAGCGAGCGCGTGCTGCTCGTAGCCCGTGAGCGTATACGATATGCCAAAATGTTTTTTGAAGGCGTTGGAGACGGCGTCCAGACGACCGTTCCCCTCCGCTTCGACGACGGCGCGTGTTTGCCCCTTCACAATTTCCACCGTAGCGGTAATACCGTTTTCCTGCTTGTAATGCACTTCGCCAACCTCGAACCGATTGCGGGGCAGGACGAAATTTTCCTCGAATATCTTCAAGAGCTCGGGCGCCTTCAACTCCTTATGCGTTTTGTCGGAAACGCGCTTTGCACAGTAGCTCATCTCTTCCTTCATGGCAGACGGGAGCTTCAAGCCGTACGCCTGTTCGAGCACGTACCCCACGCCCCCTTTGCCCGACTGCGAATTGATGCGGATGACGTCGGAATCGTACTCCCTGCCGACGTCCTTCGGGTCGATGGGAAGATAGGGCACGCTCCATTCCGTAAGACCTTGTTCCGCGCGGTAGTGCATGCCCTTGGCGATGGCGTCCTGATGGGATCCGGAAAACGCCGCAAATACCAGTTCGCCCGCATACGGCTGGCGGGGAGAAATCTCCATGCCCGTAAACGCGCGGTATTTTTCCGTTACGGCGGGCATATCGGAAAAGTCGAGTTTCGGATCGATCCCCTGCGAAAACATGTTCATGGCGAGCGTTACGAGGTCGCAGTTTCCCGTGCGTTCGCCGTTGCCGAAGAGGGTGCCCTCTACCCTGTCCGCCCCCGCGAGCAAGCCGAATTCCGCCGCCGCAACGCCGCATCCTCTGTCGTTATGCGGATGTAGGGAAAGGACGACGTTTTCTCTGCCGATTAAATTTTTATGGAGATATTCCACCTGCTGCGCGTAGACATGCGGCATGGCGTTTTCCACCGTGGCGGGCAGGTTGACAATCGCCTTGCGCTCCGCCGTCGGCTGCCATACGCCGAGCACGGCGTTGCAGACTTCCAGCGCGTATTCCGGCTCCGTGCCCGTAAAACTTTCGGGCGAATACTCGAAGCGGTAATTTTTTTCCGCGCGCTCGGTCAGCTCTTTCAGTAGCTTTGCGCCGTCCACCGCGATTTTTTTGATCTGCTCCCTGCTTTTGCGGAACACCTGCTCGCGCTGGGCGACGGAAGTGGAATTATATACGTGCACGATAACGTTTTCCGCACCCTCAATCGCCTCAAAGGTCTTTTTGATAATGTGTGCGCGCGCCTGCGTAAGCACCTGCACGGTAACGTCGGGCGGGATAAGTCCGCCTTCTATAAGCGCGCGCAGAAAGGCATATTCCGTATCGCTCGCGGCGGGGAAGCCGACCTCGATCTCCTTAAAACCGATTTTAACGAGCAGTTTGAAAAATTCTATCTTCGTCTGCAAATCCATCGGCTCGACGAGCGCCTGATTGCCGTCGCGAAGGTCCACGCTGCACCATACGGGTGCGCGCTCCACCGCGCTCTTTTCCGCCCAGTCCATACACCTTACGGAAGGCAAAATAAACTGCTTGCAATATTTTTTCATGTTCCGTTCTCCTTCTCTGCCGCCGCCGTATAAAAAACGCGCCCCTTGATGCCAAGAGACGCAAAAAGCGCGGTACCACTCCCGTTGCGGAAAACATTCCGCCCCTTTACGGATACTTCCGTATCCCGCCTCCATAACGGAGAGCCGCCGTTCCGCCTTACTTCCGTTCGGGCGGACTGCTCCGCGGCGAGTTCGCGCGCATTCTCCGCCGCCTCGCACCAAACGGCAGCTCTCTGAAAGGGTAAGAACGCGTTACTATTCCGCTTCTATGCATTTATACGATAATATTACCATATTTTACGCATAAACGCAAGCAAAATGATACAAAAAAAGCGGAAATTTCCTTCCGCTTTTCCTTTAGTATGCCGTATAGCCGTGAACCTCGCCTGTGGTAAAGGTCATATCTCCGTACGTATAGGTAACCGTCGCAACGGCATGCCCATAATTTTTGCTGGCGGACAGATGGGTGTATTCGTCCGAAGAACGGTATTCCGTAAATACGTTGGTTCTGTCGTTGCTTAACGCCGCGGAATCGAAGCCGGTATTGTTGCTTACGTAATAGCGGTAGGAAACGGATATTTCCGCCTCGTCCGCAAACGCGCCGACGAGAACGCCGCCCGTAAGCTCTGCTCCGATCCGATGGTTATACTTCACCGTTCCCCACTTAAAATCACGGCTTCCGCTCACCGAAACCTTCGCATCGGAAATCCAAAGCGCTTCTACCTCCGTAACGCCCGCGTCCGCCGTAGGCGACAGCTTTTCCACGCGCTTCCAGCCATCGTTTTTATCGTACCAGCCAAGGAAGGTATACCCCTCTGCAACGGGCGTGATGAGCGAGTATTCGCCCTCGTACTGCTGACGGTAGGAATCGTACTTCGCGCCGTTATAAGTAAAGGTTATTTCGCTGGAATAGACGACGCTGTCGAGCGGATACTCGGCATAAAACTCCGCGCCGCGTTCGCTTACGGAAATCTGCGTCCAAGCGCCTTCCTTGCCGTTCCATACGGGAATTTCGGGAAGCGCGAACACATTCGTTCCGTCGCTCACGGAAGCGCTTGCAAACAGCGTTCCGCCCGCGTAGTAGGATACCGCCGCGCCGTACGCCATCTGCACGCGCAGCGCATACGCGCCGTTCTCTTCCTCCCAGCCTTCCGCCGCGCTTTCGCTCGTAAACGTTACGCCGTACACGTTCGCCGTGTACATTGCGTGGACGGTAAGGTCGGAATTTACCTGCGTTTCCGCAGGGAGAGACCATGCGCCCGTGTGTCCGCGCTTGACGGGAATGTCGGGTGCGCCGAGGGAGCCGAGCGTCGTCTTTTGATAATAACCGTTATGCACGTTTTCGATTGCAAGAAGCTGATTGCCCTCTTCGTCGAGGTAAATCACCTTATAGCTTGCAAGAGAGATATAATTTTTCGCGCTCGTCGTAACCGTCTTTCCGTTTGCCGTAAACTTGCGCGTGATTGCCGCGCCGCCGTATACGGGAGGATCGCCGAGGACGGTATTTCCGTGATTCATTTCCGTGCGCTTGAAGAAGTTGCCCTCCACGGGATAGTCGGAACCGCCCGAGAAATTATCTGATTTGCCGCTCTCGAGAATCGCCTGATACAGGACGGTGGTTTCCCCTTTCAAGCCGATCGCATCGGCTATTTTTTCACTATTGAGACCGTAAACCGTTCCGCCCGTGTAATTTCCGCCGACGTTATAGCGCAGGAAGCTGCCCATAAACGAGTTGGTGTAAAATTCCGTTACGTTCACGGTAATGTCCTTGATCCAAAGCGCCCAGAGTTCCGCCCCGTCGAGCGCTTTCACGTCGGAAACAGCGCTCCATGCGCCGCCCTGCTCCGTCCACCAGCCGAGCGTCTGATAGCCGGCCGCGGCGGGCGCATAATTCAACGTATAATCGTCGTTAAACAAAACCCTTTTATAATAACCCTTCGCGTCCTTTCCGTCCGCGCCGTCGAATGCAACGTCGCTGTACAGTTTCACCGCAACGGTGTTGTCCGTCCAATGCAGATACAAAGCGGTATCGGAGAGAATATTTTCGATTTTCGTAATCCGTTCGCCCGCACCGTTTTTCATCGTGTAGTAGCCGCCGAAATCGTAACAGGGAATTTTCAGAGCGGAATCCAACACGATTGCAGACGAACCGTAAACGTAATCGAACGTCTTGACGAAGCCCCGCTCGTCCGCCGTAAAGCCATTGAGCGCATGCTCGCTGACGAGCGTTACGCGATACGTATTCGGCGTATAGACGGCGTTTACCGTCATATCGGAATTGACCGTATCTTCGGAAATATTCCACTCGCCCGTGTAGCCCGCCTTTTCGGGCACGGGGGGAAGATCGCCGCGCGAAGAAATACTCTCGCCCGCAAGGAAGTTGCGCGTTCCGACGACAACGCCGTCCGCCGCAAACGTAACCTTGTAGCCGACGGCTTCCCATTTGGCGGCAAGCTCGACGTCTCTGAGAATATTTTTGAGTTCCGTATAGGAATTGCCTTGCGCGTCTACGAAGGCGGCGAGGAAATAACCGTCGTATTCCGCGCCGACGGGAAGCGAAACCGTTTCGCCGTAAGTATACGCGAAGGAGGCTTTGTATCCGCTCTCCGCGGGAGCAAACCCTTCGGCTGGTTTCTCGCTCGTGAGCGTTACGAGGAAGGTCATGGGAGCATACTGCGCGGCAACGGTCATATTTCCCGTAACGGCGCCGCTTGCGCTCCAACCCGCAAAGGTATATCCCTGCTTTTCGGGCGCGGCGGGCAATTGCAGCTTATCGCCGAAATGCGCCGTCTGAACAAAGAGCGTTTCTCCGTCCGCAACGTATGTAACCGTATAGTCGATATATTCCCAAACCGCCGTGAGAACGGTATCGGAAAGAATTTCCGCACCGGTAACAACAGCTCCGTCGCCGTCGACGAACGCGGATACGCGCATCTCTTTATCATCTGCCGACTGCGCGGGAAGGCTCAGTTCCGTGCCGTAGGTATACGGGAACGAATACGCCCATACGCCTTTGCCTTCGTCATATGTATATCCGTCAAGCGGACGGATGCTTTCCAGCGTTACGTTGTAAACGTTCGGCACATAGGAGGCGTAAGCAGTCGCGTTGGCAGCGAAAGATTCCTCGTCGATTTTCTTCGTCCAGCAAAGCGTATAACCTTGCTTTTCTTCATACGCGCTCAAATCGGGATAGCGCACGTCGGCGTACAGTTCTCCGTTCTTGCCGACGACGACCGACTGTTTACCCGCGTCCTCGCCGTCCACGACGAAGAACAATTCTTTCAGCTCCCCTTCCACGCAGGTCGTCTGCGTCCAGTCGACTTCGCGCAGCGCTTTGCCGAGCCCCTCTTCCAGCACGCCGTGAATATCCGTCGTCTTATCGGTTACGCCCTTATCCCACACGTTGCAGGGATTGCGGAACGCAAGCTCGCCCTTGACGGTTACGACGGAATACAGTTTGGTCAAGACGGAAAGGTTACGAAGCGCATTCTCCTTGTCGGCGGAAAGCCCGATATTAATATCGCCGAGCAAACCGCCTGAAATGCCGGCGCCGTTGAGCGCAACGTTCCAAACGTCGTTTCCGCTCTCGGTCTTACCGTGCGAATAGGAGGAGAGATAGGTCTTCATCAGCGCGCCGAAATCTTGTACTTCGCCCACAGGCTGCGATGAACCGCCCGAACTGCTGCTTCTGATGGTATTGGCAATCAAATCGTCGAAATTGAAAATAAAGATGAGCTGTTCTAAAATATCGGACATGAAGTTTTCGAGCGGCATCGCGCGGTAAATCACCTCGGGCGCACCCTTGGCTTCGGCGACGCGCTTCATGTACACCATACCGTCTTTCATTGTCAGATCGAGCTCCGACTTGGCTTTGATGATGCCCGTAACTTTATCGTAAGAAATTCCGAAATCGGCGGAGATACGATTGTCTTTGTCGACGCGGACGGAGAGCCCGCGCACCTTTACCGTCGCGCTGACGCCTGCGCTGACCTTGATTTCGCCGTCGATATAGAACTGTTCGTTCAGTTCGTACTTTCTGTGTCCGTCCGCACCGTAAATAATTTCGCCCTGTTCGTTTTTCAAAACGTGCGTCGCGGAATTGACGATGGCCTTTAACAGAGAATCGATTCCTTCGGCATTCGTATATCCCGCTATCGCGGGCGCGATACGTGCGCACGAACGGGAAATTTCAAGCGCGACGTCCGTCCTTTCCGCCGCGGTTTTGTCGCCGTAAACGTTACCGAGCAACAAGCCCGTGAGATAAGAGCCGCGCTCGCCCGCCGCCTTCCTGACGGAAAGCGTAATATCCGCGGGCATTTCCACGCCGTAAATCGCGGAAGAATCGAGTACGATTTTCAAGCTCCCGCCCGCTTCGGACGCGTTCAGGGAAACTTCCTTGAACAGACCGTTTCTGCCTTCGCCCGCAGCTTTGCCTTCCGCCGTAAAGAGACCCGCGATTTGCGCGCCCGCGCCGCCGAACAGTTTGTCGAAAATATCCTTCAATCCCGTCGAGTCGATAAGACTTGCGCCCAGCGCGCGGAGCTGATCCGCCGTTTCCGCGTCCAGCCATTTGCTCACGAGAATGCCGTTTACAAAATCGTTATCTACGCCGAGCGCAGCCGTAAGAGCGGAAACAAGCGTCATGATTTCGTCCGCAGGCGCGTACAGTTTGAGCGGATCACTGTTATTCGCGCCCTTTGCAAAGCGGGAAACGGTAACGTAAAAATCGAGCGTGCCGTCCTGCGTGCCGTCGGGATTTTGATCGAGCAAATAGAGCTCCAAGAAGAATCCATCGTCCGCGCTGTTTCTCGGCGCAAGATCGACTTCCGCGTGCAGATACAGCCCGGAATCGAGATAGAAGTTTTTGTTCGTAAGGTCGAGATGCGCGGGGAAGCGTCCGCCCGAGGAGTATTCCAATTTCGCAGAAACGTCGTACTTCACGCCGTCGGGGTATTTTTCCGCATCGCTCGCCGCAACCGTGGCATTGATCCCGAACGCAAGTTCGTTTTCCGTAACCAGCTCCGCCGCCGCGCCGACGTAATCGAACAGCTCGGCAAAGTCGGCAACGCCGAGATAGGAAATTTCCGGCATGGAAGGGAACCTCCAATCGGTGGAAGGCGCGATAAAATGCACTTCGCCCGAAAGGGAGAATTTATCCGATTTATACCGCACGACGCCGCCGATAAAGCCGCCTTCTTCCGTTTCGTCGGCAAGCTCTAAATAAACGCCGCCAAGCGCGATTGCAAGCAAGCCCTTATTTAATTTAGGTTCGCACAGTTCGACCGCACCGAGGAGCGCCCCGAAATCGACGGTTTCCAGAGCCGCGGTAAGCTGCGCGCCTGCGCCGAGCTGCGCGAGCAGATCCTTCATGCCGCTTATTGCGGGCATGGGACTTGTTTCCGTTTCGGAGACGGTATCGACGACGGCTTTGATTCTGTTGTAAAGCGCAACGAAGGCGCTTTCAAGATCGGGAAGCTCTTCGTACGCAAACGCCGCGCCGACCGCGCCGTACGCAAAAGAAACGCCCGTTTTGTCCGCATAAAGCGCGATATCGTGCTTTGTGCCGAGAACGCAGAGCGTCGCGTCAAGATAGAATTTTAAGCCGTCCTTCCAGGAAAGCGCGCCCTCCTTCACGTCGAAGGTAACTTCCGCGCCGCCGAGCGTAATATCGAGAAGTCCGCCGAAGGAAACGGCGCCCGCCTGAACGATTGCGGGAATCTTTTTCAACACGGGCGTGACGTCCGCATAGTATCCTTCCACCTGCGCGGAGAACGCTTCGCCCGCCGTAAGGGATACGCGCGCGCCGAGCGCTTCCGCAGTCAGTTCTCCCGCGCGGATGCCGAGCACGACGTCGCCGAGCGCAAACTGCACACCGAGCGCGTTCAAAAGTTGCGTGCCTTTTATCGTTACCGAAAGCCCGCCGTCCTCTCTTAGCTCTATTAATCGGGAGAAATCGAGGGAAAGAATTTTTTCGAGCGCGGCTTGTAAGCCGTCCTCATTTGCTCCCGTTCCGACTAATTCCTTAATCAGCGAGAACGCTTCCGAAACGCTCGCCTGAATTTTTAAGCCGTCCAGCGCAAAATATACGCCGTCGTCCGCATAGAGTACGGAAATATTTTTCACCGTTTCACCGACGGTTACGGCAATCTCCGCTGCTGCAGCAAAGTCCTCCTTGCGGATTTGAACCGTTCCCGCAACGGAAAAATTTTCTCCCGTATAGGTAAGTTCTGCCGCAAAGTTATCGTTTTTGAACAAGTCGAGCAGCGCATTTGCATAAGAAAGAATATCGGTATACCCGTCGGTATCGACCGCCGCCGCGCTCCCCTGTTTTACCGTTATCTTCGCGCCGAGCGCGTTTGCCGTAACTTCGCCGTTTGCAACGCTTAAATTTACCCCGCCGAGGGCGAACTCCAAGCCCAGCGCACGCAAAAGCTCCGTGCCCTTTACGGCGACGGAAAGCCTTCCGTCCGCTTCGCTTAACAGGAAGTTATCGGCGAAGCTCTCGTCGAATACCGATTGCAGCAGCTTTCCGAGGTTGAACGCGCCGCCCGCGGGAAGATCGAGAGAACCGAGGACAAGCGCAACAGCCTCTTGCGCATTTGCGCGCACCTTCACGCCGTCGAGATTGAGATAAACGTTTCCGCCCGTAAAACCGAACGAAACCGTTTTTGCAGCCGCGCCGCTTGCTACGGTGAGCAAGCCCGCCCCCTGCCCGCCGCGAAGAGAGAGCGCAACGTCTCCGTTTAGATAAACGCCGCCGTCGGAATAGGAAATCTCCGCGTTCAGCCATTCGGACTTAAAAAGACCGACGAGCGAATCGACATAGGGCATAAGATCGGTAAACGAGCGTTTATCCGCATCACTCAACGCGGGAAGCCCTTCCTCGCCGAACGTAAGAGAAGCGTCGAGCATAAGTCCTTTCACACTGACGGAAGCCTTCACGCTTTCGAGGGAAGCCGCGTTGTTCTCGTCGAGCAGGAAGGAAAATTCCACGGGAAGATTCAGTCCCATGAGCGAAAGCTCGGCTTTTAAGCGCGCCGCGCCTTCCCCGTAAGTAAATTCTCCGGCGCCGAGCTGCCGCAAAAGCGCATCCGTATCCAAAGCGGAAGCAGTACCGCCCGAAGGAAGCAATTCGGAGACGAGCGCAAGCAACTCGTCCGTGCTCATGCGCACCCTCACGCCGCCATAGGAAAGATAGGCAACCCCGTCCGTATACCACAAGCGGAGCGCGCCGATCTCCGCGCGAATCTCCATATTCGCAATATCGGCGTACACCGTTCCTTTGAACGGCTTGCCGTTGAGCACGATGGACACGTCGAACACGGCGGGACCGGTAAGGACGCTGCCGAAAGCCGAAGTCAGGCAACCGACCGAAGTCGGCGCATTATCCGCGGGCGCTTCGGTCGCGGGTTTGTTTTCGTATTTGCAAAAATACTCGTCGTAAGCACCCGAACGACAGCGCTCCGTCCCGTATTCATAGAGGGTCGTATACGCCGCCGTACAGGTCGTATTGATGGGGCCCATCGTAACGCCGTACGCTTCGCTGATTTCCGATTTCAGAACCTGCCACGCCGCGTCGAACGTATAAGAAACTTTGATTTCGGTAAATTCCGGCCACGCGGAAAGCCCGCCCGTTTTGAGCATCTGCTGGCGGTAATAAAAGGGTGCTTTGTCCGTTTCGTGATTGAGGACGAAATCCTGCGTATACGTTCCGTCGCCGTTGACTTTCACCTCGCCCCACGAAGTAACCGTGTCCTCGTTGAGGATATAAACGGAAAACTCGGTCGCGGGAAGCCCGTAATTGGTCTTGAAGCTGTCGACGGAAATTTTAGTCGGATCGCCCGACTTCCACTCCGTATCGATGCCGTTCCACTCGCTGGCGTCCTTCGCCGCCTCGCGCCAGAGCACGGAATCGCCGACGTAACAAAGCTGCTTCGCCGTATTTATCATAGAAGATTTGGAAATATCCGTAGAGATGAGCACGCCGTCGGAATACTGCTTGAACGTGGAAACGTCCTGCCGAATGACGGTGTTTACGACGCCCTGCATTTCGGAATACCATTCGGGCTGTTCCTTCAAGCGGCGCGCCATGTATCCGATATTCTCCAATCCGCTGTGGCTTTCGGGCGTGCTTCCGTCCGTCGGAACTTCGTATGAAACGGTGCCCCAGCCTTCTTTGGCTTCCAGTACGGGCTTTTCGTCGGTCGACGTAAACATGCCCACCGCCGTAGCGCCGAGCATGACGAAGACAACTGCAATTGCCGTACTGCCTTTTACCATGGATGAAAATCCCTCAATTTAGAATTTGTAATATCATAAGTATATAATTTTTATGACAATCTGTCAACTGTGTAATATAATTATATGACAAATTTTTAAGAAAAAACAAAAATTTTTTTATTTTATAGTGTCCGTTCCTTCCCCTAACCACAAGATGTTGTATCGGAATTTTATAAACAAAAACGCGCCCGCGGAATTTCCGCGGGCGCGCCCTTTGCTTTTTAATTAATTTTCCCTGCTCCGGCAGTCGCCGCAAACGCCGATAAAGTCTGCCTCAAATGTTTCTGCCGTAAAATCTTCCGCGCAAGACTTTTCCAACGCTTCGGAGAGCGCGGGAGAGAACACGTCTTTAACCTTTCCGCACACACGGCAATAGGCATGACAGTGCGGGAAAAGCGTCGCATCGAAGCGATCGTCGCTGCCCGCGATATGGATTTTTACGGCGCGCCCGCCCTCGGAAAATGCGCGAAGCACACGAAAAACGGTGCCGCGGCTGATTTTCGGATCCCGCGTCTTCACGTAATCGTATACTTCCGTCGCCGAAGGATGCCCGAGGGCGCAGAGCGCCGCGTATACCGCCCGCTTCTGTTTGGTATTGCGCGTCGTTCCCTGTTCCATATCCTTCCTTCTATTGAGAATTATTCTTAATAACAGTATACGACAAGCGCGGGGATATGTCAATCCCCGCGCCCGATTTTATAAAATTTTCCTTTTACTCCTCGTCCGGTTCGAGCGCGCGCGCTTCGTCGGCGTCCTCGCTGTCCTCGTACTGCTTGCAGAACTCGGCGAACACCTCGTCGAGCAGAGCGTCGTCCTCGATGGTTTCCAGCGTCTCATTCTCCTCGTCTCCGACAAGGCGGAACACAGCGACCTCTTCGCCCTCGTCATCGGCTTCGTCCGCTTCTTCCGCCGTCTTTTCGGGCGTAAAGAAACAGTACCATTCTCCCTTATACTGAATGGTTCCCACGTGCTCGTAACGGAGCGTTTTGCCTTCTTCGTCCACAAGTTCGACGATATTGTCGCCCTCTTCGTATTCGTTGTTTTCTTCTTTCATGCTCATGTCGCATTTCTCCTTTTTCATCCTTGCAAGATAACCTTCGAGGATATACGCCGCGGCGAGCGAATCGACGCTTTGCTTCCGCCTGTCCCGCTTGATCCCCATCGCCGTCTGGTCGCGCCGCGCCTCTAAGGTGGTGTACCGCTCGTCCTCCGTTTCGACGGGAAGAAAGGTTTCTTCCCTTAACGCGGCGATAAACCGCGCCGTCTTTTCCGTCTGGACGCTGCCGCTCCCGTCGGAATTGACGGGAAGTCCGCACACGATAAGCCCCGCACCCCGCTCCTCGGCAATCCTTGCGACTGCGACCACGTCCGCGCGAAAATTCCCCGTGCGGAAATAGGTCTCCCCGGGCATCGCGTATTCGTTGAAAGGGTCGCTGAACGCAACCCCGATTCGCTTATCCCCGACGTCGAAGGCGGCTATCCTCTTTTCCATAACGCGATTATAGCACACTGCGCCGCAAAAGTCCAGCGTTTGCGCAAAAATGGTCGCCCGCAAAGAAAAAGCGCGGCGAACTTCGCCGCGCGCGCAATTACTGCTTGTTTTCTTTCCGGTCCTGCATATTCTGCATATCGTTCAGGCGTTCGTCCATCATTTCGTTGACCTTCTCCATGAAGTCCGCCTGACTCTTTTTGACGAGCGAACGAGCTTTGTAGCTGTTTGCTACGAGCAGAGCGCCGCCCACCGCGCCGAATACCAGACCGAGACAAAACATTTTTTCCATGCTATCCTCCGAACGGGTTTGCCGTTTCTATCAGTTTGTGAAAGTATTCCCGCGTTATTCCCCGAGGCGGCTGCGTAATTTTTCCAATTCCCCGCGGAGACGCTCGTTCTCCCTTCTCAAATCGACGGCGAGACGGGCATAGAGCGCGTCTATCTCCCGTTCCAGCTTGCGCTGCAAAAAAGTCTTTTCCTCGGTGATGCCCGCCTCCTTCGCGGCTTTCGCCACGCGGTCGGGCTGTTTCTTGAGCAGATTGCGGTATTTGTTCTGCATTCTGAGCATGAGCCGCTCGTCTCCCGCCGAAACGTTCATGATCGCCTTGCGCACGGAAACGCCCTTGCTCCGCTCGGTAAGAACGGCTTTGAGCATCTCGTCCGTTTCCTCTTCCGTGAAAGGGCGGATCTCGCCCGCCGAAAGGTTCTTTCCTTCCAAAATACGGTTCACGCGCTCGTCGTTCTTCTGCTTTAAGAGCGCATAATAATAATTCCGTACGCTGCCCTTTGCCCTGCTGTGCGCCTTGCCGTACGTTTCAAACAGATAAGAGAGCGTCTTTCCCGCGTTTTTTCCCGAGTAGATATATTCGATCAGCCCCGTGGCTTCCTCTTCCGTGTAACCGTTGATTTTATTCATAATTACCACCTCGGGCAAATTGTTGACATAATTTTATCTATTTATACATCTAATAACGGTATGCGGGTATATTTTTTATCGGAAATCCCTTCGGCGCTGTTCATCGGCGGAGCTTACCTCGGACTCATCGACGGATTCGAGCGTTCCGCGGAGCTCGACCCCGCGGCGGGCGTATTCTGCGAGGCGGCGCCCTGCGGCGATTACGCGCCCGTGCGGTTCTGCTTCAACGAAGATTTCCTGTTTGCGCCCCCCGAGCACGTGCGGCTCTATTTTACAAAGAACGCCGTCGCCGTATATCTGTGCGGATATTTGCGCGCCGACCAATCGCTGCGCGTGTTATGGCAGGAACGGTTGGGCGAAACGCTGCTCACGCTCTGTCTGCAAGGAAAATTGCAGCTGAACGTAAACCGCGGTGCCGATCTTCGCATCGTGCCCCTCCCCGACGCGTTGGAAAAATGCGCGGTGCGCCCTTTTGCGGGCGGATTTTTGTTGGAAAGCGAGGAAGCGTTCGCACTGATACGGGAAGACGGGACGGTATCCGTGCTATCGGAAGGAAAGGTTCTTTCCGCCGAAGAGACGCTTAAAGCAGAAGTGCCCTTTCACGACGCCGCGGGGCATACCGCCGTATGCGAATGGACGGACGGCGCGCTTACCGCCTGCACCATCCGTTCGGCGGCGCCGCCCGACGGGCGCACGTTTTCCCTCGCGCTGTTTGAAAGCGCCATGATAGGCGCCGACTGTACGCCGTTCCTTGCGCCCGCGCTCGCGGAAAAGGCGGGCGCGCTGAAAGAGTTCCTCGGCAAATACGTTTCCGTCGTGCTGACGGAAGAAAAGGACACGGTCGGGCTCGTATACGAACGCAAGGAGCGCGTTTACGACGTGCGGCTGTTCCGAACGGACTTTGAGGACGGTAAAATTTCCAACATTAAGCCGATATAAAAAATCTTGCCTTTCGGCAAGATTTTTTATAATTTTTCTATCGTATTATATACCTTTTCCGACCATTCCCAAATATCCTTACAGTCGTTTTCAAGATAGACGACCCTATCCCGCAAATCGGCGGGGATCGCGCGCTCTAAATTTTCCCGTTCTTCCGTCGGGATTACGATTGCATACACCCAATCGCGCAATACGATTTCGTTCTTTACTTTCATCGGCAGCACCCCGTCGAACACCGCGTCGGGATGCTTTACCAATTCCGTATACTTAAAATAAAATCTTACGCCGGGCGTAAAACGTTCGCTTAAATCGTGCTCGTCGGGAAATCGACCCAGCTTCCGCTCCGTCACCAATCTATCCCCCGCCTGACAGTTCCCCCATCCGAGCATGACGTATTCAAAATAGTCGGGAGGGTCGTTCGCGGCGTTGCGCTTCTCCTCTGCCAGACGTTCGGCAGATTGCTTTCGGGCGTTCACGGCGGACAATAATTTCCCGCAATTCAAAATTTTTTTCGCATTTTCTGCCGAAGAAGTATGGCATACGAACTCGGTAATGCAGCCCTTTCGCAAACACGCCGTGCACTCTGTTATCATCTGCGGTTTCGCGGCGTTGACGTACTTCTTCCGATCGGCAATTTTTTCTTTGACGTCCTTTAACAGCGCGGAATTCTCGCATTCGATTTCGCACAAACGCCCGTGCTGTTCTTCGTATTCGATAAACTCTATGAGGTTACGGATTTCCCAATCGGAAATGCGGGGATAGTCGGAAAGCTTTTTGTAAAACACTCCGTCCCAGACCTCTGTAAATTCAAAATTGCCGACTTTAATCAACATAAGTTTCCCTTTGACTTATCTTTCTTGTTCGGATTTTTCGGGCAGTACAGCGCGAGCGCGAGAACGAGGAGCACAGGAAACGCGACGGCAAAGAGCAAACCCGTTTTCAGATCCCCGCCCAGCGCGTCGGAAGCGTACCCCACGAGGGAAGGCCCCAGCGTGCAGCCCAAATCGCCCGAAAGCGCGAGCAAGCCGAATAGCGCCGTGCCGCCCGTAGGGATCTTTTCCGCCGCCATGCTGAACGTGCCCGGCCACATGACCCCCACCGAAAACCCGCAGAGGGCGCACCCCGCAAGAGAAAGCGCGGGAAGGGGCGAAAGTGCCGCCAGGAGATAGGAAGCCATGCAGAGAACCCCCGAACCGAGCAGACAGGCTTTGAGCGGAAGTTTTGCGCTCAGCTTGGCGTGCAGGACGCGCGCCGTCCCCATGAGGACGGCAAACAGACACGGTCCCGCCAGATCGCCCACCGTTTTGGAAACGCCGAGTCCGCTCTCGGCAAACGCCGAAGCCCATTGGCTCATGGAAAGCTCCGCCGCCCCCGCCGCCATGATGAGCAGCACGAAGAGCCAAAACGGCTTCATACGGAAGAGCTGACCAAACGTCGCACTCTCCCCGCCCTCGTTCAGGCGCGCAATGGGCACGAAACAGAAATATACGGCGTTCAGAAGCGGCACCGCCGCCCATATGTAAGAGAGAATGCGCCAGGAATATTCCCCCGCCGCGCGAAGAAACAGCGCGGATACGAGAATGACGAACGCCGAACCCCAGCAGTAAAAGGAATGCAGAATACTCATCTGCGAAGCCTTGTTTTCCGCGGGACACGCTTCCACGATGGGACTGACGAGAACCTCGATGAGTCCTCCGCCCACAGCATACAGCACAACGCAGACGACGAGCCCCGCAAAGGGCGAGGGAAGAAGAAAGGGCAAAATCCCGATACCGCCGATTCCCGCCGCGGCAAACAGATGCGCCGCCGCGATACAGGGGCGATAACCGATTTTATCCACAAACTTTGCGGCAATCAGATCGACGGCGAGCTGAATGACGAAATTTGCGGCGATAAGCACGGTAAGCTGTGAAAACGAAACCCCGAAGGATTCCCTAAAAATCAAAAACAGCAAGGGCACAAAATTATTGACGATCGCCTGCGTAACGTAACCCGTATAGCACGCCGCTTTGGTGTGCCTGAAACTCTTTAACATAACTGACTCGTATACATGAAAACGGGCGTCCGAACGGACGCCCGCGCTTTTAATATTTGGTTACCTTCACCGTCTTTATCGTGATCGGCTCGACGGGCACCTTGTAAGTCGCCTTAGTGTTTGCGTTCTGCACAAGCGCGAACGGCTCGTTTTTGTTGATCGTCAGCGTCCTCTCTTCGGTAAACTGATCTTCGCCTTCCAAATCCTCGGTATAGTCGGCAATGGCTTTCAGCAAGCCCTTTTCCAACTGGTTCTCATAATCCTTCGCCATGCCGAATACGGCGTACTTCGCCGCGCGCTCGGAATATCCCGTGCCCGAACCGGTAAAGGTATAAAAGAGCGAGGTCGCGCTGTTGTAGCGGTAAAGGCAGTTATCCTGATACTGTTCGCCGTTGTTGTCCTTGCCCGCGTCGTTGCGGATGGTCGTAACGCGCCCGTTAAAGTTTTCCTTATCGGTATAGTACATGACGAGGGCGCCCTGCGTGTGGGAAAAGCTGCTCCCTTCCACCGTGCTGCCGTTATCGGAAAATTCGCCGTAAACGGTATAGAGCGGCGTGCGCGCCTCGTCGGACATGAATACCGACTGGGTGAACTTGATATTCTTTTCCTCTTCCAGCTTCTTCACCGCTTCGAAATAATTCTTTTCGGTAAGCTCGCCTTCCTCGTCGTAATAGTACCCGCCCGCATACAAAGCGGTAATTTCGTTATTGTAGTCGTGCACGCAAAGCCCGTCGTAATAGCCCGCGTCGGCAAGCTCGATAAAGTGCTGAACGGTCTGGGGCTTGGACTTGCGCGAAAGCGTATAATCCACGTTATAGTCCTTCCCGAGGAAGGTATACGTTACCGTTACTTCCGGTCTGTCCGTAGTACAGCCCGCAAACATCGCCGCCGCGCCGACGGAAAGAGCGGCTGCGGAAAAAACGGAAAAAATGCGGCGAAGATTTTTCTTTTTCACTGATGAACCTCCGTACACGGATACGTGTACTTTTTTATTTTACCCGTAAAATACAATTCCGTCAAGTGCTTTTACGCTCCTGACAGTGAAAATTGTGTGCATAGCGCGGAATTTACTGCCGAAAGACATACGGATTATAATTTTTCCGCCACAGCGTTCCCGAAGGCGGCGCATCAAGCCCGTCGGCAGCCTCGCCTTCCGAAATGACAAGCAATACGACGATGATAATGACAAGCAGTGCGCCGAAAGAGGCGTACAGGAGATTTTTTTCGTGTTCCTTAAAATCGGCCGCGCCGATGGAAATGGTCGCGAAGAACATCGCATATAGGACGAACAGAAGCAGCGCGAGAGAAAATACGACGATTGAACAAAGACACATACCGACGATGACGCCCGCTAAAATCAGTACACACCAAAACAGCATGCACGGAAAGGCGAATTTCTGAACGAACGAAAGATTGGTTAGCAGACAGTACAAAAGGAATAAAACGACCGAAGCGCCCCAGACCGCCGCCGATTGCCAAAGCAGGAGCGTATCTCCGAGATATACGTATAAACTGCTCATGGCGATGCCGCTCGCGAGGGCGTTAAAGAGATACGCCGCAGGGCGGATAAACCTCTGCGCGCGCCTGAACTTCACTCCTCTCCTTTCGCGGAAAATCATGCACACGGCAAAGCTTACGACGAGCATTCCCCCGCCAATGCCTACCCCCACCCACTGATTAACGGGCAGATATAAAAACGCATGCATTGCGATAAGCGCAACGAGCGCAAACAACAGATATGTAATCAAAGAAATTCCGCATTTTCTGCTCATGCATTTATTATATCACGGCAAATTGCGCTTATGCAAGCGGATACAACAAAAAAGCTCCGCAAAAACTGCGGAGCTTTTATAAAGTAATTTTATGCGATTACTCGAGAACGGCGGTAGCGCCTGCTTCCTTGAGCTTTGCAAGAGCAGCCTCCGCGTCCGCCTTGGGAACGGCTTCTTTGAGCACGCCCATGGTTTCCACCGCCTTCTTTGCCTCCGCAAGGCCGAGACCCGTGAATTCGCGCACTGCCTTGATGACGGCGATCTTGTTTGCGCCGATCTCTTTGAGCACGATGTTGAATTCCGTCTTTTCTTCCGCTGCGGGAGCCGCTTCCGCGCCTGCGCCCGCCGCGCCTGCAACCGCTACGGGAGCGGCAGCGCTTACGCCGAATTCCTCTTCGAGCGCTTTAACGAGGTCGTTGAGTTCAACGACGGTCATAGATTTTACTTCTTCAATGAGTTTCTGAACGTCCATTTTTTTGTTCCTCCGAATTTTTTTAAGCCTGTTCTTTTTTCTGCGCGATGCTGCTTAATACATACGCGAGATTTGCGATGGGCGCTTGCAGGCAACCCAACATTTTTGCGATCAATACCTCTCTCGAAGGAATTGCCGCGAGTTTCTTGATTCCCGCCGCATCGACGTACGCGCCGCCCACGTATGCGCTCTTGGGAACGATTTTCCCTTCCAGCGCGGGATTTTCCTTTACCGTCTTTGCAAAGACGGAGCAGGCGCTCGTTTCGTCGGGGCAGAAAACCACCGCCGTCGTACCGTTGAGGTCGTTATCGAAATCATTTACGCCCAATTCGTCGAACGCCTTTCTCACGAGCGTGTTCTTATAAACTTTGTACTCGCTCGAAACATTCTTGAACTTGTTGCGCAAATCGGTAACTTCCAGCACGGTCAGCTTGTCGTACGTGGCAAGGACAACCGATTTGCTCGCGTTGATCTTTTCCTTGATTTCTTCTACGACAACCTTTTTTGCTTCTAAATTAGCCGACATAATTACCTCCCGAAAGCGCATTTCCTGCGCCCGAATAAAAAGCTCCGTACCGCGGACGGGTACGGAGCAAACCCTTTTCACAAGGGATTTTTCACGGTTACCTAAGCGAGAAATTAAGCCTTTGGGGCGCTCGCCGTCTGCGGCATGAAATTTACTTTAACATTGTAACAGATTCCGAAAAAAAGGTCAAGCGTTTTCCGCCCTCGATTTTCCTTAAATCTTCGTGTAGTTCACCTTAACGCCAGGGCCCATCGTACTCGTGAGCGAAACGCTCTTCACGTACTGCCCCTTCGCCGCAGCGGGTTTCGCCTTGACGATGGCTTCCATAAGCGCGTTAAAGTTTTCCATGATCTTTTCTGAACCGAACGACTTCTTGCCGATGGGGCAGTGAATGATTGCCGTCTTGTCGAGACGGTACTCCACTTTACCTGCTTTTACGTCGGCAACCGCCTTCGCAACGTCCATCGTAACCGTTCCCGATTTGGGGTTGGGCATGAGTCCTTTGGGACCGAGAATACGTCCGATGCGCCCTACGACGCCCATCATGTCGGGCGTGGTGATCATGACGTCGAAATCAAACCAGTTTTCCGTCTGGATCTTTTGGATCATCTCTTCCGCGCCGACGTAGTCCGCGCCCGCAGCCTGCGCCGCGTCTGCGCGCGCGCCCTTTGCGATAACGAGAACCTTTTTCACTTTACCCGTTCCGTGCGGAAGCACGAGCACGCCGCGCACCTGCTGATCTGCCTGACGGGGGTCGATCCCGAGGCGGACGTGAAGCTCGATGGTTTCGTCGAACTTCGCCTTTGCGTTTTCGAGGACAAGCCCTACCGCTTCCCCTGCTTCGTATGCCTTCGCGCGGTCGTAAGACTTGATGCTCTCGGCATATTTTTTACCGTATTTCATTCAAATTACCTCCTTGTGGTTCTCACGGAGCAAAAGCTCCTCCCACTTCTCCTTATAATCAGTCCTCTACAGTAATTCCCATACTGCGCGCCGTGCCTGCGATCATACTCATCGCGCTTTCGAGCGAAGTGCAGTTCAGATCGGGCATCTTGGTTTTCGCGATCTCTTCCACCTGCGCCTTGGTCAGCTTGCCGACCTTGGTCTTGTTGGGAACGGCGGAAGCCGTTTCCAGACCGCACGCCTTCTTGATAAGGACGGGTGCGGGAGGCGTTTTCAGAACGAACGTGAACGAACGATCCTGATAGATGGTGATAACGACGGGGATGATAAGTCCCGCTTCGTTCGCCGTCTTCGCGTTGAACTCCTTGGTAAAGCCGGGAATGTTGATTCCGTGAGGGCCCAGCGTCGAACCGACAGGGGGACCGGGAGTGGCTTTCCCCGCAGGGAGCTGCAGTTTGACTACCGCGGTAATCTTCTTTGCCATAATATTCCTCCGTTTGTGTGGTACTTGCAAGGCGGCGGGTTAATGAAATTTACCGCCTCTCCCACTATATTCACACTATTCTTTTCGTTGAAAAGAATAGTCGTGAGCGTAGAACTTTTTTGTTTTTCAGTGTTTTTCGCCGCGCCCGCTCGAACGCTCGTTCGGACAACAAGCCGCAGGTATGCGGCAAATTGTGTCCCGCAGCGGAGGGGAACCCTCCTCGCGGCTTACTTCATGAAATTGTATTCACACTATTCTTTTCGTTGAAAAGAATAGTCGTGAGCGTAGAACTTTTTTG
>CAJUJO010000001.1:0-87816 GCA_910586675.1 uncultured Christensenellaceae bacterium | reverse complement strand
GCGCCCGCTCGAACGCTCGTTCGGACAACAAGCCGCAGGTATGCGGCAAATTGTGGGCGCTTTCGCAAAAGCGTCGTTTTGCGACGCGCACAGTTCACGAAATTTTATTCACAAATTTCTTTTCTTTCGGAAAAGAAATTACGTGAGCGAATTTACTTTGTTAAGTATGGAGCTGCTTGCTCCGATTCGTCGGAATTCCGACATTAAGCCGCAAAGTTATTCTTCCTTTGCGGGGATTTCCACCGCGTCGTCGGAAATCTTCTGAATCTGAATGTACTCCACTTCCACGTCCTGCTGTCTGCCAAACATGGTAATATTGACCTTCGCCCGCTGCGTCTGTTCGTTGACTTCCTTTATCGTACCGATAAACCCTTCCAGAGGACCGTTGTCGATGGAAACGCGGTCGCCCGCTTTGAAATCGGCATCGGTTACGTAATCTTCCAAACGCATCTTGCGGATCTCTTCTTCCTTCATGGGGATGGGTCTGCCCTGAGGTCCGACGAAACCCGTTACCCCCCTTGTATTGGTTACGAGATACCAGAGCTGGTTGGAGTAGATCATTTTGATAAAGACGTAGCAGGGAAGCAGCTTGCGCTCCACCACCTTCTTTTTGCCGTTGGTCTTTTCTTCTATCGTCTGTTCGGTGGGAATTTTAACGTCTACGATGCTGTCGCTTAAATTGTTGTTTTCAATCAGCCGAAGAAGGCTGTCCTTCACCATCGCCTCATAACCCGAGTACGTGTGCAGGATATACCACTTAGGTTCGGTATCCGTCAAAGCCATGGCTTAACCTCCCAAATTGGTAATGAGATTGAGCAGAGCGGTAAAACCGTAGTTCACGCCCGTTGTGATAACCGTGAAAATAAGCACGATGACGAGCACGACGCCCGTGGATTTGAGCGCCTTCCCGAACGAGGGCCAGGTAACGCGCTTCAGCTCGGAAAAAGTTTCCTTGATTTTCCGCCCGAAGCGGACGAAAATATTCGGTTTTTTGTTTTTATCCGTCTTTTTCGCTTTCTTTTCGACGGGCTGTTTCTCGTTGGACTGTGCCATGATTTACCTCATAAACGCGCGAAGTACGCGCGGAAAATTACTTGGATTCCTTGTGCGCGGTGTGCTTTTTGCAGACAGGGCAGTATTTTTTCAGCTCGAGACGGTCGGGATCGTTGCGCTTGTTCTTGAAGCTGTCGTAATTCCTGTTCTTGCACTCGGTACACTCGAACGTAACTTTCATTCTGGTGGATTTCGTTGCCATTCGTTAAAACTCCATACAAAAAAATTACACCCCTTTTCAGGTGCGTAATTAGATTATACTACGACTTCCATGTCTTGTCAACCGATTTTATATTTAATTTGAGGAAATAATTTAGTAATTTGGAAAGGATTTTATAAAATGAAGTACGGCAAAGAACAATAAAAAACCGAGGAGAAACTCCTCGGTTTTTTCTTCTCCCGCTATATAGCGGTCATAGGTTGAATCAAGCGTTAATCGACATTCGCTTCCGTTACGACCTGATGGCTTACGGTAATATTCCCGTTTGCGGTAGCGCCGTCGAGCGCGAAATTAACGGTATATAAGCCGTTCGTCATGCCCGTCGCCGTCCAAACCTGCGTCTTTTCAACTTCCGTACCGGCTGCATTATACGTCTTGTAAGTTACGGTAACGGTATTATCCGCATAAGCAACGGTAATTTCCGTTTTAGCCGTCTTTTTCAAAGCCGTATACGCAGGGGCATCGCCATCGGCAATAAACCCGGGAGCAGTCATTTGAGCGTTATTCCCTCCCCAAGCCATACCCGCACCGTAAGCATAATCGCCTGCAGGACGAATAAAGTACAAGTTATCGTTAGAACCGTCCTCACGGAGCTGTACGATAAATCCGTTCCAACGATCTGCACCGCCATCCGCATAAGTTGCTTCAAGCGTTATCGTCTGCCCTTCATAAAGGTCGAAGTCGCACTTTCTGCTATCCCACTTACCAATCGTATCGTTAGTATAGGTATCCGTCTGCGTCGCAATCGTCGCACCGCACGAGCAAGAACCGCCTACAAATTTATGCGTATGATCGGGAGTTTGTTCGCTGCCGTTCTTAACGAATTTGGTAAGGCTTACGGAGCAAGCATCCTTCGAGAAGCCGACCGCATAGTGATCTTCGTCGAGCTTAATGTGATCTTCGTCGGGCGTAACGGTATAAGTCTGCGTATAGACCTTGGTCGAATCCGCCGTATTCGTGATTACAAGCGTGATAATGATTTGATTTACGTTGCTTCCCGACCAATCGTAGGTAACTTTAACGGAAGCGCCGCCGTTCTTGGCTTCCGAAACATCGCCCGTAGCATTCTTTGCGATTGCCCAATGCTCGAACGCCGTCAGATTTGCTTCATCGTTGACGAAGTTATCGCTGCGGAAATTGCCCTTCGGCGCGCTTCCGCTCCAAAGGAGCAGCAAGACGGACTGATAGGATGCGTTCCCCGAGGGAGTTATCGTTCCCTCGAATTCCAGTTTATCGCCCTTGTCAATGCGCGTAAGCCATGCGGGATTAGGGTCGTATGCGCCGCCGAACGTAACGGGCTGTGCAGCGGACATCGTCTGGCGATTGGAGTACACAGGGTCTTCCTTGGGAACGACGATTTCGCCGTGCTCGGAAACGTATAAATCGTACTGCGCCTTTGCGCCGTTGTCGTTCAAAGCCGAGGTCTGGATATACATATCCGTTGCCGTAGGCTGCGACGCAAACGTGAACGATTTACTCGAAATCTTATTGAGTATGTGGGTAACGAAATCGCTGACCTTTTTCTGACTTCCTTCATCGGGATTGACCGCACCGCTGTTATTATACTGCATAACAATGTCATTCGTATAATTTGCAACAAGCTTGCCGTTCTGGTAGTATCTTACGCCGCCGTTCGTTGCGTCGGGGTCAAATACGACCGTCGCATAGGAAGTGGTCGAAAGGAACTGACCGTAACCCGCACCGTTCTGCAATACCGCAGGGTTGAAGCCGGAATAGATATTGTGCTTATCCAACTCTTTCCAGTCGCCGAAATTCATAAGCGATACTTCAATATGATCGACCGTGATAAATTTGGTATCCCAGTCGTTATTCTTTTTGTCGGTAGCAAGGAAGGAGACGGAGAAGCCCTTCGTCTTAATTTCTTCGTTGAGCTTGGCAACCGTAATATTGCTTGCGTCGCCGTCCTTCTTGACCGCATGGCACTTGGAGCAGGTCTGAACGCCCGTTCCCGTCCAATCGTGTCCCGCTGCGGTAACCTTGATGCCGTAGTAGAACAGAACGGTTTCGCCTTCGCCCTTATATGCGTATGCCGCGATCCCCTGTACGGAGCCTTCCGTGCAGTCGCCGGAGACGATGTTCACCTTATCCGCCGCCGCAGGGGTAACCTCTACCGCTTCGATCTTCGCACCGACTTTATAAATCGTGAGCGCAGTCCCCTCTACCACGTCAACGGGATTGAGCTCGAAGTAGTATTCCTGCGCCGCATCTTCGCTTCTGACCTCGGCTGCGGTTACGTCCACCGTGATGAGCACGTAAGCACCGCGGTTGACGCCGTCCGTTCCGATTGCCGCGTAAGTGATTTTGCTCGCTTCGGCAAGCGCGTTGGAGCCGTTGATAAAGCTGATAACGCCCGCTCTCGTAAGGCTGTACGAAAGGTCGTACACCTTCGCGTTTGCGGATTTTTCCGCCGAAATGGTTGCTTCGCCCGCGTTGATATTGAGTTTAACCGTTCTGTTGAGATCTGCCGTACCTGCTTCCGCATAAGGAAGGAGAAGATAAAGCTTATCGCCGGCCGCCTGCGCGTAAACGCTGCCGCTGCCGTCGGTTGCGATGACGGTGCCCTTCGCATCCGTCGCCGCCGTGCCGATCTGCGCCGCGTAATAAACGGTATCCCTTACGTATTCGCTGCCGATACGGAGCGCAATGCCGTAAGAAAGAGATGCGTTTTCAATATCTACTGCGGGAAGCGTATAAACGAGGGTCAGCGTACCCGCCGTCTTATCGTGCGTAACCGCTTTCAACGTAAAGGCGCCGATTTCCGCGCCGCTCACGATATTTTCGCCGATGAGCTGGCTATTTCCGACATAAATACGGATATTGGAATCGAGATCGGCTTTGAGCGCTTCGCCCTTGTAGACGACCGTAATATCTCCGCCGCCCGCAATGGTAGCCGTTCCGCTGATGACGGAAGAAGCCGCGGGAATTGCGAGTTCGGAAATATCGAGAACGATATCCGCCTGCGCGTCGATTCCGTTGAAGCAGAACGTAATCTTTTTATCGAGCATGGAAGAATCCACGGGAATGATCGCCCCGAACGTTCCTTCGCCCGAGATCGCAAGATCGGTAAACGCATCGTCGCCGAGCTTGACGACGAGATCGCTTTCATTGAAATTCTCGAATATTTTGTTGAAGTCTTCGCCCGTCAGTCTGGAAACGAGCGCCAAAGAAATATAGAAGTCTTTATCCGTACCAAGCGCCGTCTTCTGCTCCGCCGTAAGGGAGTTCGCCGTGCCCGTAACGGAGATGGCGATTTTACCGTCTGCCGCGCCGTAAGCGTACTGCGCCTTTTCGCCGATAAATACGACGTTGTTGTATTCAAGAACGGCTTTGCCGTCCGCGCCCGTGAATACGGAGGGAACGACGTTGACGAGCGGCGTACCGTTTTCCGTGCGGTCGCTCGTAAGATAAATAACCTGGCTGCCGAATTCCGCGCGGAAATTCGTCATGCCCGCCGCAAGGGGCGTACTCGAAAGATCGACCTTCTCCTCCGTGCCGAGCGTCGCATAGACCGCCGCCGTAACGGGAACGTTGTTCGCCTGGTCGTAGTTTGCAAACGCCTTGACCGTAGATACGTCGAACATTTCGCCTTCCGCATAGTCGGTCTTGGTAACCTCTTCCACTCTGTACACGGGATTGGTCAGCGTGGAGATGCTGCTCAAATGATCGAGCTCCATAACGACCTGTTCGCCGTGCAGAATGATATTGTACGTCTGCGTGGGAACTTTGAAGCTCATCGTCATGAGTTTGCCCGCGTCGATATTGTTGAAGGTAATTTCCATAATATTGTCTGTACGGAAATTCCAGGTAAGAGCAATGTCCGCGCCGCCGTCTTCGTAGTCGCTCGTACGGCAAAGCTCGCCGTCCATGTACGGGAACCAATCCATTGCGTCCTCGGGAATGGTAACGCCGTTGTTCCAGTTTTCTTCTACGATATCGCCGATAATCTCGTTATCGAATTTGCCGTTAGAGCCGTCCGCGCCCGTCTGGAAGAAGCCTTGCAGCTTGCGCGCGTCCGCCGTAACGTTCGCGCCGCCGATGCCGTCGTAGAGCACCCAGCCGTCGTTGCGGACAAGCAGGGAATTGTTGCCGATGCTTACGCCCATGATGGGGAAGAACCAGTGCGAACTCGCCTCGTCCGAACCGGGTTTATCCATATATTCCGCGCGGAACGCTTCGGCATGACCGGTGAGCGTGAGCGTCTGCCCGATTCCGATGGTGCCGTAGGTTACGGTAAGTACGCCGTCCATGATGGAACCGCCGCCCTCGCCGAGCGCCGTCGTCAAATCGCTGTACTTATCGCCCTCGCCCGAATAAGGCCCGTCGTGGAACGCCTTATAACGAAGAACGTCGGTAATGTCGCGCTCCGTCATCTGGGCATGACAATACCCGCATTCGGTCGTTCCCTCTGCCGATGCGGTACCCCAGTCGTGATTTATTTTAACGCGGTACGTTCCGGAAACGGCTGCGCCGTCAGGCTGACCGTTGGGCGTAACCTTAACTTCGTAACCGGTCGTACTGTTGACCGTACCCCACTTCACTGCGGTAAGATCCCACGTACATTCGTTTGCGGGAATCACCGCGCTTTCCTTGTTCGCATCGACGTAATTGACTTTGACCGTCAATCCGTCCGTCGTCCAACTGCTTGCCGTATCGGAATCGGTATAAGTCTTTGCAGACTTGCCCGCTTCGACCACGACCGACTTGATCCCGTCTTTGCCTTGCTCGCCGCCGCCTTCGCCGCCCGCGCATGCAAAGAGGAATAAAGAAACGGACATGGCAAACAGCAGAGTTAAAGCTATCTTCAGCTTTCTCATGCCTTTCTTTCCCCCTAATATGAAATTATTTACCACTTTTTATTTATGGTTATCATAATTCTACAACGCATCTTTTGGTTTGTCAATACTTTTTTAAGAAATTTTTTGCCGTTACGCAAAATTTTTTTAACGTTAATCTATACTCTTTCATTCTTACGTAAAACAATCCGAGCAGCGGACAACAAACTTCCCGCAATCGGGCAAAGCCCCGAACCCGGCGCGCCCGTGCGCCGCAAAGAAAAATGCTCCCCCGAATAAAGCTATTTGCAATTAATTTTCTTTTATGCGGAACCGCGCTTATTCCAAAAAAAAAATACGCGCCCGACTTTATCGAAATAAGTCGGGCGCGTCCATAAAATTATTTACTCTTCCACGAGGTAACCGCGCACTTTCAGCGCCGAGCGAATCTTCTGCAAACGCTCTTCGCTTTCGGCGCTCACGGTATGATAGTGAAAACCGTCCGTTACATTTTTGAGCGGGCGGCTATTGCCCGCCGTGATGGAACGGACGAATTCGCTCACCTGCACCGAATCGGAAATGCCGAGCGGCGCGGAGAGCGTGCCGTATACGCGGTGCTTGACGAATACGTCCTCTACCGTGCCGCCTTCGTTCACGATGAGCGCGAGCTCGTCGCCGATTTCGCCGTCCGTGTGATTGACCTTGAACACGCGCGAACAGCGCCGCTTTTCCGCCCAGACGTACCCGCGCACCGTCGCGGCGACGGGAATCCCCTTTGCGCGCAGCACGGCGACGTCCTGCACGATGACCTGGCGGGAAACGCCGAACGCTTCCGCGAGTGTTCCCGCAGGGCAGGGGCGCTCCGCCTCCCTTATCTTTTCGGCGAGTTTTTCCCGCCGTTCTTCCCCTTTCATATTTCGCTCTCCTTACAGCGGGCGCAGATTTTTAAGCGACACGTCGAGCACGGGCGCACTGTGCGTGAGCGCCCCCGAAGAGATATAATCCACGCCGAGCGAGGCGAGCCGACCGATGTTTTCCTTGGTAACGTTGCCGGAAACCTCCGTCTGCGCCCTGCCCTTTGCGAGCCGCACCGCACGTTCCAGCGTTTCCCCCTTCATGTTGTCGAGCATAACGATATCGGCGCCCGCCGCGAGCGCTTCTTCCAGCTGTTCGAGCGTTTCCACCTCGATCTCGATTTTCCGCACGAAGGGCGCGTATTTTCTCGCCGCCGCGATCGCCTGCTTCACGCCGCCTGCCGCGCCGATGTGATTGTCTTTGAGCAAAACGCCGTCCGAAAGATTAAAGCGGTGGTTCTGTCCGCCGCCGACCGTAACGGCGTACTTTTCGAAAATGCGCAAGCCGGGCGCCGTCTTTCTCGTGTCGAGAAGGACGGTACCCGTGCCTTCGAGACAGTTTGCGACGGAACGCGTATACGTTGCAATCCCGCTCATGCGTTGCAAGAAGTTGAGCGCCGTACGCTCGCCCGAAAGCAAAGCGCGGATATCGCCGTACACTTCGGCGAGCAGCTGCCCCGCTTTCACTCCGTCGCCGTCCTTTACGAAGCATTTCACCTCCGCGCCTTCGTCGAGCAGCTCGAACGTGCGCGCGAACACGGGAAGCCCCGCGATCACGCCGTCCTGTTTGCAGATAAGCTCGGCTTTGCCCCGCTTCCCTTCGGGCATGACGGCGTTTGCCGAAACGTCCTCCCACGGAATGTCCTCCCGCAGGGCGCTTAAAATAATTTCGTCTGCGTGCAGTTTTTGCGTAACTTGGTTATAAATCACGGCGAACCTCCTTCATTACCGATTTTTTATATGCTTCCGCGAGCGCGCGGCGGTCGGAATAATCCTCCTCCCGCACCTCGGGCAAAGTTCCTTGCACGGGAGCAAGCCCCGCGATATCCTCCGCGGCACGACGCGCGAAGATGAGCGATTCGAGCAGGGAATTGGACGCAAGGCGGTTTTTCCCGTGCACGCCGTTGCAGCACGTTTCGCCCACGGCGTACAAGCGCGGGAGCGTCGTTCTGCCCGAAAGTCCGCTCTTGACTCCGCCCATGAAATAGTGCTGCGCGGGCACGACGGGAATGGGCGCGGAAAACGCGTCATAACCCTCCTTCGCGCACCGCTTGACGATTCCGGGGAAATGGCTCACGAGCGTTTCCCTTCCCCCCTTTACCGTGCGCAGATCGAGGCGGACGAAATTGCTTCCCTCTTTCTTCATCTGCGCATAAATGGCTTCCGTTACTTTGTCGCGCGGCAGCAGCTCGTCCACGAACCGCTCGCCCGCGGCATTCAGAAGATGCGCGCCCTCCCCGCGCACCGACTCGGAAATGAGAAACCGCCTTCCTCTTTTTCCCGTATACAGCGTGGTAGGGTGAATCTGCACGTAATCGGGATGCTCGAGCGCGGCGCCGTGTTTAAGGCTCAGCGCGAGCCCGTCGCCCGTTAAAATGCGGAAGTTGGTGGAATGCTCGAACAGCCCGCCCACGCCGCCCGTCGCCAGCACGACGGCGCGCGCGGGCACGGCGGAGATTTTGCCCGACTGATTATCGCGCAACACGCCGCCGCGGCATTCCCCGTCCTCCGTTATCAAGTCCGCGAGCGTCGTATACGGCGCGAGCGTGATATTCGATCTTTTTCGTGCTTCCGCGAGCAAACGGGAAGTAATTTCTTTGCCCGTACAATCGGCGTGAAAAAGAATACGCGGGCGGGAATGCGCCCCTTCGCGCGTGTAGGAAAGGGAGCCGTCCGCCTCCCGCGCAAACCGCGCGCCGATCGAAATTAACTCATCGATCGCCGCGCGGGAATTTTCTATCATGCACCGCACGGCGGCGCGGTCGTTTTCGTAATGCCCCGCGCGCAGCGTATCATCGAAATATCCCTCGAAATCCTCTTCTCCGCGCAAAACGCAGATTCCGCCCTGCGCGAGAAAGGAATCGCTCTGTTTTAAGCTCCCTTTACAGACGACGAATGCCTTCATATCGGGCGGAAGATGCAGGGCGCAGTTGAGCCCCGCTACGCCCGCGCCCGCGATAAGGACGTCATAACCGTTGATAAAATTCATTGCGCAAGCTCCAGCATTCTCAGAAGGGCGCGTTCGGCTTTTACGCGCACTTTTTCCTCAACTTCTACGGGCGGAAGCTCGCCCGCAAGCGCGGCGCGCACCTTCTCGCGCGTGATCTTTTTCATATCTTCGCACAGAAAACGAACGCGGACGAGATAAAACTTTTTATTCGGGCAACGGCGTTCGAGTTCGTATAAAACGCCCTCTTCCGTTCCGACGATAAACTCACGCGCTTCAGAATCTTCGGCAAAGGAAATAATGCCCGCCGTTGAACCGACGTAATCGGCGAGCGCGCAGACTTCCGCCGCACACTCGGGGTGAGTGAGAAAACGCGCATCGGGGTGCGCGGTCTTGGCGCGAAGCACGTCCTCCGCCGTAACCGCCGCATGAACGGGACAGTATCCCCGCCCGAAGATAAAGTTCTTGCCGGATGTATCGTGCGCCGCGACGTATTTGCCGAGGTTTTGATCGGGAATAAAATAAATATTTTTTTGCGGAAGAGCCGCGACGATCTTCTGCGCATTGGAGCTGGTTACGATGACGTCGGAGAGCGCTTTCAGCCGCGCCGAAGAATTGATGTAGGTTACCACCGCGAGGTCGGGAACCTCCCGCCGAAGGCGCATGATTTCCTCTTCGTCCGCCATGTCCGCCATAGCGCAATGCGCGGCGGGCTCGGGCAGATACACCGTCTTTTCGGGACAAAGGATTTTCGCGCTCTCCCCCATAAAGGACACGCCGCAGAAAACGACGGTATCTTTATCGCTTTCCTTCGCCTTTTTAGCGAGCGCGTAGCTGTCCCCGACGAAGTCCGCCGTGCGCTGTACTTCCGCGGGCGCGTAATAATGTGCAAGGACGAGCGCGTCCCCGCCGTGCTCCCGATCTTTCATAGCCACCTCTTCCGCCTGCTGCGGGCGGTTTCTATTCAGTATACAAAAAAACTTGACAGCTGTCAAGTCAACTGTCAAGTTTTTGAAAATATATCATTCGATTATTTTTCTCAGGCTTCGTAATAACCCGAACGCCTTGCCTTTTCGACAAGCTGCCTGAACTCCGCCTTGTAAACGTCTCCTTCGAGATAAGGCGTTAAATCGTTCAGGCGGGATAGCACGGAAGAAAGGTCTGCATCCCCCTTATATGCGGAATTGCGCAAAATCAGCCCGAACTCCGCCACGCAGGAGATAAACGCAAGATCGTCCGTTTCCGTCAAAACGTGTTCCACCGATACGGAAATTTCCTTCTCCTTTCCGCTCGTCGACTTGAACCGCACGCAAACCTCCGCAAGCGGCGCGCCCGCCTGCACGGATTCGCTTAGTTCGGCTTCGTACAGGGCGGTAACGCAGAGGTTGCTCCCGATTTCGCCCGCGTCTTTTTCGGCGTTTTCAAAGTCGTCTTCGGACAGCATTTTCATGTCGTAGCCGATCAAGCGGTATTTGACGACGGCATCGCCCGAGAAGGTAACGCCCGCCTTCGCATCTTTTGCGACGACGGAAAGCAGCCCGCCGAGTTCCTCGCACAGCACCTTTTCCGCTTCGCGCGGGGTGTCGATATAGGCATAATTTCCGTTGCCGTTCAGCGCGAGCGTCTGCATAAAGTCGTCGCGCATGTTGCCCATGCCTACGCCGAGCACGGAAAGGTACACGCCCTTTCTCGCCTTTTCCTGTATGAATTCCTTCAACTCCGTCTCGTTTCTGATCCCGACGTTGAAATCTCCGTCCGTCATCAGAATAACGCGATTGTTCCCTTCGTCGGAAAAATACTTTTCCGCATTGCGGTACGCAAGCTCCAGCCCGCCCGAACCGTTGGTGGCGCCGTATGCGGTAAGTCCGTTCACCGCCCGTTTGATCTGCGCCTTTCCCTCCTCCGTCGCCAGCGTCGGCTCTAAAACCGTTTCCTCGCCGCTCGCGTATTTGACGACGGAAACGGCGTCGTTTGCGCCCAAGCCGTCCGTCAGCTTCCCGATGCCGTATTTTACGAGATCGAGGCAGGTCTGCCCCTCTAACCCTTTCACGCGCGCCGACATGGAACCGGATACGTCGATCAGAAATACGTAGTTATTTTTCCCTTCGGCAAGCACGCGCTCTTCCGACTTCAAACCGACGGTGATCAGGTTGTGCCCCTCGTTCCAGGGACATTCGGAAAGGTACGCCGTCGCCTTCAAGCCCTCACCTTCCGCTGGCGCGGGATATTCGTAGGAAAAATAATTGACGAGCTCTTCGATTCTCACCGAGGAAGCGACAATACGGTCGCCCGCGTTGATCTGCGCGCGCATGAGCGAATACCCCGCCGTATTTCGATCGAGCGAGAAATAGGACGACGGCTGCTTTTCTGCGTCGTAAAACTTTTGCTCCTCGACGTCCGGATACCGATAATTTCCCGCCTCGCCGTCCGCGTCAAACGCCAATCCTTCGCCGGGCGCGGGCACCCAGCCGCCTTGCGCCGCGTCGCACCCCGCAAACCCTGCGCCGAACAGAAGCGCCAGCGAACAGACGACAACGGAAACAAATTTCTTTTTCATCATCGTTTACCCCTTATGAATATTTACCGTTACAACGCGCGAAACGGCGTTTTGTCCCGCATTCTCAATTATTTTTGTATGAGATCGACGAGATATTCCGCGGAATCCTCCTGCGGAGAGGTAACCTCGGTAATCAGATATTCCGTCGAGCCGCGCATGCAGTATGCGGAAGAAACGTATTCCCCGTTCAGGTATTCCGTTTTGATCTGCCCGTACTCGTACGCGCGCAGCTCCCCGAACTCCTCCGTTTCAAACCGTCCGCCCGTCAAATCGATATATACGCTCGCGTCGAATTTACGCATGCCGCCGTACCTCAAATCGGCGCGGACGAGCACGGAAGTTCCCTTGTATTCATACAGCGTAAACGCGCAAGAAGCGTTGTCCGCCCACTCGAAGGGGAACAACATTTCCGTCTGCAAGGCGTAACTTTCTTTCATTTCCCAGTAGTCGGATGCGCGGGACGTCGTTTCGGAAAGGCTGTATACGGTCTTTTGTCCGCCGATATCCGCAGGAGGCGGCGCGGCGCCCTCGTTGCCGCTCTCCGCGCCGCCGAAAACGGAAGGAAGAAATACGATACATAGGCTCGCCGCGAGCGCGAAGCATGCCAAAGCCGAGGCGAGCTTTAAGCGCTGCCCCGTCCTCTTTTTCCGCGCGTGCGCCTCTTCCTCGGAGGCGCGCTTCGCCTGCGTGAGATCGCAGGCGGGCGCGCCGTTCCCTTGAAAGTATTCGCGGAAACACGCTTCGATTTTTTCGTCCTTCTTCATATCTTTCATAATAACAACGTATTTAGTCCCCGCTTTGTCCCGCGTCGAGAAAAGCTTTCAGCGCCTCTTCCGCGGCGCTTACCGCGCGCTGCACCGCCGATTTGCTCATTCCCGTTTCCTTTGCGATATCCCGCACCGTCCAGTCGAGATAGTACCTGTAATAAATCATCCTTTTGCCGAGCCAATCGAGCTTTGAAACCGCCTCTTCCAGCACGAGGGCGCCATCGCGCCCTTCCGCGGAATACCGCTCGTCCGATAAGTGAAAAAATTCCTCTATGTCCTCTTCGGCGCGGACGCGCCGCCTGCGCAACAAATCAAATGCCGTATTCCGCACGACGCGCATGATCCAGGCGTACCCGTTCGTGCCGTCTTTATAGGACTTCGCGCCCCGCGCAATCTTCCAGAAGGAATCCTGCACGACGTCCTCCGCGTCGGAACGGTTACGCACGATGCCGCGCGCCAGAGCGAGCATGCGCCCGCCGGCAAGCAATAAAATACCGTCGAGCGCTTGCGCGTTGCCCCGCTTCAACTCGCGCAGCAGTTCATTCAGTTGTCCGCAATCGTCAGGCAAACCGACTCCCTCCCGCGCGTTTTCCTTTATTTTAATACGGAGACCCGAAATTGTCAATACAAAAACAAAAAAGAAGAGGCGGAACGCCTCCGCCTCTCTTATTCAACCGCGATCAGATATTTTTTTCCAGAAAGGCGCGCATCGCCGATTCGGGCAGATACCCGAGATTGTGCGCCTTCACCGCGCCGCCCTCGAACACGAACACGTCGGGAATGGACATAACGCCGTACTTCGCGGCGGCAGCGCCCTCGTCGTCCACGTTGACCTTAACGAACGACGCGCGGTCGGAAAACTCGGCGGCAAGCCCGTCTAAAACGGGTGCGAGCATACGGCAGGGGCCGCACCAAGACGCCCAAAAATCGCATACCACCGTCTTGCCGGAACTCACCAGCTCTTCCAATTCCTTTCCGTTCACTTCTTTTACGTTGTTTGCCATAATATTAACTCCTTTGCTTTAAGTATTGCACAAGTTCGGAAAATTTAACGCGTTCGGATGCGGAATTTCTCATGTCCTTCACTTCCGCCGCGCCGTCCGAAAGCTCCTTTTCTCCGATAACGGCGACAAAACGCGCGCCTCTTTTATCCGCATATTTGAACTGCGCCTTCAAAGAACGCTCCATCAAATCGACCTCGCAGGAAACACCCTGTCCCCGCAGCGCTTCGGCAAGAAGGAACGCCCGTTTGCGGCTCTCTTTCTCCATGCCTGCAAGATAGCAGCATACGCCCTCCTCCTGCGGAACGGGCGCGTTCTCCGCTTCCATGACCATTAGAAGTCGCTCCATGCCCGCAGCAAACCCGACGGCGGGTAGGGGCTTTTCTCCCATCTGCTCCAAAAGTCCGTCGTATCTGCCGCCGCCGAGCACGGTGCCCTGCGCGCCCGCCGCGTCCGAAGTAAACTCGAACACCGTGCGGCTGTAATAGTCCAGCCCGCGCACGATGGAAGGATTTACGGTAAAGGCGATGCCCGAAGCGGCAAGCAGCTCCTTCACCTCCTCAAAGTGAGCGCGGCAGTCGCCGCAGAGAAAATCAAGCATCCTCGGCGCGCCCGCCGTATGTTTTTTACACCTTTCCTCCTTGCAGTCCAGAATGCGCATGGGGTTCTTCCCGAATCGCGTTTTGCAGTCGCCGCACATATCGAAAAGGCGGGGCGAAAAATATTCTCCGAGCGCTTTATGATACTCCGCGCGGCAGCTTTTACAGCCGATGGAATTGATTTGAAGCGCGACCTTCTTTAAGCCGAGCGCCTTCAAAAATCCATCTGCGAGGGAGATGATTTCCGCATCGGCGAACGCGCCGCCCGCGCCGTACATTTCCGCGCCGAACTGGTGAAATTCCCGTAGCCTGCCCGCCTGCGGGCGCTCGTAACGGAATGCGGAAATCATATAATATAACTTCGCGGGGAGCGCCCCGCCCGCAAGCCCGTTTTCGACGAAGGCGCGCGCGACGCCCGCCGTCCCCTCGGGGCGGAGCGTTACCGATCGGCCGCCCTTGTCGAGAAAGGTATACATCTCCTTATTGACGATGTCCGTCGTATCGCCGACGCCGCGCAGGAAAAGCTCGGTATGCTCGAACACGGGCGTGCGGATCTCTTTGAAGGCGAATTTCTCCGACGTTTCGCGCGCCGTCTTTTCAAGATGCTGCCATAAATAAACCTGCGAAGGCAGAATATCCTTCGTGCCCTTGGGAATCTGTATCATTCTTTTTTCCTTGCAATATGATAAAAAATTATTCTTCCGCGCGCTTAAAGCACGTACTTTTTCAAATCCCTGTCCTTGGTGATTTTTTTCAGGTGCTCTTCCACGTAAGCGCGGTTGACCTCTACGGGAATAACGGGATAGTCGCCGCCGCCCGCGTTAAAGGAAATATCTTCGAGCAGAAACTCCATAACGGTGTGCAGCCTGCGCGCGCCGATGTCCTCGCTCGTGAGGTTGATATCCTCGGAAATTTCGGCAATCGCCTCGATGGCGTCGGGCGTGAACTTCAAGTCGATGTTATCCACCGCAAGGAGCACCGCGTACTGCTGCGTGAGCGAATGCTCGGTGTTGGTGAGAATATTTACGAAATCCTCTTTGGTGAGCGAAGCGAGCTCTACCGATACAGGGAAACGTCCTTGAAGCTCGGGAATGAGATCCTCCACCCGCGCCACATGGAAGGCTCCCGCCGCAATAAAGAGCATGTAATCGGTTTTCACGGCGCCGTACTTGGTCATAACCGTGCATCCTTCCACGATGGGAAGAATGTCCCTCTGCACGCCCTCGCGGGAAACGTCCGCGCCCGAGGTGTTCCCTTTCCCCGCGATTTTGTCGATTTCGTCGATGAAAATGATGCCGTCGTTTTCGGCGCGGCGGAGCGCTTCGTCCTGCACCGCGTCGTCGTCGATGAGCTTATCCGCTTCCTCGGCAATAAAGGTCTTCATCGCCTCTTTCACGGTGATTTTGCGCTTTTTCTTTTTTTGCGGGAGCATCTCCCCGAAAATGGATCCGAGGTTGATCGCAGCCCCGCCCGGAACGAGCTCCATGCTCTTGGGCTCGTCCTTCACCTCCGCTTCGACGACGAGGTGATCGAACGTCCCCTTGCGGAGCGATTCCAGAAGATTGGCTTCGAATACCTCCTTCGCCGTCTCTCCCCTGTCCGTCTTTTTGACTTCGGCGAGAATCTTTACCATTTTCTTTTCGGCGATGTCCGTCGCCTTGACGGAGACCTCCGCCGTCTTTTCGTCTTTGACGAGACGGAAGGCGCATTCCACCAGATCGCGCACCATGCCTTCAACGTCTTTTCCGACGTAACCGACTTCGGTGTATTTGGTCGCCTCCACCTTGATGAAGGGCGCGCGGACGAGCTTTGCGAGCCGCCGTGCAATCTCCGTTTTACCCACGCCCGTGGGCCCCTTCATGATGATGTTCTTGGGCGTAATTTCGTCGCGCAGTTCGGCGGAGAGCTGCGCCCTCCTGTAACGGTTGCGCAGCGCGATGGCGACGGCCTTTTTCGCCTCCTGCTGACCGATGATATGCTTGTCCAATTCATGGACGATTTGTTTGGGCGATAAATTCATGTTAACTCCTTATTGTTTCCTTGAATAAGTCCGTTTCAACGAAGTAAACGGAAGAAGTTGCAAGCAAGACGCAAAACGCGAGGCTTTTTCTTCCGCCCTATCAATTCCTGCCGCGAGGAGGGTTTCCCTCCGCTGCGGAACACAACTTGCGCAATGCTTTACGCTTGTCGTCGGACAACGCGACGCCGCAGACGCGGCTATCGGTAAGTTATAAAATAAAATCTCTCCGCTCACGACTTTTCTTTTCGCAGAAAAGAAAAGTGTGAACTTAAACGCACTCGCAGATGATATGGTCGTTGGTATACACACAGATTTCGCTTGCAATCTTCAAGGACTTGCGCGCGATCTCTTCGGCGGAGTAATCGGTATTCTGCGCGAGCGCGCGCGCCGCCGCAAGGGCGTAATTGCCGCCGCTGCCGATGGCGCAGATGCCCTCGTCCGGCTCGATGACCTCGCCCGTTCCCGAAAGAATCAAAAGGGTATCCTTATCCGCCGTGATCATCATGGCGTCCAGCTTTCTGCCGACCTTATCCGAACGCCACAAATCGGCGAGTTCCACCGCCGAACGCATGAGGTTGCCCGCAAATTTATTGAGCATTCCCTCGAATCGCTCGGAAAGGGAGAAGGCGTCGGTGACCGACCCCGCGAACCCCAGAATAACCTTTCCGCCGTAAATGCGGCGCACCTTGACCGCCGTATTCTTGAATACGACCGATTCTCCCATGGTAACCTGTCCGTCGCCCGCAATGGCGGTAACGCCGCCGCGCTTGACGGCGCAAATGGTTGTTCCCCGAAATTCCATAATAATTCTCCTTATTCCCCCGCGATCGTATTCTTAAACCGCCCGATTTCTTCGAGCGCACGCTCGCCGAGGAGTCTTTTTTTCTCTTTTTTATCGCGCACTTCCGCAAAGCCCGCGCGCAGTATGCCATAATTGGCGTTCATCGGCTGAAAGTCTTGATTCGGATAGGCGACGTAGCGGGAGAGCGCGCCCGCAACGCAGGTATCCTGCGGCGCCTGTATCTTCCTGCCGTTCAATCCGTTCCACACGTGGATCCCCGCGAGAAGCCCGCTCGCCGCGCTCTCGACGTACCCCTCCACGCCCGTGATCTGCCCCGCGAAATAAAGCGCGGGATTGCTTTTCACCGCAAACGCGGCGTTCAGAATATCGGGCGATTGCAAATACGTGTTACGGTGCATAACGCCATAACGTTCATATTCGGCGTTTTTCAGCGCGGGAATCAGACCGAATACACGTTTTTGTTCGCCGAATTTCAGGTTGGTCTGGCAGCCGACAAGCCCGTAGCTTGTTCCCGCGGCGTTCTCCTTACGCAGTTGAAGAACGGCGAAAGGTCGCCGTCCGCCCCCGTCCGAAAGCCCGACAGGCTTGAACGTGCCGTAACGCAAGGTCTCCTTTCCGCGGGAAGCCATCACTTCGACAGGCATGCAGCCTTCAAATATTTCCCGTTTTTCAAAGCCGTGAAGAGTTACCTTTTCCGCCGAGAGAAGCTCCGTTACGAAGGCGTAATATTCATCTTTCGTCATGGGGCAGTTGATATAATCACCCGTACCTTTGCCGTATCTGTCGCCCGTAAACGTGCGGGAAAAATCGATGCTGTCCGCCGAGACGACGGGCGCGGACGCATCGTAAAAATGCAACACTCCGCCCAGCTTCCGCTCGATGTCCTCATACAAACCGCCCTCGGTAAGCGGACCCGTAGCGACGATTCCCGCCTCGGGCAGAACGGTTTCTTCGCGGCAGACGACCTCGATATTCTTGCACGACTTTATTTTCTTCGTAATATAAGCGGAAAACTTGATTCTGTCCACCGCGAGCGCGCCGCCCGCGGGAACGCGCGTCTTGTCCGCCGCCTCGACGACAAGCGAACCCAAACGCCGCATTTCCTCCTTCAACAGTCCGCACGCATTGCCCCAGATATCGTCGCTCTTCAAAGAATTGGAGCAGACGAGTTCGGCGAACGACGCCGAATTGTGCGCGGGAGAAAATTTTACGGGTTTCATTTCCACGAGTTCGACGGAAACGCCTCGCCTGCCTAAATAATATGCCGCTTCGCACCCGGCAAGCCCCGCGCCGATGATTTTAATCATGCTTTTCTTCCGCGGGCGTCATGGGCGTATAGGCGCAATCCCGATTGGAACACCTGAAATCCCCCTTCGCCGTCTTGATAACCGCACTGCCGCACTGCGGGCACTTCTCACCCGTAGGCATATCCCAGCTCAAAAACTTGCAATCGGGATAACCCGTACATCCGTAAAAGAATTTTCCGCGTTTGCTTTTCAGTTTTTTTGTGGGTTTTCCGCAGTCGGGGCAGACCCCTTCCAGAACGTCTTCCGCCTTCTCGCCGAAGGGAAGCGTGCATTTGCATTCCGGATAATTGGAACAGGACAGGAATTTGCCGAACTTTCCCATTCGCACGATCATCGGCTGACCGCAATTGGGGCAGAGCGTTTCGCTCACCTCGGGACCCTGCTCGCTGACGATATTGGAGCACTTGGGATAGTTGGAACATGCGAGGTATTTGCCGTACTTGTTGGATTTGCGTATCATGCGGGAACCGCACTTCTCGCACAGAATATCCGTTTCCTCATCCCCGTCCGTATTGGCGAAACGGAGTTTTTCTTCAAACGGCGGATAAAAATCGCCGATGATGCTGCGCCAATCCTTGCCGCCGTCCTCGATTTCGTCCAATTTTTCTTCCATATTCGCCGTAAAACCGACGTCCATAATATCGGTGAAATATTGAAGCAGAATATCGGTAATGCGGTACGCGACGTCCGTGGGCTTCATGTACTTGCCCTCTTTTTCCACATACCTGCGCTTGTTGAGCACGGAGATGATGGAAGCGTAGGTAGACGGCCTGCCGATCCCCTTGTCTTCCATCGCCTTGACGAGGGAAGCGTCGGTATAGCGCACGGGCGGTTTTGTAAATTTCTGTTCGGGCTTCAGGGAAATGCCGTCCAGCCCGTCGCCCTCGGAGAGCGCGGGGAGAAGCTTTCCGCCCGTCTCCTCTTCGTCCTCTTTCCTGCTCTCCTGATAGACGGCGGTATAGCCCTTAAAACGGAGCGTCTTGCCGCTCGCCTTTAATCCATAGGCGCCGTTCTCGATCTCGATCTGCATGGAGTCGTACTGCGCTTCCGCCATCTGCGAAGCAATGAAACGCTCGTAAATAAGTTTATAAATGTTGTAATGCTTTTTATCGAGCAGCTTTTTAACCGACTCTGGCGTGCGAGCAAGGTCGATGGGACGGATGGCTTCGTGCGCGTCCTGCGCGCCCTTTTTGGAAGCGTAGACGTTGGGTTTTTCGGGACAGTATTCCCTGCCGTACTTTTCCTCGATATAGGAAAGCGCCGACGCCTGCGCGTCTTCGGAAACGCGCGTGGAGTCCGTTCTGATATAGGTTACGAAGGCGATATGCCCCTCGCCCTCGACGTCGATGCCTTCGTACAGATGCTGCGCCATAAGCATAGTTTCGGGCGCGGTCATACCGCACTTGTTGGACGCGTCCTGTTGGAGCGTGCTCGTGGTGAAGGGCGCGGGCGCGTGCGATTTGGTGATGCTCTTTTTCACCGCGTTGACGGCGTACGAGCCGTCGCCGAGCGCGGCAAGCGCCGCGTCCGCCTGCTCCTTGTTGACGATTTTGAGCTTCTTGCCCTCGAACTTCTCCAGCGCTGCTTTGAACGGCGAGAATTTCTTCTCTTTATCCTGCAATTCGGCGGTGATCGTCCAGTACTCTTCGGGCTTGAACGCCTGAATCTCGCGCTCCCTGTCTACAATGAGCCGAAGCGCGACGGACTGCACCCTTCCCGCCGAAAGCCCGTCCTGAATTTTGTTGTTCAAAAAGGGCGAAAGCTTATAGCCCACGAGCCTATCGAGCACGCGGCGCGCCTGCTGTGCGTCCACGAGATTATAGTTGATTTTACGCGGTTTTTTGAGGGCGCGCTCCACCGCCTTGGGCGAAATCTCGTTGAACTCGATTCGGTTGTCCTTGTCCGCGTCTAATCCGAGCACCGTCTGTAAATGCCAGGAAATGGCTTCCCCTTCGCGGTCGGGGTCGGTCGCGAGGTACACGCGGTCGGCGCTCCGCGCCTCTTCGGTCAGGCGCTTGATCGTGTCCTCTTTTCCGGGAGAATTGACGTATTTTGGTTCGTAATTCTTTTCGATAGAAACGCCGAGCGTCTTTTGCGGAAGGTCGCGGATATGCCCTCCCGACGCGTCCACGCGATACTTGCCTTTGAGATACTTGGAAATGGTTTTCGCCTTGGACGGCGACTCCACGATGATCAGATCCATAAAACTCCTTTATACCGCCGCATATCGGTTTCCGCCCGATTTTACCGCGTAATTTTTGATTTCGAGAGAGGACAGCGCTGCGATTGCCTCGAACACCTGCATGCCCGCGCGTTCCGCGACGAGCGCGGCGTGCAATTCCCCGCCCTCCCGCAATACGTTTAACACACGCTCTTCCGACGGCGTGAGCGCTTCCCGCACGGAAGCGGCGCATTCCAGCCCGTAACAGGAGAGAATATCTTCGGCGCAAGTGCAAAGGTACGCGCCCTTTTTGATGAGTTCGTTACACCCCGCGCCCTGAGAAGCGCCTAAGTTATGGGGAAAGGCGAACACGTCCCGCCCGTATTCCGCCGCAAAGTCCGCGGTGATGAGCGTGCCGCTCCGAACCCCCGCAGAAAGGACAAGCACGCCTTCCGAAAGCCCCGCAAGAATGCGGTTGCGCGCGTGGAAATGATATTTTTTGAGCGCAACCGCGGGCGGATATTCGGAAAGGAGCAAGCCCGCTCCTTCGATTTTCTTCTTTAACGACGCGTGCCCCGCGGGATAACATTGATCCAACCCGTTGGGAAGCACGCAGATGAGCTTGCCGCGCGGCAGAGCGCCTTCGATCGCGGCGCTGTCGCCGCCCTCCGCCAGCCCCGTTACGACGGCGAACCGTTCCGAAATCTTTTCGGAAACGATTCTCCCCTGCTTTTCCGCCCAAGGGGGCGTTATGCGCGAGCCGACGATACAGAACTTGCGCTCTTTCAGAAGGGCGCGGTTGCCGCTTCCGTACAGGACGAGCGGCGGCGGTGAAATAGCGCGCAGGGATTCCGGATAGTCGTCCGAAAGGGGCGTTACCGCGAAATATCCTTTATTCCGAAGCTCACAAAGAAAGTCGTCCGCCTGCCGTTCGCGCGCGGCGCGGCTACTATTATATACACCCTTTTCACCCGATTTTATCACTGCGGAAGAAAATTTTTCCCAATCTCGAAATAACCGTTCGGGATCTCCCGCCGCGCGCAGAAGAGCGGCGCGGGTACGTTCTTCGGTATCCGTACACGCGCACAGCCAGAGGAGCGCGCGTTCCGCAGAGGAATATTCCATAGCTTCTTCCCTCAACCGAGTTTATCGTAAATGCGGTAGGACACCGCTTCGTACACGTGTTTGGGCTGAATATTTTCGCTCGCGTCCAGATCGGCGATCGTCCGCGCGACCTTGATAATGCGCGCCCTTGCGCGGGCGGAAAGCTTCATTTTCTCGAACGCGGCGCGAAGGATGGCGTCGCACTCGGCGTTCAGCTTGCAGAACCCCCTTATTTCCCGCTCGCCCATTTCCGCATTGACGGTAAGAGCGCTCCCCTCGAAGCGGTTGCGCTGGATCTTACGCGCGTCGTCCACCCGCTCCTTTACCGAAGCCGAACTTTCCGCGCGCGCTTCGGACGAAAGGTCGTCGTAGGCGACGGCGTCCACCTCCACCTGCAAGTCGATACGGTCGAGAAGAGGGCCGGAAACCTTGGCGCGGTAACGCCTGATTTCCGCGGGCGAACAGGTGCACGTAAGATTCGCCGAACCGTAATTGCCGCAAGGGCAGGGATTCATGCTCGCGCAGAGCATAAACCGCGCGGGATAGGTTACGACGCCCGCCGAACGCGCGATGGTGATTACGCCGTCTTCGAGCGGCTGGCGGAGCGCTTCCAGGGTAGAGCGCTTGTATTCGGGCAGCTCGTCCAGAAAGAGCACGCCGCCGTGCGCGAGGGAAATCTCGCCGGGGTGAACGCTGCGGTTTCCGCCGCCGCACATGGAAACGGTCGTCGCCGTGTGGTGCGGCGTGCGGAAGGGGCGTTCGGTGATGATCCCCTCTTCGCCGAGCATTCCCGCAACCGAATGTATTTTTGTGATTTCCAGCGCTTCTTCAAAGGTCAGATCGGGCATAACGGTGGGCAGACACCGCGCGAGCATAGTCTTGCCCGTTCCGGGCGGTCCGACCATGAGCAGGTTATGCCCGCCCGACACGGCGATTTCCAGCGCCCGCCGCGCCATCGGTTGCCCCCTTACAAAGCTCAAATCGGCAGAAGACCGCTTGCCCGCGTGTACGGCGAACTCCGCCGTTTCAAGCGCTTCGAGCGGCTGTGCGCCGATTAATTGACGCACAACCTGAATAAGCGAATCTGCGGGATAAATTTCCGCGCCGCCCAAAAAGCGCGCCTCCCGCGCGTTGCCCGCGGGAATAATGAATTTGCGGTAGCCGTGCCCCTTCGCCGAAATGAGAATGGGCAAAAGCCCGTTCACGGGGCGCAGAGAGCCGTCGAGCGCAAGCTCGCCCAAAAATACGGTATCGCGTACGTCCGCGCCGACGAGCTGTTCGCTCGCTTTGAGCAAACTCACGGCGATCGCCAAATCGAAGATCGCGCCCTCCTTCTTAATGTCCGCGGGCGCAAAATTCACGGTTATCTTGTGCATGGGAAACAGCATGCCGCTGTTCTTGATGGCGGAGCGCACGCGCTCCTTGGATTCCTTTACGGCGGTATCGGGAAGCCCCACCATCTCATAGGCGGGGATGCCCTTGTTTACGTCCGTTTCCACCTCGACGGGCACGCCTTCCAAGCCGCTCAGCGTGTAACAAGTTATCTTCGCGATCATCTTCCGTATCCTCCCCGCTTAACCGAACACCGCCTGCACCGCGGCAGGGAGAGGGATAGAGAAGAGCCAAGGCGTCATTGCAGCAAAGCACAAGCCGAGCAAAATCGTACAAACGACAAGCGCAATTCCGCCCGATTTATACTGCCATATCTCCTTGACCGCGTTTGCGCCGAGCATAAAGGCGAACGTATACGCACCGAACACGAATGCGCCGCTTCCGCTTGCGAAAGCAGCCGTAACGAGCATGAGCGCGAGCCCCGCGAGCGGTATGAGGGCAGCGCGTACGGCAGCGCGCACTTCCTTGCCCTTCTGCCTCTTGGCGAGCACGCAGACGAGAGTGAACACGGCAAAGCTCAAACCGTACGCACCCGCAAGCAGGGCGGCAACGTTGACGAAGGAGCCGGTAACCGCGTAAAGCTCTCCCGCGCCCTTAAAGAGCGGATAAAACAATGTCCAGCCCGAAGCGCTCTGCGAAAGAACGTTCGCGCCGACAAATCCGCCCGTAAAGCTCTTCCACAGAAAAACGAAGATGTTGAGCGAGGGCGAGGCGGGATTATCGTAGATTTTCACATACGTGAAATACATGGGGATGAGCGCAATCAGCGATATTACCAGCGCGCCGAGGAGAAGCGCCGCAAAGTACACGGCGGGCGCCGCAATATTTTTGTTGCGGTATTCGTTGAGCGTACCGGCGACCTTTTCCTTTGCCGCAAGCGTTTCCTCTCCCGAAGCGTCCTCGGGAAGCGCTTCCGCTTCGGCGATCGCCTTATCGAGGACAAAATTCTTCGCTTTCTGCTGGCGTACCATTCCAGCCGCGAACAGCCCTATCACTCCGACGACGGGCACCGCAAACGCGCCGTGCACGCAAATTGCCGCCGCAGCGGACAAGCCCGAAAGGAGCAGGGGCAGAACGCCCTTGAAATTTATCTTTTTCAAGCCCTTGGAATAGAAGCCGTAACAAGCGTACAGGGAAGCCGTAAAGAAGAACAATCCCATCGTGAGCGGCGTTCCCAGATGTCCGAAGCCGAGCGAAAGTCCGCAGAGCGCGTACAGAAGCGCGAAGGCAAAGCCCGCCTTGTCGCTCTTTGTAAGAGACTTCACGAACAGAAAGCCGAACACCAAAACGCCGAAGGACGCGAGAAACGGAAAAACGCGCAAGCCGAACGGACTTCTGCCGAAAATACTCACGCCGAGCGTAAGCAGATCATTTCCCAGAGCGCCGTATACCTTATCCGCATGATAATTCATGTGCGCGGGCGCGCCGGAAGGCTGGCGGAGCAACGTATTCCCCGCGCGGATCTCGTCCGCCGTGAGCATGGAGTAGACCTCTTCTTCCCCGAAACGGAAGAAAGACGACTGCGCGAGAGAGGGAATATACTGCCTGTCGAGCAGCGCTTCCGCGCGCTTTCTCGCCGTCTCCGCCGTTTCACCCGAGCCGTAAGGCAGAACGGACGCGGCATCTATCTCCGCTTTCACGACGGTATCGTCGTCGGCGACGAACACGACCTCGTTCACCACGACATTGCAGGTGCGCGCCGTGAGTTTATAATATTTATAGGTATCGAGGGAAATGCCGTTATCCCCCATGTCGAAGGGGGCGATCCAGTTGTAAACGGCGCCGTCTATCGCCTTTTCATCCTTTTCCTTTCCTTCCTCGACTTTTTGGAAGAGATTGGCAATCTTCGCATCCCCCGGCTCGTAAATGGAATAGCTGCCCGTCGCACTCGTAGAGCGCCCCATTCTGAGCGTTGCAACCGAACCGACTTCGTTGTAGATTGCGCCCACGTTAATATAAATTTGTTTGAGACGCTTCTGATTCTCGCCCTTTTCGAGGCGGAAAATAACCTGCGCTTTTTCCGCGCTGCTCAACTCGAAATTTCCGCCCGTCGACTGCACCGATCCGAGCGTGCCCAGCCCGACGAGGAAAAAGACGAGCGCAAGAATTGCGAACGCGCGCGCAAACACGGAGAATTTTTTCCACTTGCCGAAAATTTTTGCCATAGGTAAACTATTCCTTATTATATGATATTTTCTATTCTAACGCATTCCGCGTAAATTGTAAACGGATTTTTCGGAATTTCAATTAAAAATTAACGGGAAAGAAAGGGAAAAAACGCGTTCTCGATTTTTTGAAAGACAAATAGCACCCCGTGCGGCGCGCTCGCGATAAGATATAATATCGGCCCAATCGCCGAATTCTTGCTGAAAGAAAGGAGAAAATGTTTTGCGAAATCACGATCGAGATATTGCAGACCGCGGGCTGAAAGCCGCCGCGCTGTGTACGGTTTTATATTTGACCGCAATCATTGCGATTGCGGTAACGACGGGCGTACGCATATATTTTGCACTCCTCGGCGCGCCCGCGTTCGCCTATTTGGTCTATTGCCTTTTCTATACGCTGAAAACGGGTATCGTATCCCTTCCGTCGCCCGAAAAAATCAGAAAATCCTACGATAATCCCGTAGACGGGTATTTCCGCAGCGAATACGAAAAAGACATCGGCTGCGTAACCTTATCGATTGTCCTTTTTCTTCCCGCGATTGTATTTCTCTTTCTCTTCTCCTGGGTATGGTACCTGGTAAAGAGAAACGGAAATTAAAAGTAAAACAGCGCGCCATTGACTTTTGGCGCGCTGTTCTTTCCGAACCAACGGATTTACTTTACTTCTTTGATTTTTGCGGCTTTGCCCGTAAGCCCTCTCAGATAATAGAGCTTTGCCCTTCTTACCTTACCCGCTCTTACGACGTTCACGTACGCCACCTTGGGCGAATGAACGGGGAAGCAGCGCTCCACGCCGACGCCGAACGAAAGGCGCCTTACCGTGAAGGTTTCGCGGATGCCGCCGTTTTTCTTTGCGATGACGACGCCTTCAAAGTTCTGAATTCTTTCCTTTCCGCCCTCGATGATACGGTAACCGACTTTAACGGTATCGCCTACGTTGAACTGGGGAACGGTTTCCTTCATGCCTTCCGCTTCAATCGCTTCGATCAAACCATTCATGACTTTACCTCCGATATTTACGCGACGTTCATTCCCGAAAACGGCAGAGGAACGCCCGAAGTCTTTGCTATTATAGCCGAAACGGACGGAAAAATCAACTTATTTTTCACCGTTTTACGCAATTTTTTCAACCGAAAAGCTCAAATTCCCCCTCGCCGTGCGGAGATATGCCGTAATCGCCGTCTTCTTCCCCCGCAGGCGGCTCTTCCTCCGAAGGGGCGACCTGATAGATGCCCTGCACCGCGGCATAGCTGTCCCGCCGGATCAGCGTGCGGGATAAAAGCTTTCCGTCCCCATTGTAAACGAGCAGATAACTCTCGCTGGCGATCCCCTCCTTTTCGGCGCGGAGAACGGCGTTTTTCTCCCCTTCCACGATTTTCGCTTCGGGCGGCTTCACGCGGAGCAGAATCCTGCTCTCCGTTTCGTAGCGCAAGCCGTCGGGCATGCCGAAAAACTCGAACTTCACGCCGTCGCCCTCCGCGCGCGCGAGAATATAAACGGGGAACGCGTAGGGATTTACGAATTTCAAATCACTGTATTCGGACACCATCGCGTCGAGCGAATAAGGCACATAGCTTATGGCGAGGGAGTGGTTACGGCTTTCGGTGATCTTCATTCCCGCGCGGAGCGCCGCATTGAAAAGCGTCGTGCTCGTCTGGCACACGCCCCCGCCGATCCCCTTTGCAAATTCCCCGTCCTGAATGACGGTAGCTTCTTCGAACCCGTTTTCCGCAGTGCGCTTGCCCACCGCCGCGTTGAAGGAAAATTCCGCGTTCGGCTCCAATACCGTGCCGGAAACGCGTTCCGCCGCCAACGCGATATTATGGCTGCGCGGGCGATTGTCCCCGTCGTAATAGGTGGTAAATTCCGAAAGCGCCTGCGTGCGCGCGCGGAGCGATTCCTCCGTAATCTCGGGCGCATATTCGCCGCAGCGGAGCATTACGGTTTCCCCGCCTTCCCGCAGCGCCCTTGCCGTATCGGAAAGAAGCGCGTTGTAATCGCAGCGAACGCCGTTTTCCCCCGCCGAATATTCAAACCCCTTTGCGGAAAAAGTAAGTTCGGCATTTACCGCCTGCCGCGCATTTTGCGCGCATATCTCTTCCAAACGGCGCTCCGCTTCCGCCCAATTGCGCCTTATGCGCGCGGCAAGTCTGTCCCCGCGCTTGGCGCGCCGCACCAACGCGGACACGTCGTCCGTAAAGGAAATTTCGGGATAAGCAAAGGTTACGTTTCCCGACGGCGCGCAGACGGTGAGCGGAGCAAGCCCGCCCGCGATTTTTTCCCGCACGGCGCGCTCGGCCTCCGCGTACGTCAAACCGCCCACGACGACGCCCTCTACCGTAACGTCAGCCTTTACGCGCCCGCCCCAAGCGCAACCCGAAAAAGGAAAAACGCTCCCCGCAAAGAGGAGCGTCAGTGCAACCGTAAAAATTCTCTTCATTCACCGCCTCCGCCAAACGGTATCCCGAGCGCTGCGAGCAATCGCCCGTCCGCACGGAACGCGGGATTTCCCAACACGGCGCGCCCGCCCTCTTCGTGAAAGTCGGATCCGCCCGTCGTGAACAAGCCGCGCCTGCGCGCGAACGCCTCGAAATAAGCCGTTTCCTCAGCAGTATGCGTGGTATATACGCATTCTATACCGTCGAGCCCTGCCGAAACGAGCCGCAGCATGAGCGCTTCCTTCGCGGCAAAATCCAAGGCAATGCGCCCCGGGTGCGCCAAAGAAGAGATCCCGCCGTCGGCGCGGATCGCCTCGATCGCGTGTTCGGGCAAAGGGCGGTATAAATCGGAATAGCAGGGCTTGCCCCTATCGAAGGCGCTTAAATAGAGCGCGTCCGCCTTCACGCTCAACCGTCTTGCGAACGCCCGCACGACGTGCATAGTATGGAGCGGCGCGTCCTTTTTTAAGTGCTCGCGCTCGACGTCGTTCATCGTGAGCGACGTGCAAAAATAAGAATTGGCCTTTTCCAGCATATCCCGCGCGCGGAGCAATCCGCCCGTTTTACGCCGTTCGAGAAAGTCCCGATATGCCGCCCCGCCGCGGCAGCCGTACCCCAAAACGTGCACCTTGCAGTCATCGTACGAGGAAACCTCCCACCCGCGCACGAAATGAAGCCCGTATTTTTGCGCCGCAGCTTCCGCTTCTTCGCTGCCGCCCATATTGTCGTGATCGGTAAGCGAAAACAGTTTGAGTCCCGCTTGCTTTGCGCGGCGGGCGATCTCTTCGGGCGAATATTTTCCGTCCGAATAGACCGAATGCAGATGCAAATCGGCTTTCACGGAACGATTCTTCCCCCCTGAATGCGGATCTTATTGGTTTCCGTGCCGTACAGCACGCGCTCGGAATGCGTGCAGGTGAGAATGCACTGTATGCCGTTCACCCGCGAGAGCAGCTTTTTACGGCGGGGCAGGTCGAGCTCGCTCATCACGTCGTCCAAAACGAGGACGGGCGCTTCGCCCGAAATTTCCTTGAATATCTCCACTTCGGCGAGCTTTAACGAAAGCGCCGCCGTGCGCGTCTGCCCCTGCGAAGCGTAGCCGCGCGCGTCCGTTCCGTCGATGGAAATTTTGATGTCGTCGCGGTGCGGCCCGACCGTCGTAAACCCGAGGCGAATATCCCGCTCGTACGCACCGCCCAGCTCGCGGACGAGCCGCGCGGCGATCTCCTCCTCGCCCCCTTCGTATTCCCGATCGCTGCCGAGCGTAAGCGTTTCCGCGCCGTCGGTAAGGTAGGCGTGCGCTTCCGCCGCAAGCGGCGAAAGTTTGCTCAAAAACTCCCTTCTGTGCCGCACGATCACGGCGGCGTAGCGGGCGAGCTGCTCGTCCCACACGGGCAGGGTTTCTAAAATGAGCGAAGCGTCCCGCTCCTTCAAGAGGTTGTTGCGCTGTTCGAGAATCTTGTTATACCGTTGCAGCGCGGTGCAATAAGCGCGCGAGGTCTGCGAAATGGAAAGGTTCAGAAAGCGCCTGCGTTCGTCCGGCCCGTCCTGAATGAGCCGTAGCTCGCCGGGGGAGAAAAACACGCTGTTCATGTTTCCGATGAAGTCCGCCGTGCGGGAAACCTTGCTCCCGTTCACGCGGAGCTCCCGCTTATTCTCAAAAACGTCCGCTTCCAGAACAACGCTTCCGTACCGGCTCTCCGCTTCGGCGCGAAGAGAAGCGCAGCTCTCCCCGTGGCGGATGAGCTGTCTGTCGTGGCGAATACGGAGGGATGCGCCCGTGCACAGGTAAAACACGGCTTCCGCGCAGTTGGTCTTGCCCTGCGCGTTCCTGCCCGAAAGCACGTTGACGCCTTCGGAAAAGGCGAACGTTTCCCCTTCGTAATTTCTGAAATTGACGAGCGTTAATTTTTTTATGAACATTTGACCGAATTTTCCGCAAAAACACTTTCTTTTTAAGGCGTTTTGTACTATAATTATAGCAAAAATAACGGCAAAACGGAAGCGTTTCAGAGGGTAAAATGACGGAAAAAGCACAGTTTGATTTTTTATGGGATAAAATCCGCGAGCGGGCAAAGACGCTCGTGAATACCATTTCTTACAGTACGTTCATCGAAAACCTCGTGCCCGTGGACGTGGTGAACCGTAAAATCGTGTTGCAGGCGGAAACGGAGCTCACCGCAAGCCTCATCTCCAAAAGCCTTGCCGAAAAGCTGCGCGAGGCGGTTGTTTCCGCCGACGTGGGGCTTGTCGATTTCGTCGTCGTCGTGGAAGGGAGCGAGGAATATACCCTTCGAGAAATGCCCGACGCCGTGGAAGAGACGACCGTCGTCCTCGATAAACGCTATACCTTCGATTCGTACGTCGTCGGCTCCTCCAACAAATTCGTGTTTGCGGCGGCGAAATCGGTCGCCGAAGCGCCGGGGGAAAACTTCAATCCCCTTTACATTTACGGCGGCACGGGGCTGGGTAAAACCCACCTCATGCAGGCGATCGCCAACGAAATCGCGGAAAAGAAGCCCTCGCTCAAAGTCATCTACACGACGAGCGAAAAATTCTTGAACGAATATATCGACAGTTTCGCAAAGAAGGGCGGCGGACGGGACAACGAAATGCGCTTCCGCAACCGCTACCGCAACGTGGACGTGCTGATCATCGACGACATTCAATTTTGGGCGGGAAAGTACGGCGTGCAGGAAGCCTTTTTCCATACCTTTAACGAGCTGTTCGCCCAGCATAAACAGATCGTAATTTCCTCCGACTGCCCTGCAAAGGAGCTCACAACGCTGGAAGAGCGCCTGCGCACCCGATTCGAAGGGGGCTTGATCGCCGACATTCAGCCGCCCGATTTGGAAACGAAGATCGCCATCTTAAAGCGCAAGGCGCTGGAAAAGAAATATATTGTGCCCGACGAGGTGCTCGCCTTCCTCGTGAAGAATACCGACAACAACGTGCGCACGCTCGAAGGCAGGCTGAACACCGTCATCTTCGCAAGCAAGCTGCACGAAGAACCTATCTCCTTAAAGCTCGCCGCGACGGCACTGCAAGAGTCCATAGGCAACGCCGACGAGCAGGAGGAAGCCACGCCCGACGCCATTATCCGCGCCACGTGCTCCTATTACAACATCACGAAAGCCGACCTCATCGGCAAAAACAAGCGGCAGGAGCTGGTGCGGGCGCGCCAGATTTGCACCTACCTCATGTGCGAAATGCTCGCCCTGCCCCTTATCTCCGTCGGCAAGGAAATGGGCGGGAGAGACCACTCCACCGTCATCTACGCGCGCGACAAAATTGCCGAGCTCATGCGCGTGAACGATGCCGTTTTGAAAGACGTGAACGACATCAAGAGCGCCATTCTGAAACAATGATATTTTAACCCAGTATGAATACTTTTTCCGAAGGAGCATGCGACGCCGTCGTCGTCGGCGCGGGGCACGCGGGCTGCGAAGCCGCGCTCGCACTCGCTAGGACGGGCTTAAAGACGGTCATGCTCACCCTCAACCTCGATTCCATCGGCTTTATGCCCTGCAACCCCTCCGTCGGCGGAACGGCGAAGGGGCATTTAGTGCGCGAAATCGACGCTTTGGGCGGAGAAATGGGCGTAAACGCCGATAAAACCGCCCTTCAGATTCGCATGCTCAACGCGGGCAAGGGCGCGGCGGTGCAGTCGCTCCGCGCACAGACGGATAAAAACGCCTACCACCGCGAAATGAAACGCACGCTCGAGCATACGGAAAATCTGCGCATCTTGCAGGGCGAAGCGGCGGAAATCCTCACCGAGAACGGAAGGATTACGGGCGTGAAAACGGCTTACGGGGGAATCATCTCCTGCCGCGCCGCCGTGATCGCGACGGGCGTTTACCTTAATTCGCAGACGATCACGGGCGAAGTCGTAAAGGCCAGCGGCCCCAACGGTTTTGCAAGCGCCACTCTTTTGACCGATAATCTGATAAAACTCGGCTTCCGCGTGCGCCGCTTCAAAACGGGCACCCCCGCGCGGCTGGACGGACGGACGGTGGATTATTCCCGCCTGCAAATTCAAGCGGGCGAAGACGTTCCGCCCTTTTCCTTTCTCAACGAAGAATCGCCCGAAACGCAGACGCCCTGTTACCTTGCATATACCAACGAAAAGACGCACGAAGTCATATTAAACAACCTCGACCGCGCGCCGCTGTATAACGGACAAATTTCTTCGACGGGGCCCAGATACTGCCCCTCTATCGAAACGAAGGTCGTACGCTTTCGCGACAAGGAACGGCACCAGCTCTTCCTCGAACCCGAGGGCGCGGATACGACGGAGGTGTATGTGCAGGGGCTTTCCACCTCCCTCCCGCACGACCTGCAAAAACAGATGTACCGCACCGTAGCGGGGCTTGAAAACTGCGAAATCGTCCGCTATGCGTACGCCATCGAATACGACTGCATCGATACGCTCGATTTATTTCCCACCCTCGAATATAAAAATATCGAAGGGCTTTACACGGCGGGACAAATCAACGGCACGAGCGGCTACGAGGAAGCGGCGGCGCAGGGCTTGATTGCGGGCTTGAACGCTTCCTTGAAATTGCGCGGAATGCCGCCCCTTGTCCTGCGGCGGGATCAGGCGTATATCGGTGTGCTCATCGACGATTTGGTAACGAAGGGCACGGACGAACCCTACCGCATGATGACCTCGCGCGCGGAATTCCGCATTTCCCTGCGGCAGGATAACGCCGATATGAGATTAACGGAAATCGGATATGAATGCGGGCTTGCCACAAAAGAACGCTATCGGAAGTTTCTCGCGCGAAAACAGCTGCTGCGCGATACGATAGCCTTCCTCGATACCCGCGCCGACAGAAAAATTGCCGACGCGCTCGTACAAAAATACGGATATCCCCCCCTTTCGGGAGGAATTTCCTATGCCGATCTGCTCCGCAGGGGAATCCCCCTTCCGGAAGTTGCGGAAGCGTTCGGCATCTTAGAAGACGTTCCCGCCGCCGTAAAGGACAGCGCGGAAACGGAGATCCGCTATGCGGGGTATTTGAAAGCGAGCGAAGAGCAAATCGCAAAGGCGCGCAAAATGGAAGAAAAGCCCTTGCCCGACGACATAGATTATTTAAAAATCGACGGACTGCGGCTGGAAGCGCGGGAGAAATTACAGCGCGTCCGCCCCTTGAATTTGGGGCAGGCGGAACGCATCTCGGGCGTAAACCCCGCCGACATCGCCGTCTTGATGATTTATTTGAGCTTGAAAAAGTAAACATGCACCCCAAAAGTTAGACAAACCTTTGGGGTGCATATCAACGTGCGGGGAGGTTTATTTCTTTATTTCTTTAAGCGACGCCATGAAGCAACGCGCCCGTCGATATCCTTCGGTCTTGATTTGTAAGTAATAAGACCGTCAATCGCCGCGGCAACTATCACAGCGCCGCCGCCGACGGAAACCCAGATTGCGCCCCTTGTGCGCGCATAGATTGCGGCAACCCCGTCGTGCGGGAGCCCCAGCGCGAACAACAGTATATATGCCGCGCAAAACAGCAATTCGGGCAGCCATACGAACAGAATACGCTTTGCATATCCGCCCCCTTTGAGCCCGACGAGGGTCAGCCCGCCGACGGAGAATGCAAGCAGCGAAATAACAAACGGCACCGCCGCCATGATGGAATAGCCGTCCGCCGTCTTTACCCGAGCCGCACGTTCGGGTTGTGCAGGGTTGACGTAAATTTCCACCTTTTCGCCGAGCATCTCCTCGTTTCGCCAGCTATACGCTTCCGAATCGGTCGCCTTGTACGTCTTCCCCTCGTAACGATAGGTAAAAACGTAGCTGTAATGCGTCGTACCCATCGAATGCGTACCCGAAGCGTGGTGGATTTTGAAATCGGTTACCGTGCCGTACATACGGACATAATTGAGCTCAAAGTCGCGCATACGGGCTACGTGCAGCCCGAAAAAAACGAGGGAAACGACGAACGCACCCAAACCTACGAGGAGCATGACGACAGCCGCCTGCTTTTTCTCCTTTCTGCGCCTTAACCGCTTTTCCTCGCGCAATCGCGCCGCCTCCTCTTGGTGAAGGCGCTGCTTTTCGTTTTGAATGCTTTCTTTCTTTTTCATATTCTCTTTTTACGGAATCGGAGCGTTATTGCCCCGTCAATCGCGGCGGCAACCGCAGCAAGCACGGAAAGCGACAGATACCCCGTCGCGCCGCCCATGCGCGAAAATACCGCGCCAAAGCCGTCGTTTGGAAGTCCCAGCCAAAACAGAAGCATAAATACAATCCCCGCGGCAAACACGGGCAGATAGCCGAGGAGCGCGCGCCGCCGGTATCCGCCGCCCGACAAACATACGGCAATCATAAACGAAAACGCAGAAATAGCAAAAATCACCGTCGGAATAATGGAAAACGCACCCGACGAACTCACGCGAACCGCTTCGGCGGGTTTTTTCGGATTAACGTAAATTTCCGTTTCCGTGTTCATCGCTTCGGAGAGCAATCCTTGAAACGGGACGTTATCCGCAAAGGAATATTCCGCCCCGCCGTAAGAATAGGTAAAGACGAGAACGATAAATTTCTTTCCCGGGCTGCCTATTATTCGATCATCGGTAACCGTGCCCGTCGTGCGCACAAAATCGAGCTCGTAACTTCGCATACGGGCGATCGTGATCCCCGTAAACGCAACGGAAACCGCAAACAGCAACGCCGCCGCGGCAAAGAATACGATCGCCGCGATCCGCCTGTCCTTATGCTTCGAAACGTCTTCCTCGGCGCAAAGCGATTTGCTTTCGGCGCGGAGCCGTTCCTGCTCCCGCGCGCGCTGCAAGCCTTCCGCCGTCGGCGCGATCTTTTTTCGGAATTTGCCCATTTTTCAAAGCCCCTCAAGCTCGTCGAGCGTGAGCGCGAACGCGGGAATGAAATGCTCGAAAAAGTAATCGACCGAGCGCATCTTCATATCCGCGAGCGCCTGCCCGACCGATTTTTCCGCCTGCGTGAATTCGTGATTGCCCGAACGCAGTTCTTCCAGACATTTGAGATAGGCGGAAAGCTTATCCGCCGCCTTGACGAATTTGTATTCTTCCGACGATTTATCCGCCTGCAAATAGGGGTAGAGCTCCCCTTTCAACTCGGGCGGGAGCGTATCGGCTATCTTATCGACGGCGAGCTTTTCCAGCTTCTCGTATTCACCGTGAATGCTGTTGTTGAAATATTTCACAGGCGTGGGCATATCGCCCGTCATGACCTCGCTCACCTCGTGATAGAGCGCGTAAAGCACCGCCTTTTCGGCGTTCACTCTTCCGCCGAACACGCCGTTTTCGATCGAAACAAGCGCGTGCGTGAGCACGGCGACGGAATGGGAATGCTCCATAATGTTCTCTTCCCGAACGGAGCGCATGAGTTGCCAGCGTTTAATAAATTTCATTCTGTCGATATATGCGTAAAACTTTTTCACAATGCACCTCTTTTTTCGATTATACTACAAACCGAAGGAAAAAACAATTGACTTTCGCGCAAATAAGGAATATAATTTCATTACAATTTCATATCCGTCGTGGGTGCCGGGCAATCGGCTGAGATGATACCATTTGAATCGGACAAGGTAATACTTGAACGAAAGTACAGGATTTTCTAAGGATAATTCCGCCCGCAGAAGTCTGCGGGCGGCTTTTCTTATCGGGCGGGTAGAAATAGAAAATTTTTCGGAGGTTTTTTATGTTACTCAATTCCCTGCTCGCCTCGTATGCGGACGAAGTAAAGGACGAAAGCGGCAATACGCTCGGCTACCTTTACAAAGAAGTTTGGACGGAATACGCCAAAAACTGCCTGACGAGCGTATTCCTGTACGCCGCGATCGCGCTCGCCGTCGTTTTAATCGCCGTCGGCTTCGTAGTACGGTCCAAAAAACAGGAAGCGCTCGGCGGCTACATGAAAACGGCGGCGGCGCTCGCCGTCGGCTTCGCCGTAACCGTCATTCTTGCCATGCTGTCGTTGGAATTTGCCGAGCTCGCCGAAAAAGGGCGCGTGGAAGCGCTCCTGCTAGCCCCCGCAGCCGTGCTCGCGGGAACGCTGCTCCTCGGCGCGGCAGTCGTTTACGCTTCCTCTTACTTCGGGAAAAAGCCCTTCAAGATTACGGCGATCGTATGCGCAAGCCTTGTGGGCGCGGCGCTCATAGCCCTGCTCGTCTGTATCGGCGTACATTACGCGCAGAACGTTGACGGAGACGGTTATTTTAACTCCGATGTTGCAACGGTCAACCAAATCGTGCTTTATATTTCGGCAGCGCTCCTGCTCGGCGCAATCGCCGCGCTCGGATTCCTCTTCGACAAGGGCAAAAAGGACTTCGATTCCAAGTCTATCGCTTACGCCGCCATTTGCATTGCCCTCTCCTTTGCCCTTTCCTACTTAAGAATCGCACAGATGCCGCAGGGCGGTTCGGTAACCGTCGCTTCCCTGTTGCCGCTGATGATTTACTCGTATATGTTCGGCACCAGAAAGGGCGTGTTCGCAGGACTGATTTACGGCGTGCTGCAAGCCGTTCAGGATCCCTGGATCATTCATCCCGCGCAGTTTATGCTAGACTACCCCGTCGCGTTCGCGGGAATCGGGCTTGCGGGCTTGTTCGCAAATGCGAAGAAGCTGGAAAAGCTGCCTCAGATTCAATTTGCGCTCGGCGCAGTCGTTGCGAGCGCGTTCCGCTTCATAAGCCACGTGCTTTCCGGCGTGTTCGCCTTTTCCGCCTATGCCGCGGAAGCGGGCATGGAGGTTTGGGTGTATTCGCTGGGATATAACTCCTTCGTATTCGTCGACGTCGCCGTCGTGATCGCGGCGGGCGTGCTCGCGTTCAGCTCCCCTTCCTTGGTGAAGCAGGCGCGGAGATTCAACGTCGCCGAACGGAAACGGGAAGAAAAAGCGGAAACGCAGGAATAAATTTCCCGAAGAAAAAAGTCCGCGGGTTACCCCGCGGGCTTTTATTTTTTACCCCTAATTTTTTACTTTTCCGCTTCTTCCACGGAAATAGCTTGAGTATTTTCACAACTTCCGCAGAAAAGCTTTTTGAATTTTGCTTAACGTCCGCTTATTTCGTTTATCGGGGATATTGCGTTTTTTGAATGCAATCAGCGCCCCGCCGGTAAAGCGGAGCGCTGCTGCGCGCATTCGTTATATGAATTGCAGAATATCGACGAGCACGGCGAACCCGAGCAGAAGAATAAATCCCACGCCGTGGATGATTGCTTCGACTTTGCGGCTTATGGGCTTTTTGCGCACCCATTCGATTGCGGTAAAAATCACCTTGCTGCCGTCGAGGGCGGGAATGGGCAAAAGATTAAACACGGCGAGATTGACGCCGATAAAGCCCGCAATTTCAAGGAAAGAACGGAAACCCTGCGAAACCATCTGTGAAGTCATCGTAATGGTCGTAACGGGGCCTCCGAACGCCGAAAGCCCTAATCTGCCCGTGAGGAGCTCGCCGAGCACCTGAAAGATCGAACCTGCGATTTTGAAAGAGTATACGAACGAACGCCCAACGCTCTCCCAGAATCCGAAACGGTAAACGGTGGAATACAGTTGAAGTCCGCCGCCCTCTACGCCCTCTTCCGCGGTATTCCGGATGCCGAGCGCATCCCATACGCTTTTCAAATCAGAACTGTTTGTAACCGCGGCATCCGCACGGAGCATAACGGATATTTCCTGCTCTTCGCGGATATTTTTACCGTCCGTCGTCTTACCGACCACGCGGGAAACGCGGAACTTCACCAAATCGCCCTGTTTTTTGCCGTTCACGGCGCGGGCGATGTCCGTCGTAAGGTATAGATTTTTCCCTTCGGCTTGCAAAAAGACATCCCGATCCTGTAAGCTGTATTCGGCGTATGCGCCTTCCCCCGCTTTTACTTCGTACGCCATGACCATCGTCTGCCCGTATGCGGTAATTCCGATCATGATAAGGACAAGCGCGAGCAGATAATTCATGATCGCGCCCGCCACGAGCACGATAATGCGCTGCCAAGGGGGCTTCTTTGTAAATGCGTCGGGGTGCGGCTCTTTTTGTTCTACCGTTTCCGCCTGCGGAACTTCCGCGTTCTGCTGCGGGTCATCCCCTTCGACGCGCTCCGCGCTCTCCTTCATCCCCGTTTCGGTAGCTTCGTCAAAAGGTTCGGGAAGCGCTTCCTTTTTTCCATTCTCCTCTTCTTCCAGCCCGTCTTCGCCATCGAACGCGCAGTAACCGCCGAGCGGAATCAGACGGACGGCGAATAACTCGCCCGTCTTTTTGTTCTTTTTCTTAAAGAGCGCGGGTCCGAACCCGATGGAAAATTCGTTGATTTTGAAATGAAAGATCTTGCCCGCGATGTAATGCCCGAATTCGTGGATCGTTATCATGACAAGCAAAATCAAAATGGCGAGCAAAACGGAGCCTATCGTCCGCCAGACGTCCGCCGCCGATAAAAGATTATTTAACATAGATGATTTCCGCAGCCGTTTTCCGCGCTAAGTCGTCCGCCCGTTGCAGGACTTCCAAGCTCTCCGCTTCTTCGCGCGGGATACGGCTTAAAACCTCCCCGATAGTTTCTGCGATTGCTGGGAAAGATATTCCCCCCCGCAAAAATGCGCGGACGGCTTCTTCCGCCGCGCCGTTGAGCACCGTCGGCGCCGTACCCCCGCTTCTTCCCGCCGCGAGCGCCAACGCATAGCAGGGAAACTTTTCTTCTTGCAGGCGCTCGAACCGAAGCGTTCCGATTTTTTCCAAATCCAATTGCCGGCAGCAGGGCAAACGCTGCGGATAGGTAAGCGCAAGCTGAATAGGAAGTTTCATATCGGGATACCCCATCTGCGCGATTGCCGCGCCGTCCTCGAAATACACGAGGGAATGCACGATGCTTTCGGGGTGCACGACCGCCTGTATTTTATCGAACTCCGTATGATACAGCCACTTTGCTTCGATCACCTCGTACCCCTTGTTCAGGAGGGTGGCGCTGTCTACCGTGATTTTCGCGCCCATATTCCACGTGGGATGTTTGAGAGCGTCCGCCGCGGTAACGTTCGCAAGCTCCTTTTCGGTGAAATTGCGGAAAGGTCCTCCGCTCGCCGTGAGCACGAGCCGCTTAAAAGGCGTATCGCGACGGAAGGAAAGCGCCTGAAAAATAGCCGAATGCTCGCTGTCCACGGGCACAAGATCTATCCCCTTCTCTTCGGCGGCGCGCATGACGAGTTCCCCGCCGCACACGAGCGATTCTTTGTTCGCGAGCGCAATTCGTTTCCCCTCTTCCACCGCGCGAAGCGTATAGGAAAGCCCCGCAAACCCGCCCGCTGCGATCATAGCGACGCCGCAGCCTTCAAAAACGCGGCTTAAAATTTCTTCCCCCTTCAACTGCCGCGTGCCTTGCGAGAGCCCGGGAATTTCTTCCCCGCTTGCAAGAGCGGCAAAATCGGGGCGGAACTCCGCGCAAAGCGCGGAAAGCGCCCGCTTATCTTTTCCGCAGACGAGCGCGGAAAAGCGGAACCGTTCGGGATAGCGGCGGACGATTTCGCAGGCCTGCCGACCAATGCTGCCCGTACAGCCGATGAGTGCAATGTTTACCATAAAAGCCTCGGATAAAAAACGTCCGCATATGCGGACGTAATCGATAGTATTATATGTCCTTTAACCGGTAATCATGATTTTAACCACGACGACGAGACAGACAATAAGGCTCGCATACAGCGTGGAATCGATCCGATCCAGCACGCCGCCGTGTCCGGGAAGCACCTTCCCCATGTCCTTGATGCCGAGCTTGCGCTTGATGCCGCTCTCCACGAGGTCGCCGAATTCGGTAAACGCTGCGGTCAGCACGCCCAATCCGATATAGAAGACGAGATTGATCCAATCGAGCGTAAGCGCGCCGAACTCGAAATATTGACCCAGCCAGTAATAGATGAAGAAGATGACGACCGCGCCGACCGCGCCGCCCAAAAGTCCGCCGAAGCAGCCGATCACCGTCTTGTTGGGACTGATGGAGGGCGCTATCTTCGCGGGAAGGTACCGACCGAACAGCTTCCCGAACAGGAAGGCGAAGGTATCGGCAAACGGACAGATGACGAACACGAACAAAATGGCGATTTCCGAACTTTCCGGCATGTGATTACAGAAAGAAAGCACAAGCAGAAACACCGAAGGATAGAGATAGCAAAGGCACGCGCAGCCCGTCGATTCCAACGTTACGTTTTGATGCGCGAACACCAAAAGTCCGAACAAAACGGAAAGCCCCGCGATGAATACCACGAAGGTTATGTGCGGTGCGTAGTTGCGCCCCGTCGTCGGATCGAGGGAAACTTTGAAAATCTGCGTATAAACCGCGTCGGTAACCGCGTACGTGAGAATAATCGCAAGTGCGAACACCATGACGACGACCTGCTGCGATTTATGCAGCTTGCCGCGGAACGCGCGAAGCATTTCATACGTGCCCAGCCCCGAAAAGACGAGGACGAGTGCGTCGAAACATACGAGATTTACGGTAATTTTTAAGACGAAAAAGGCAACGAGCACGAGGATATAGACCGCCGCCGTGATCGTCCGCTTTTTCAGATCGGAACCGCGCGGAGGCTTTACGGGAGACACGTTTATCTCCGAATTTTCTTCCGCTGTGTTGTTATTCATATACCTACCTACAAGCCCGCAAACGGGCGGTTTAATCGTTTTTTCCGACGGAGCCGTATCTCCGTTCGCGCAATAAATAACTGCGGATGGCTTTATCGGCGTCCGCGTTCTTAAAATCGGGGAAAAGCTTATCGGTAAAATACAGCTCTGTATAGGCCGACTGCCATAAGAGGAAATTGGAAAGGCGGAGCTCCCTGCCCGTGCGGATGAGCAGATCGGGATCGGGCATGCCGCCCGTTCCGAGCAGAAGGGAAAACTCTTCCGCCGTAACCGGCTTCCCCGCCCGCACCGCTTCGTTTACGGCGCTTACGATTTCCTGTCGGGAACCGTAACCGATGGCAAGCGTTAAAACGCCCGCCTTCCCTTCCGCCGTCTTTTCGATTCCCGCAGCGATCATCTCGGTTACGTCCGCGGGAAGGAGCGCCGTATCGCCGATTACGTTGAGCCGTATCCCCTTTTTCCGCAGCGTTTCCGCGTTCTGCGTAAAGTATTCGCGGAAGAGGGAAAAGAGCGCGTCGAGCTCCTCTTGCGGACGGTTAAGATTTTCCGCGGATAGCGCATACAGAGTAACATACGGGATTCCCCTGCGGAATATGTGTTCCGAAAGGGAAATCATACGCTTTAATCCTGCGCGGTGCCCCGCGCTGCGCGGCAAGAGTCGCTTTTTCGCCCAGCGTCCGTTTCCGTCCATGATAATTGCGACGTGCTTGGGGAGTTGCCCCTGTTCCGACTTCATCAGACGGTCATCAGCTCCTTCTCTTTCTGCGCGACGCATCTTTCGATCTCTTCAATCGCGGAGGAAATCTTTTTTTCCACGTCCGTTTCCAGCCCCGCGTGCTCGTCTTCGGAGAGCTCCTTATTCGCCTTCATCTTCTTCAAGCCGTCCATCGCTTCCTTGCGCACGTTGCGCGCAGCGACCTTGGAATCCTCTCCCATCTTCTTCACCTGTTTGACGAGCTCCTTTCTGCGCTCTTCGGTAAGTTCGGGAAAGACGAGGCGGATGACGTTGCCGTCGTTGGTGGGATTCAGCCCCAAATTGGACTGTTGAATGGCCTTTTCGATGGATTTGAGCAGCGATTTATCCCACGGGCTGACGACGAGACAGCGCGCGTCTGCTGCGGACACGTTGCCAAGCTGGTTCAAAGGGCTCATTCCGCCGTACGCTTCCACCTGCAATTTATCGAGCACGTGCGGATTAGCGCGTCCCGCGCGAATGGTGGCGTATTCGTCCGCAAGGACGCTCACCGTCTTTTCCAGCTTGTCTTCCAGCGCTAAAAACAATTCTTCAACTTTCTCGTTCTCAATCATGATTTTTCTCCTTTTCAGTTGGATATAAGCGTGCCTAAATTTTCGCCGCACACGGCGCGGATAATAGAATTTTTTTCATTGAGCGCGAACGCGAGCACGGGTACGTCGTTTTCCATGCACATGGTCGCCGCCGTCGCGTCCATAGCCTTTAACCCCTTGTTTACGATGTCGCCGAAGGTGAGCTTTTCAAACTTCTTGGCGTTCGGATTGGTATTGGGGTCGCTGTCGTAAATTCCATCGATATTCTTCGCCATAAGCAGAACGTCGGCGTCGATCTCGCAGGCGCGCTGCGCCGCAGCCGTGTCGGTGGAGCAATACGGATTGCCCGTGCCGCACGCCATGATGACGATTCTCCCCTTTTCAAAGTGATGAAGCGCCTTTCTGAGCACGTACGGCTCGGCGACGGAGATCATGTTGAGCGCCGTCTGCACGCGCGTGGGAATTCCCTTCTGCTCGATCGCGTCCATCATGGCGAGCGAGTTCATGACCGTGGCGAGCATGCCCATATGATCGGCGGTCGTGCGGTCCATCTTGGTCCCCTGCCTGCCCCGCCAGAAGTTGCCTCCGCCGATGACGAGCGCAATCTCCACGCCCATTTCATGCACCTGCACGAGCTGATCGACGACCATGGATATGACGTCGCTGTCCAGCCCGAACCGCTTATCCCCCGCGAGCGCTTCGCCCGAAAGTTTGAGCAGAATCCGTTTGTATTTCGGCTGCATAGCTCTCTCCTTATACCGTTTTTAACAGTATACCATACCCGCGGAAAAAAAGCACGAAAAAATATAAAAAGAAAGGAAAATTTTACAAAAAATTCGCGGAATCGCGCGGGATAAAAAAAGACTTCCCTTATTTCAGGAGAAGTCTTTCGTAAAAACATAATCGAAATTATTTCTTCATGGATTCCACTTGTTTTGCGACTTCCTCGCTCAGATCCTCGTTCTTCTTTTCCAAGCCCTGACCCATCACGTAGAAGCAGAAGGCTTTAAGGGAAACGGGCGCGCCCGCCTTTTTCGCCGCGTCCGCAATAAGCTGGGAAATAGTAACCTTGTCGTCCTTTACGAACTTCTGATCGAGCAAGCAGTTCTCTTCGTAGAACTTTTTGATTTTGCCGAGAACGATTTTTTCCGCGATGGCTTCGGGCTTGCCCTCGTTGAGGACTTCCTTTTTCAAAATTTCCTTCTCTTTTTCCAGCGTTTCCGCGGAAACTTCCGCAGCCGTCTTGTATTGAGGCTTGGAAAACGCCGTATGAAGGGCGATATTGTGCGCGAGCTCCTTGGTCGTCTCGTTCACGGGGCAGTCGAAATCGAGCATAACGCCGAGCGTGCCGCCCATGTGGATATACGTTTCGATGAGCCCCTTGCTTTCGTATACGGTGAAACGGCGAACGGAAATTTTCTCTCCGATGACCGCAACCTGTTCCTGAACGTAAAGCTCTACCGTCTTTCCGCCCTCCATCGTCTGTGCGAGGAGCTCTTCCACGCTCGCGGGCTTGTGCGCCGCAACGTGCTTTGCAATTGTCTCGACGACGGTGTGGAATTTCTCGCCGTTGGCAACGAAGTCGGATTCGCAGTTGACTTCGATGAGAACGCCCGTTCCGTTTGCAACGTACGCGCAAACGATGCCCTCCGCCGCAATGCGGGAAGCCTTCTTCGCCGCCTTTGCGATTCCGCGCTCGCGCAGCAGATCCGCCGCCTTATCCATATCTCCGTCCGCGTCGACAAGGGCGCGCTTGCAATCCATCATCCCCGCGCCCGTCTGTTCGCGGAGCGTCATAACGTCTTTCGCAGTAAATGCCATTTTATTATCTCCTTAAACTATAAAGAATTATCCGCTTATTCGGAAACGGCGCTCTCTTCCGCTGCCGCCACGACTTCCTCGATGCTCTCGGGCGCCTTTTCCCCTTCCGCAACGGGATAGACGGGCGTCTCGCCCTGGTTGGCTTCGATGACCGCGTTTGCGATGACCGAAGAAATGAGCTTGATGGCGCGGATAGCGTCGTCGTTGCCGGGAATCACGTAGTCGATGAGGTCGGGATCGCAGTTGGTATCGGTGATTGCGACGATGGGAATGTTCAGCTTGCGCGCTTCGGCGACCGCGATATCCTCGTTATGCGGGTCGACGACGAACATCACGCCGGGCATGCCGCGCATGTTCTTGATGCCGCCGAGGTTTTCCTGCAACTTGTCCATTTCCTTTTTCAGCCCGATGACTTCCTTTTTGGGAAGAAGCTCGAACTCGCCGCTCTGTTCCATTCTTTCCAGCTTTTCGAGATAGTCGATCCTGCCGCGAATGGTCTTGAAGTTGGTAAGGCATCCGCCCAGCCAACGGGAGTTGACGTAGTACTGACCGCAGCGCTCCGCCTCTTCCTTGATGGCGTCCTGCGCCTGCTTCTTGGTGCCGACGAAGAGCACGCTCTTGCCTGCCTTCACCTGCTCCACGATGAACGTGTACGCTTCTTCGATGAGCTTCGCCGTCAGTTCGAGGTCGATGATGTGAATGTCGTGGCGCGCCGCGAAGATGTACTTCTTCATCTTGGGGTTCCATTTTCTCGTCTGGTGTCCGAAGTGGACGCCCGCTTCGAGAAGCTGCTTCATAGTGATAACTGCCATAATTTCCTCCGTTTACCTCCCCTTGTTTGTGTGGTTCCGCCCGTTATCCGCATGAAAAATTTACGGACACGGAGGGCGGCACGCAAAGGGTGCGTATTTACAGCGATGGTATTTTACCATATTACGGAAACATTGGCAAGCGTTTTTGATTTATAAGGAAAGATTTTTTGCATCCCGTTATAAAAACCGATTTTAATATTCTTTTCTGCCGACGAGATAATCAATCTCTACGTTAAAAAAATCGGCGAGCAGCCACAGTGAAGTGATGCTCGGCTCTTTCTTGCCGCACAGCCAAGAGCTGATCGTGTTTTGTTTCACTCCCGCCTTTTCCGCAAGGCGCACCTGATTGAGCCCGTGCTCCTCCATGAGCTCTTTCAGCCGTTCCGTAAAAATTATTTTCATATTTTTCTCCCGATATACTTGACATATTAGCACCATGGGAGTAAAATAAAGAAAATATCCCCTTGGGGATAATAATGCGAAGGAGATTTAGTATGGAAAAAGAAAACAATCGAAAAGAAATGGCTATTTTAATTGGCTATAAAAGCCGAACAGGGATATTGTTTTATGTAATGATTTTCGGTATGTTACTCTCTATCATATCCTTTTTATGCCCCTTTTGCAGCTATAATCCGACCGTAATCGACGAATTCAAACAGACGGTCGGAATATTCAAGCTATCGCCCCTGTTTTCAATCATTTTCCTCTTGTTTTGGGCGGCGGCGCTAATGCTGTGCATGTTTTGCGTATCGTCGCTTGCAAAGCCCGACTGGCGCGAGAGGGCGAAAAAATATTCCGTCTATCCGATTTTATCGATTATCTTTGTATTGATTTCCATAATATTCATAGCCGTCGCATGCGTCTTTTATGAAATTCCGGAACAAGATTTCTCCTATCTCGAAACGCAAACGGAAGCGGGCTTCTATTTGTTCGTAATCGGCAATGTAATATTTTCCGTTGCATTCTTGATTTTTTCACTGGCGCTGAAAAATCTGGCGGCAGGTAAAATATCCATGGAAGATATTACCCTCTTCAAAGAAAAGAGTACGAAAGAAACCCGTCAAACGGAAAATGCGTTATTGTCGGATAAAATAAAAGAATTGCAGGATTTGCGAAATTCGGGGCTGATCACGGAACAAGAATTTGACGACAAAAAAGAAGAATTGTTAAAAAATTATAAATAACGAACCGGAAACAAAAAATCCGTCCGTTGAAAACGGACGGATTTTTTATTGAAATTAAAACATCACGAGCAGGAATCCCGCCAAAACGCCGATAAAGAGAGAGAATGCGGGGAGCTTGCTCTTCCACATGAGAATGGCCTCGGGAAGAAGCTCGCCGAATACGACGTAGAGCATTGCGCCGCTCGCAAACCCCAAAGACAGAACGAGCATAATATCGCTGATCCCGCCGAGCGCATACCCGATCAAAGCGCCGAGCACCGTGGGCGCGCCGCTCAGGGCGGTGAGGGCGATTGCCCTGCCCTTTTTCATTCCGCCCGAGATGAGCGGAACGGAGACCGCCATTCCTTCCGGTATGTTATGGAGCCCGATGACGATTGCCATGATAAAACCGGAAGAGGCAAACAGCGTTTGCACCAAATTATCTTCCGCGGCGTACGATGCACCGATCACCATGCCTTCGGGCAGGTTATGGAGCGCAATCGCCGCCATCATGACCAGACCGGCGACAAACAGCTTTGACCTCGCCTGTTCGTGCTTCCTGTAATGGTCGGCGTGAATGAGCTCGTCCAAATCGTCGGCGGTGGCGGGGTGGTTTTCGTCGATATGCTCCACCTCGTGATTGGTGCGTTTGTCAATAAAGTAATTGAGCAAAAAGACCAGCCCGTACCCGACGGCGACCGCGATTGCCACGATAAGCGGCGTATACGCGGGCAGCCTGCCTTCTTCCATCATCCGGACGGGCTCGCTCATTAAATCGAAGCAGACGACGGCGAGCATGATCCCCGCCGCAAACGACAGCAGAAGGCTTACGATTTTATTGGAGTCGCGTTTGAGCACCGCGCCGATGACGCCGCCCAAGCCCGTTCCGACGACCCCCGATATGAATGTGATGACGATGATTGCAAGATAATCCAAAACGTTTTCCGTCCGTAAATCTATTTGTGCTTTTCCGACGCCCTTTATTTTCCCGCATTCCCGCAAAAAAGTCAACTTATTTTATGCCGCTCACAAAAACGGAAATAATTTTTTATAAAAGAACGCCTGCGCAAGTCGCGCGGGCGTTCTTTTATCTCGATCATAAACCGAGAAATTCCCCTATTTTTTTCAACAGCTCTTCTTTTCCTTCGCCCGTCGTTCCCGATACGGCGATCACGTTATCCGTTCCCAGCCCGAACCCCTGCGCGACTTTTCGCATTCGTTCCTTCGCCTTCATGCGGGAGAGCTTGTCGCTCTTGGTCGCAATCACGGTAAAGGGAATGATATGATAGCTGAGATATTCCAGCATCTGCATATCGTCCTCCGAAGGGTCGCGGCGGATGTCGCTCAAAACGAACACGTGCGCGACGTCCTCTTTGCGCGCAAAAAAGCTGTCGAGCGTCTTTGCCCATTTTTCTTTTTCCGCACGGGACACGGCGGCGTAGCCGTACCCGGGCAAGTCGGCGAGCCAGAACTGCCCGAAATCGAAATAGTTGACGAGGCGCGTCCTGCCCGGCTCCGCGCTCGTCTTCGCCAGGCGCTTTTGCCCCGCGAGCATGTTGATGAGCGTGCTCTTGCCCGCGTTGGACTTTCCGCACACGGCGATCATGGGCTTTTCGGGGCGGAGAAACTGTTCCTCCCGCGCTGCCGAAGTGATGAATTTAGCGCCCTTAATTACCATACGAAAGCCCCGTTACCGCGTTGCGGAACACCTGATCGACGTCGTTCACGCAGATGAAATTAATGTTTTTGCGGACGTTTTCGGGAATTTCCTCCACGTCCTTTTTATTCTCTTCGGGAATGATGACGTCTTTGATTCCGATGCGGCTGGCGGCGAGCGCCTTTTCCTTTAATCCGCCGATGGGGAGCACCTTGCCGCGCAGCGTGATTTCTCCCGTCATCGCCACGTCGCGGCGCACGGGCTGACCAGTAAACGCCGAAAGGATGGCGGTTGCCATGGTAATGCCCGCGCTCGGCCCGTCCTTGGGAGTAGCCCCCTCGGGAATATGAATGTGGATGTCCTTCTTTTCAAACTCGTCCGTATCGATGCCGTACTTGTCGGCATGGGCGCGCAGATAGCTGATTGCCGCGCGGGCGGACTCCTTCATAACGTCGCCGAGCTTGCCCGTGAGCAGAATATCCCCCTTGCCCTGCATGGCGGAAACCTCGATGGTGAGCGTCGTGCCGCCGACCGCCGTCCAGGCAAGCCCCGTTGCCGCGCCCACCTCGTCCGCTTCGGGCAGGTCGTTCTCGTGCAGGAATCGCTTTGCGCCGAGGAAATCTTCGAGGTTGGCGGAATTTACGGTGATGCGCTTGTTTTCTCCCTTTGCGATCCGCACGGCGGACTTTCTGCAAACGGTGCCGATGGTGCGTTCCAATCCACGCACCCCCGCCTCCATCGTGTAACCGTCTATCATGTCGGAAATCGCGCCTTCGGTAAAGCGTAAATTGCCCTCGGTAAGCCCGTTCTCCTTGCGCTTTTTGGGAACGAGGTAACGCTTTGCGATTTCCTCCTTTTCGTCGGGCGTATAGCCCGAAAGCTCGATGATTTCCATTCTGTCGCGCAAGGGCGAAGGAATGGTGTCGAGCGCGTTTGCCGTGGCGATGAACATGACCTTGGATAGGTCGTACGGCACTTCCAGGTAGCGGTCGCGGAAGGTGCAGTTCTGCTCGGGGTCGAGCACCTCTAAGAGCGCGCTCGAAGGGTCGCCGCGCAGATCGGACGAAAGTTTGTCGATTTCGTCGAGCAGAAACACGGGATTAACCGAGCCGGCGTTCTTCATCTCGTAGACGATGCGCCCCGGCATCGCGCCGATATACGTGCGCCTGTGCCCGCGGATCTCCGCCTCGTCTTTTAGCCCGCCCAGACTCATGCGGACGAACTTCCTGCCGAGCGCGCGCGCGATCGAACGGGCGACGCTCGTCTTGCCCACGCCGGGCGGCCCGACCAAACACAGAATGGGCGCTTTCAACTCGCCCGTAAGCTTAAGCACGGCGAGGTACTCCACGACGCGCTCTTTGATTTTTTCCAGACCGTAATGGTCGGCGTTTAAGACCTTTTCCACATCCGCGAGCGATTCGGTATCCTCCGTCTCCTCGTTCCAGGGAAGGTCGATGAGCCAGTCGGCATAGTTGCGGAGCACGGTGTATTCGGGCGAAGAGGGCGGCATTTTATCCATTCGGCCGAGCTCCTGCAACGCCTTTTCTTCCACCTCGGCGGGGAGCTTCTTTTCCAGAATTTTTTCCTTTAACTTTATATTTTCCTCTACGTCATCGCCCAGTTCCGCATGAATGGCTTTGAGTTGTTCGCGCAGAAAATATTCCTTCTGCGACTTATCGATATTGCGGCGGACGTCCTGCGCGATTTTCCGCTCCAAACGCGTTATTTCCAACTCGTCGTTGAGGCACTGCTCGAACAGTTTGAGCCGTCGCAAGAGGCGGTCTTCGCCGAGCAATTGCTGCTTTGTCTCCTCTTTCAGGCGCATGTTGTGCGCGCACGCGTCGATATAGGCGTCGATATCCGTCAATACGGAAACGGTCGCTTCAAACTCTTTGGAAAATTTACCGTCTCCCGCGACGATTTCGCGCACCAGCTCCTTCGCCGTGCGGAAATACGCTTCTTCCAACGTAAGGTCGCCGTGCACGGAACGGATCTCTTCCGCTTCCGTCAATATACAGCCGTCCTCCGCGCGATACTCCTTCGCACGCGCGCGGTACAGCCCTTCGGCGTATACGCGGACGCGGTCTCCGGGAAGGCGGGTCGTCTGGCGGATACGGGCGACCGTGCCCGCTTCAAATAAACCGTCCGCATCGGGAATTTCCTGTTCGGAATTTTTTTGTTTGACGATAAATACCAGCTTATCGCGCGAGTCGGCGCGCTCGATCGCCGCGAGCGACACCCCGCGGCCCGCGTCGAACGCAACGCTCGTATTGGGAAATACGACCTGCGCCCGCATGGGAATGACCGGCAAAGTCTTTATAGGATTTGTTTCTGCCATTGCTTCCTCCCGTCCGTCTGTTCCGTCCTATAAATATATCACACTTTTTATTTTGTTTCAACCGTTTTTCGGGAAAATACCTTTTTTAACGCAAGCGACCGCCCGAAGGCGGCCGTTTGCACCGTTGCCGAACTTATTCGGCGGAAAAGTCCTCTTTCCCCACGCCGCACAGCGGACAGGTGAAATCGTCGGGAACGTCTTGCCATTTCGTTCCGGGCGCGATACCGTTATCGGGATCGCCGAGATCTTCGTCGTACTCATAGCCGCACACATTGCAAATAAATTTCATAACAATACCTCCTATATTTTACCGCAGACATCGTCCGCGATATTTTTTGCTAAAACGCGCAAATCCGCCGCGCCCTGCTCCGAAAGAGCGGAAATCATTTTCACCGTTTCCCCGACCTTTTCGGTATTTTTCAGCGCGGAAAGCTGCGCTTCGATCAAAGCGCCTGCCTGCGGCGCCCACGAACCGTTTTCAATGATAGCGTATTTCCGATTTTGGAAATTATGCGCTTTCAATTCGTTTATCAATTGTTCCATGGCGGGGAATATCCCCGCATTGAGCGTTACGGAAGCGAACACCGCGTGAGAATAGCGAAAGGCTTCGGCGAGCATCTCCGAGCCGTGCGTAACCGAAACGTCGTATGTTCGCACTTCCCGTACGCCTTCCGCGGCGAGCGCGGAAGCGAGGAGCTCCGCCGCATTTTTCGTATGTCCGTAAACGGAAGCGTAAAAAATCACGACGCCTCTCTCTTCGGGGAGATAAGCACTCCACTTCCCGTATGTTTCGAGATAGGAAGAAAAACCGCTCCGCCAGACGGGGCCGTGCAGCGGACAGACGAGCGAAAGCGGTTTGTCCGATAGCTTTTTGAGCGCGCTCTGCACCTGCGCGCCGTACTTGCCCACGATATTGAAATAATACCTGCGCGCCTCGCTTAAAAAGTCGCGCTCGAAATGTAGCTCGTCGGCAAACACGCTCCCATCGAGCGCGCCGAACGTGCCGAACGCGTCGGCGGTAAACAGCATTTCCCGTTCGGGAATATACGTGAACATGACCTCGGGCCAGTGAATCATCGGCGCGGAAATAAATTGCAGCGTATATTTTCCGACGCTGACCGTATCCCCCTCTTTGACGGCAACAGAACGCGCGGGCAGCTCCCCGCAGAAATTCTTCAACATCTGAATCGCCTTTGCGGAAGCGAGCACGACGGCGGAAGGATACCGTTCCAGAATGCGGCAAACGCATGCGGAATGGTCGGGTTCGGCGTGATGAACGACGAGATAGTCGAGTTCTCTCCCGCCGAGCGCGCGCTCGACGTTTTCCAAAAACAAATCTTCCACCGAAGCGTCGGCGGTGTCGAAAAGAACGGTCTTTCCGTCAATCAGCAAATAGGAATTATAGGAAACGCCGCGCGGCACGGGATAGGCGCCCTCGAACAGAGAGAGCCGCCGATTACTCGCGCCGACGTAAAATAAATCTTCGGCAAGCGGTATCGTGTTGTACATAAACTGTTTTTCTCCAAATCGTTTTATTTTCTCGGCACGGCATTTTACGCCGCGCTATCGTTAAAAGAATTGCCCGAAACGCAACAAGTTAAACTTGTTTTTGTTATCAGAAATTAGAGCCGTTCCAACCCCAGTCGGCAATGCCGTGATAAGTTACGTACACCGACTCCGCGGGTATGGATAGCTCTTCGCGCAGAATGGAGCATATGGCTCCCGTCATATTTTCATAGTCGGCGGAGGTCGCATTGCCGTACAGACTGACCGAAACGTACGCGCCCTTCCGTAATTTTTTGCCCGCCATGAACAGATCGTATCCGCCGCACAAGCCGACCATTAATTAGTTTTCGCTCTTATGCAGCAGCGACACGGCTTGTCCCAGCTTGGTTTTTACGATTTCTTTCTTGTCATCGGAAAGCTGCTCTGTTATTTTGCAATCGATAAAAGGCATAATATTTTCTCCGTTATTCCTCGAATTCCCTTTCAAACACGACGACGCACGCGCCCATCCAATCGCTGAACTCAAACTGAAAGAGCCGCCAGCCCTCCTGCGCCCTTGTTCCAATCAACTCGTCCAGCTTGGCAACAAGATTCTTTTTGCTGAACGCGTACGAAACAGATTCCGTTAAATAGGTGTATTTTTTCATAACCGTCTCCCCTTTTGTTATTTGCGCGTAAGCACGACCAACGTCTCCGCCCACTTGGTTTGCGGGAACATGTCGTACGGCTGAATAAAATCTATTTTATAGTTCCCGTCCGCCGTCTCCGATTTGACGAGCTCGCCCGACTCCGTTTCCTTCAAACTCCCCGTTAAAATACCCAAATCGCGTGCGAGCGTCGCGGGATTGCAGGAAATCATGATAACCTTCCGAACGTTCTGCGCAATAAGCTCTTTGAGCACGCTCCGCTCCGCGCCCGAACGGGGCGGGTCGAGCACGACGGCGGCGCCCTTCTCGCGGGAAAGGATTAGCGAAAGCTTTTCTTCCACCTTTCCGCAGACGTTGAACATTTTATCCGCAAGTCCGTTTTTTGCTTTTAGGCTGTCGGCGCAGACGCTCGCCTCGGGCACAACTTCGATCCCGAACGCCCGCCCGCACTTGCGAGCAAACATCGCCGTCATCAGTCCGCCGCCCGCGTAGCAGTCGATCACCGTTTCCCCCTCTTCCGCGAACGAAACGGCTTTTTCGTAGAGCTTCGTGCGCACGCCCTCGTTGACCTGCACGAACGTGCTCGCCCCCGCCTCGAACGTGATTCCGTTTTCCGTGCACTCGTAAACGCCCTTCCCCTTGACGAGGATAAATTCCTCGCCGAACACGACGTTGGTATTCTTTGCGTTAAGATTGAGATACAGCGAATATTCGGGGAATATTTCGTCCAACAGATGGACGAAGAAATCAATTCCTTTGAGTTCGCGCGCGGCAGTAACGAGCGTAACGATAAATTTCCCTTTGAGCTCCCGCACGACGATATGGCGGAGCTGCCCTTCTCCCGTGCGTTCGTCGTAGCCGTCCAACCCGCACGTATCCATGAAACGGGTTACGGCAGAGATAACCCTTTCCGCCCATGCGGGATGAATAGGGCATTCCTCCGTTCTGACGATGCGGTGGGAGCGCTCGGCATAGAACCCGACGGCATTGCCCTCCGCACAGCGCCCGATCGGGAGCTGTAACTTATTTCTGTAACCGTATTCCCTGTCGCTGCGCTCGCAGAGGGGCACTTCCGAAGAAATACCGCCGATTTTGCGCAGAGCGTCGCGCACGAGGTCGGACTTATATTTCAGCTGCGCGCGGTAGCGCAAGTGCTGCAGCTGACAGCCGCCGCAGCGGGAAAAGACGGCGCACTTGGGGCGCACCCTGTCCTCGGCGGGCGTAAAAATTTCCTCCGCCCTGCCATATGCGATATTTCCCTTTGTTTTGAGCACTTTGACGCGCGCCTTCTCCCCGGGAAGGAGCTGCGGCACGAACACCGTGAAGCCGCCGCTTTTAACGATCCCCTCGCCGTTGGAGCCGAACGCTTCGCAAACGCCGGTAAATTCCGCATTCTTTTCCATGATTACCTCCGTATTCTGCGTACCGCAAGGTCAACAGACCTCTGACAGAGTATTATCATATAATCGTATGCAACGAAAAAGAGCGTACCTCCCGCAAAGATAACGAGATAGAGAAATTCCGTGATCCAATCGGGAAAGGTCATTCCCGCCATGGAAGTGAGAACGTACCAGGAAAGGAGCATGGCGCAATCGAACCAGACGGCTTTCGCGGCGAAAACGAGCCAATTGAAAAGACTTTTTTTTACGTATTTTTTTTGCAGATAGTTGACGATCGGGTGAATTCCGAAAAATGCGGCGAAGGGCACGATTTTCCACAAACTCAAAGGGAGCGCAAGCAAGCACGCGCCCAAAAAGGCGAGCGCGCTCCCCCACACGAACCCCTTGGAGAGAGGCGTCATGAGGGCGAACGCGCCGACGAGATAGCCCGTCGCAAGCAAAAACGGATTGAGCGAGCCGAGCATTAAGAACGCCGCCGCGACCGCACAGGCGATTGCCGAAAGCGCTATTTCAAACGATTTGGACGGTTTTTTCATTACCGACAGTTGCAGCAGAGGTTAAACAGGCAGTTGACGCACATCCAGGTATAGCAGAAGCTCGCGCAGTTCGCGCACCAGTTCCCGCCCATCTGTTCGTCGCCCGTATTGACGTTGGGGTTGGTGTTGGGCGCGCCGCCCGTCTGCTGTTGATAGTCGGCGCGGGCTTTCAACTTATCGTAGGCGTCGCGGTATTTGGTATTCGTCGCGTCCATCTGAATGGCGATTTCCAGCTGTTTCTTGCTCTCGTTCATCCAGTTCTTTTTATAGAACACGACCGATTGCAGATAATGCCATTCGGCGTTCCGCTCGTTGAAGGAATCCAGCCGCGCCTGCGCGCCCGAAATATCCCCCTTCTTGATGAGCTCGGACACCTCGTCGAAGGCGGAAGCCCCGCTCGTGTTCTGCTTTTTTTCCTTGCGGTCCGCCATGATTTCGGCATACGCGGCGTCGAGCTTGCCCAGCATCTTCGCTGCATTCATGCCCGCTTCGCCGTCCTGCCACTTTTCCTGATTGTACTTCTCTTTGAGCGCTTTGTAGCTCGCTTCGATTTCCTCGTCGGTACAATCCTCGTTTACCTGTAAAAGTTCGTAATATTCTTTATTCATGATTTCCTCGTCTATATTTTATCAACAGCACGACGTGCAGCAACCTTCCAGACAGGTCTCCGCGCAGCCGTCGAACTCCCGGGAAGGCATTCGCTTGTTGCCCTTGGCGGCTTCATCCGCCATTGCCGTGAGCCCGTCGAACGCTTCCTTATACTTCCCCGCCTGCGGGTTCAGCCTCATCGCCTTTTTTAAGTGCCTTTTGCATTCGAGATACCAGCATTTGCGGAAGCAGACCGCCGCGCTAGCATAGTGCCATTCGGCGTCCCTTTCCTTCATTGCTTCCAGACGTTTCCACGCTTCGTCCAAGTCGGAATCGCTCGGAAGGTCGGAATTCAGTATTTCCCAAATTGACCGAAACCGTTCGTATTCTTGGGAATCTTCGTCGCAGTGAAACATACTTCCCTCAGATTTTTTCGCTCATCTTTTTGGGCTTTTCGCCCTTCATGACACGCGCCGTCTCGGCGGGCAAACCGCGTAAAATTACGTTATCCGTCAAATCGCGGTTGAAGTAAAACTTTATTTTTCCCAGCCCTTCGCGCATGTCGAAGAACATGGTGTCGAACAAAAAAGCGATTTCCTGTCCGCTCGCCTGCATAAGCTCCGCGCGCGACTTTGCGCCGTAGCTCAATACAAAGGGATTGTACTGTTTCTTTTTTACGTCCTTATCGTAATCGTCGAGCGCGTCGATGAGGTACACCCACTTGCCGATGGCGTAAAAGAGCTGAGAGGAGCCTTCCCCCGCCTTTTCTTTGAGAAAGTATGCGGAAAGCTCGCGCATAAGACAGGCGGAAGGATCCGCCGCTATGTCGGGCGAAGCCGTCTTTGCCTTCTCCGTTTCCGCCTGCCGCGCCATGTAATTTTCTATGAGGGAGACGAGCTCCGGGTACTTCTTTTTTGCGCGTTTATAGCCCTTTTTGAACCACACACGCCTGCCCCTGCCCTTTCCGCCGTCCTGCACGTCGTCGGTCAACTTGAAGTAGCAGAGCACGGTATTGAGCGCGCCGAGCTCCTCCGTCAGACTGTCGACCAGAGCGATCGGGCGCTTTTTCAAGCGGTGCTCGAAGCAGTTCTGCTTTTCTACCTTTACGTCCGTTCCCGTCATATTATGCAGAAGAACGGAAAGAAAGGTTACGTCATAGGTAAGCCCGACGCGCGCCGCCTGCCCGCAGGAAGCCGCTATGCCCTTGCACAGCCCGCAGTACATAGCTTTGTAGAGCATCAGATCTTTGACGAATAAATTTGGGAGGTCGTAACGAACGTATCCGAACAAATCATTCCCCCCGATAAAACCCGATTTTGCGGTACACTTTGGAGAGCGTTTTGCGCGACGCTTTGAACGCGCGCTCCGCGCCCGCCTGCAAGACGGAGTTCAAATATTCTTTATCGGAAAGCAAACGCCGCTGTTCCTCCTGTACGGGTGCGAGCGCGTCGGCAACCGTTTCGCCGACGGCGAGCTTGAAATCGCCGTAACCCTTGCCGCGGAAGGTATTTTCCGCCTCCGCCAACGAACAGCCTGCAAAAGAGGCGTAGATATTCAGAAGATTGGAAATACCCGCCTTTTCGGGAGACACGCGAATCTCGTTGTCGCTGTCCGTTACGGCGCGCTTGAACTTGCGTATGATCGTATCTTTGTCGTCCGTAAGGTAAACGGACGCGTTTGCGTTTTCATCCGACTTGCTCATCTTTTTCGCGGGTTCCTGCAAGGACTTGATGCTCGCGCCTTCTTTCATGATGTAAGGTTCGGGCACGCGGAAGGTTTCCCCGTAGCGGTTATTGAAGCGGATCGCGATGTCCCGCGTGATCTCCACATGCTGCTTCTGATCGGCGCCGACGGGCACGTAGTGGGGCTGATACAACAGAATATCCGCCGCCATGAGCACGGGATAGTCCATGAGCCCCATATTGATATTGTCGGCATGTTTGCGGGATTTATCCTTGAACTGCGTCATGCGCTCCATTTCGCCGACGTAAGTGATGCAATTGAGCGCCCAGGCGAGCTCGGCATGCGCGGAGACCTGCGACTGCACGTAGAGCGTGCAACGCTCGGGATCTATTCCGCAGGCGAGATAGAGTGCCGCGAGCTCCGCCGTTCTGCGGCGCAAAAGAGCGGGCTCCTGACGGACGGTTATGGCGTGCATGTCGGCAATGGCGAAAAAACAGTCGAACTCCGACTGCATCCTCACCCAGTTGCGGATGGCTCCCGCATAATTGCCTATGGTGAGATTTCCGCTCGGCTGAACCGCCGAATAGAGCACTTTATTTTCCATAATCCTCTAACCTAAGCCTTTCAATTGATCAGTATCATTCCAAATTATACCACATTATTTTCCAAATTGCAACGCGGAAACGAAAAGTATTGCGCGCTTCATGGGAAATTAAAGCAAATTTCACCCCGTTTGCACAAAAAAAGGACTTTCCGAAGAAAGTCCGCCTGCACATTTTTTAACCGATAAATTTAAGAACTTCCTGATACAGCTTGTCCGCATGCGCCGTCTGTTTGAACCGCACGGGCTTATAGCGAAGCGCCTTCAAGTTCTCGGGCACCTTCATCGCCGTTAAAAGATTGATGCGCTTTATGCCCTTGAAGCTGTCTTTTACGTCGTTCCCCGTAAGCGCATACAATACGTCCTGCGGGAACTTATACGGGCTTGCGGTGGAAACTACAACCATGGGGCGCTCTTCCCATTTTTCTTCCGCGCGCTTTTCCTCGTACCTTTGGGCGACGTTCATGGCGACGCCCGTATGCGTGTCCATGGGATAACCGTACTCGGTGAAGAATTCGTACATGCACTCCACCGTGTCGTCCTCGCTCGTGCAGCCCGCAAAGAAGGAAGCGCGTATTTTTTGCGCTTCCGCCGCCGTAATTTCGTACCTGCCCGACGACGAGAGTTTTTCCATTCTCTCCTTGGTGATTGCCGCATCGCGCCCCGATATTTCGTAAATGAGCCGTTCGAGGTTGGAGGAAACCAGAATGTCCATGGACGGCGACATGGTCTTATAGAAGGAGCGCTTGCAATCGTACGTGCCGCTCTGAATAAAGTCGGTAAGCACGTTGTTTTTGTTGGAAGCGCAAACGAGCGTTCCGACGGGAAGCCCCATCTGCTTTGCGTAGTACGCCGCGAGGATATTGCCGAAGTTGCCGGTGGGCACGGTAAAATCTACTTTGTCTCCCAATGCAATCTGCTCGGAAGAAACCAAATCGAGATAGGCGGAAAAGTAATAGGCGATTTGGGGCGCAAGCCGCCCGAAGTTAATGGAGTTCGCCGAGGAGAGAAGCACGTTTTTCTCCTTCAATTCCTCTTTACACCGATCCGAATGGAAAATACGCTTGACCGCCGTCTGACAGTCGTCGAAATTACCCTTGACGGCGACGACGTTAACGTTATCGCCCTCCTGCGTGCACATCTGCAATTTCTGCATTTTGGAAACGCCGTCCTCGGGATAAAAGGCCATGATTTTGACGCCCGCCGCGTCCTTAAAGCCTTCGAGCGCCGCTTTACCCGTATCGCCGCTCGTCGCGACGAGGACGAGAATCTCTTCCTTGATTCCGCAGATGTCGCACCCCTTGCGCAGTAGGTAGGGCAGAACGGTGAGCGCCATGTCTTTGAACGCGCACGTGGGGCCGTGGAAGAGTTCCAGCATAAACATGCCGTTTTCCACCTTGACGAGCGGCGCGGGGTCGTTCCCTTCAAATTGCGCGTACGCCTTTTTCAGCGCGGAAAGAAGCTCTTCTTTGTCGTACTCGTCCAGATATTTATGCAAAATGTGCGCGGCGCGCTCGGGGTAGTCCATTTCCAGCATGAGCGCAAGCTCGTCCTGCTTGACGGCGGGAAAAAATTCGGGCACGAAAAGACCGCCGTCCTTCGCAAGCCCCTGCACGATCGCCTGCGCGCCCGTAACTCTCTCGTTCCCCCTTGTGCTGACAAAATACATAATTTCTCCTTCCACGCCCGCCGAAAATGAGCGAAAGCGCCGTAAGCCGTAAATATCCGAAAACGCCCCTTTGCAAAAAAGGGACGGTTCGGAAAGGTCAAATTTTCAAAAATAATTTCCCGCCGATCAAAGGTACTTCTTTGCGAACTCGGGAAGCTCCTCTTCCGCACAGCTGCACGTTACGTAAATTTGCAGATTGCGGAGAAGGGAAACTCTGTCGAGCATGTAATAGAACGCCGACATATCCTTTACGTTCTTTCCCGCGATGCGCGCCGCGCCGTCCACGAACACGTATTCGTTGTCGTATCCGCCCGCGATCGCGCCCTTCACGAAGCCGCACAGCGCCTCCTCGCCCGCGACGGCGTAATCGGTAACGTCGATAAAACGGATCTCGCGCTTTAAGTCGTACATATATCTCTTGGTATCGGTAACGAAGATGAGGTGTCCCTTCGCCGTTTCCACCGCCGCGTTCGCCGCGTCGATTATCTTCTTGGTTTTTCCGCTGCCCTTGGGGCCGCAAATAATTTTGATCATGCTGTCCTCCTGACGCCTTGCGGCGCTTCTTTATTGTATTTATATTCTATCAAGTTTTTGTGTAGATTTCAAGAGTTTTACGAAAATTCGCGGAAAATTTATTTCAGGCTGCGCATAAATGCGTCGATGCGATCCAATCCTTCGAGCATATCGCTCATGGAAAGGGAATAGGAAATGCGGATGCATTCGTCCGCGCCGAAGGATATACCGGGCACGACGGCAACCTTCGCCGCGTCGAGCAGACAGTCGGCAAAGCTCACGGAGCCGTCGATCAGCTTGCTTCCGAAACGCTTGCCGTAGGCGCTCCGCACCACGAGCATGGCGTAAAACGCGCCGTCGGGCACGACGCACGACACGTCGGGCATTTCCGCAATGCGTTTTAACATGGCTTCCCTGCGCTTTGCGAAGATAGCGACCATCTCTTCAACCGCCGCTTCGGGCGAGTTGAGCGCCTTGATCGTCGCATACTGCGCGATGGAATTGGCGTTGCTCGTCGCATGGCTCTGGAAGGAGTCGATCGCCTTGGCAATGTCCTTAGGGGCGGCGAGATAGCCGATTCGCCAACCCGTCATGGCGTACGTCTTGGAAACGCCGTTAACGGTTACGGTGAGCTCCTTCATTTTATCCGAGCAAGCCGCCATGGAAAAGGGCTTGACCTGCCCGTAGACGAGCTTTTCGTAAATTTCGTCGGAGAGAACAAAGATGTCCGCTTCCTCGCACACCTTCGCAAGCGCGCGCACTTCCTCTTCCGAATACACGGCGCCCGTGGGATTGCTCGGCGAATTGAAGATGAACAGCTTGGTCTTGGGCGTGATGGCCTCTTTGAGCTGCTCGGGCGTAATTTTGAAACCGTTGGATTTTTTCGCCTTGACGACGACGGGCACGCCGCCGCACACCTTTACCACTTCGGGATAGGTAAGCCAATAGGGCGCGGGAATAATGACCTCGTCGCCCTCGTCGAGGAGCGCGAAGCACACGTTGAAAATGGAGTGCTTGGCGCCGCTGCTCACGATGATCTGCGAGCTTTCGTATTCCAGATTATTGTCGCGTTTGAACTTGTCGCAGATGGCGCGGCGCAGTTCGAGAAGCCCGGAAGAGGGCGTGTACTTTGTGTGCCCCGCTTCGAGTGCGTGCTCCGCCGCCTCTACGATATGCGCGGGCGTGTTGAAATCCGGTTCCCCCACGCCGAAGTTGATGACTTCCTCGCCTGCGGCTTTCATCGCCTTCGCCTTGGCGCTCACGGCGAGCGTAAGCGAGGGCGAAATGGTGCGGATTCTCCGCGCAAGCCTCTCATTCATGATCGCTTCTCCTGTATGTTAAAAAATTAAACCGTTTCTGCGGTGCCCGCGGTAAGTTGTGCTTCCCTGTCCGCGCGGGCGAGCGCTTCCGTCATCTCGTCCAGATCCCCCGCCATGAATGCTTCCATGGAAAAGAGGCTCAACCCGATCCTGTGATCGGTAATGCGGCTCTGCGGAAAGTTGTAAGTGCGGATGCGTTCGCTCCTGTCGCCCGTTCCGACGAGGCTCCTTCTGTTTCTCGCCTCTTCGGAGTCGGCTTTGCCGTTATAATAGTCGTAAAGGCGGGTGCGTAGCACGCGGAACGCCTTGTCCTTGTTTTTCAGCTGGGAGCGCTCGTCCTGACAGGTTACGACGATGCCCGTCGGAAAGTGCGTGATGCGGATCGCCGTTTCCGTCTTGTTGACCTTCTGCCCGCCCGCGCCCGAGGAGCGGAACAAATCGACGCGGATGTCCTTTTCGGCGATTTCCACCTCGACGTCCTCCGCTTCGGGAAGGACGGCGACCGTCGCCGTGGACGTGTGAATCCTGCCCTGCGATTCCGTCTCGGGAACGCGCTGCACGCGGTGCACACCGCTCTCGTATTTGAGCAGCTTGTACGCGCCCTTTCCGCTCACGTTGACGATCGCTTCGCGCATGCCGCCCAGCTCCGTCTCGTTGAGGTCGACGACCTCCCATTGCAGGCGGTGCTTCTCGCAATATCCCATATACATGCGGTAAAGGGAATAGACGAAGAGCGCGGCTTCCTCGCCGCCCGCGCCCGCGCGCAGTTCCAGTGTGCAGTTTCTGTCGTCGTTCTTATCCTTGGGGAGAAGCAGGATCTTCAATTGCGCGGTAATGTCCGAAAGAGTCTGCTTTAAAAGGCGCGCCTCTTCCAGCAAAAACTCTTTCATCTCCCCCGTTTCATGCTCCGCTTCGGCAAAGGCGGCGTTCATCTGCGCTTCCTTATCGCGGTATTCGCCGTATTTTTCGGCGATTTCCGCAAGCTCGGCGCGCTCCTTGGAATATTTCTTCCATAAGTCCATGTCGGCGAGGACTTCGGGCGAGGCGAGCAGCCCGCCGAGCTCCTCGTACCGCGCGGCAATGTTCTGTAATTTTTTCAGCATGGCGCAAACCTCAAACGACGATCTTTACGAACCGTTCTTTGCCGTTGAGATCCTTGACGATCATCGCATAATCGCAGCGGGAAAAAATCTTCACGATTTCCTGCGCCTGATCCTCGCCGCATTCCACGACGAGCATTCCGCCGCGGACAAGGTAACGCGAAAACTTTTCGGCGATCCTGCGGTAAAAATCCAACCCGTCTTCACCGCCGTCCAGCGCGATGCGCGGCTCGAAATCGCGCACTTCGCGTTGTAGCCCGTCGATCTCCCGCCTTCTCACGTAAGGAGGATTGGCGGTAATAACGTTGAACCTGCCCCGCACGTTTTCAAATAAGTCGGATTTGATAAAATTGACGTTCGCCTTGTTGACGCGCGCGTTTTCCCGCGCAACTTCGAGCGCGTCCTCGGAAATGTCGACCGCCGTTACCGCAACGGTCTTATCCTTCGCCGCTTCGCACGCAACGGCAACCGCAATCGCACCGCTGCCCGTGCACAGGTCGAGCACTTTATCGCCGTCCTGCAATGCGGGAACGACCTGACGGACGAGGATTTCCGTTTCCGGGCGGGGAATGAGCACCCGCTCGTCCACCTTGATTTTGTATCCGTAAAATTCCGTATCGCCGATGATATACCAAAGCGGTCTGCCCGTAAGCCGTTCTTCAAATACGTCGAGCACGGCGCGGCATTCCTTGCGGGTAACGATCCTTTCCTCGGAAAGTTTGCTCCTCGGAACATTGAGCGCTAAGCTTAAAATCCATTCGGCGTCCGCTTCGTCGATCTCCTTTTCGGCAAAGCTCTTCTTCATCATCGCCTGCAATTTGCTCAGTTTGGTCTCCGTCGCAAACGTCATCTCGGGCACATCGGGATCTTTATCCATTTGAAGCACCTTCTCGAAGGCGGCGATCGCGCACTCTATCATATCGTCGGAAGGCTCGCGCGTGGTGAGCATCTGCAAGAGATACCCCGGCGCCTTGAACGGCAGCAAAATCGGCGACTGCGAAAGGGAAAACAGCTTCAAAAGCTCGTAAGATATTCCCGCGACGGCGGGAAGAAGCAACAGCTTTATGACGAGCAAAATCGCCGAATTGAGCATAGGATACGGTGTCGCGATATAGGGCGCGAGAACCCAGTTGACGACGGCAAGAACGAGAATGGAGATGATTAGCACGATAAAGAGAAAGGTCGTGCCGCACCTGTCGTGCAGGCGGGAATTCTTTTTCACGTTCTCCACCGTGAGCGGCATACCGTACTCATAGCAGTTGATCGTCTTATGTTCGGCGCCGTGATAACGGTACGTCTCCCGAATGGAGCGGAAAATAAGGGTGAACAGAATGTAGAGAATGAAGATGAGCAAGCGGAAGCCGCCCTCGATCAGGCTGTACCACAATCCCGCAAGTCCCTCGCCGTCCCGCGCGACGACGGGAAACAGCTTGGCGATCCAATCGGTTGCGTACTGCGGCAGGAACATGAATAGCGCGAGCGCCAAAAGCACGCCGAAAACCGCCGCGGCGGCGGTGAGCACGGCGGAAACGCTGATTTTCCACTTTTCAGCCATCCATTTAGAGAGCTTGGAGGGCGCTTCTTCTTCGGTAATCGCAACGTCGGAACTGCGCAAAAGAGCCTTCATTCCGTCGATAAGAGAGGCAACGAAATTGACGATGCCGCGCACGAAGGGAAGGCGCGACCACACGCTCCGCTTTTCGGGCGGGGTGATGCGCTTCGCCTCCATCTGGACGACGCCGTTATCATCGCGCACGGCGGTAGCCATGCTCCTTTTTCCGCGCATCATGACGCCCTGCAAGACCGCCTGACCGCCGATATAAGTTCTCTGCGTTTTTTTCTTCATTACCAACCTGCCGAATTAGGTTCACGAAAATCTTTTTCATAGAATAGAATTTCCGTGATGCGAACGAGCGTTTTTCTTCAAACCCGCCCTGTTCCTGTTATTTGAACTCCCAAAGACAAGCCGCAAACATGCGGCAAATTGTGCCCGTTGAGATAATCGGAAATTTTTCCTTGAACGGGATACTTCCCCGTTTCGCAACATAGTTCCATAAACGCTGTTTCGTGAACGCTTGGAAAATCGTTAGCAAAACAGCCCCGGAGGAACCGAGGCTGCGCTTTGTTAAATTCCGTATCTTTTCTTGAATTTATCGACACGTCCGCCGGTATCCACGAGCTTCTGTCTTCCCGTAAAGAAGGGATGGCACTTGCTGCAGATATCCACTTTCAGAACCTCGACGTCCTTCGTCGTGCCCGTTTTGAAAGTTTCCCCGCAAGCGCACACCACGGTAACCTCGTGATAGTTGGGATGAATTTCGGCTTTCATATACTCACCTCGCTGAAATTAGTCTTCGCTTTGAAAAAACATAAATCATTATATCCGTTTCCCGCCCTTTCGTCAACTGTTTTTAAGGGCAAACGCAAAATCTTATAATAATGTAAAAAAATTTTTTGCGCAAAATGCCGAAAAAGGGTTTTTCCGCTCAATCGCTTGCAAAATGCACTTTTGTGCGGTATAATATCAAAAAATAAAGATAACATTATTTTGGAAGGAGTTCCTCATGAACGTGTGGAAACTGATCGCCGCGGGCAACCTCATGCGGGAAGACGCGCCCATGCCCGCTCCCGAGGAGGGCAAGCTGAAAATCCGCATTACCAAGGTTTTGATCGACACCGTGGGTGCCGAAATCCTCGGCGGGGAAATTAAAGTGAATTATCCGCTCATCCCGGGGCGCTTCGCCGTGGGCATTGTCGCGGAAGAAAACGACAACCCCGAGTTTCCCAAGGGAACCCGCGTCATGCTGCACACCTTCCTGCCCGCACCCGACACGGGCACGCAGAAGAAAAATTTTTCCGAAGGCGACTACATCACGCGCGGCGCGACCGCGGCGGGGTATCTGCGCGATTTCGTCTATATAAGCCCCGACGAAATGACCGCCCTTCCGGATTCCGTAAACGACGAGAGCGCGCTTCTTATCGAGCTCGTTGCGCTTGCAAAGGCGACGGTTGACGCGCTCGGCGCCCAGAAAGGACAGCATATCGCCGTCGTGGGAGGAAACATGCTCGGGCTCATTATCTGCCAGCTCCTTATCTACCAGCAGGCTTCCCCCATTCTTATCGACACGCATCAGAACAGACTGGACTTCGCGCGGGCGAACGGCGTATATTATACCGTTTTTGCCGACGAAACGCTGATGGACAACGTCGGCGAGCTGACGGGCGGGCGGCTCTGCGACGGCGCAATCTTCGTCGTTTCCGCAAACATGAACGATAAAACGCTCCCGTTCAAAGTGTGCGCGCGCAATGCGAGCGCCGTTTTCTGCGGTTTCTATTCCCGCGGACTTTCCGTCAATCTCGACCTCGCGCTCAAAAAGCGGCTCACCGTTTACGGCATTACCGACGGCGAGGAATACGTTCCTACCGCCATCAATCTGATCGCCAACAAGGCGGCGGATACTTCTATTTTCCCCGCCAAACGCTACGCATCGGAGAATATCGCCGCGTTTATGGAAACGCTTTCCTCGCCCGTCAAAAACGCAGAGGATCTGAACATCATCGACCTCGTATAATCAATTACCCGCGACAGCGGGAAACCCGCCGAAAAAATACATATGCGAAAACTACGTTACTTTTTCGGCGGAAGACTGTTCCCGTGCGCTTTTATAACGACGATCATTGCGCTATCGGGCGTTTTTCTTGCCTTTTATCTGCCCCGCGTATTCGGCGCGCTCGCGGCGGCGGAGCGCGTTTTCGCTTTTATTTGCGCATTGACCGTCGCATGTTCGGCCGCGCTGCCCGAAAGTAAGGCGGGAAAACTGATTCTGATCCTTCTCCTGCCTTGGACGGGCGCGCTCTTCTGCCTTTTTTGGCGGAACAAGGCGGACAAAACTCTGCCCCGAGATACGCCCGAACGGCCAATCCACGCGGACGAAGAGATGGGTGCATACGCACTCCTTGCCGAACGGTTGTGCGGACTTACGGGCGGAAACGCCGCTTCCGCGGACTATTTCCCGAACGGCGCCGCCATGCGGGATAAACTCCTTTCCGACCTGACGGAGGCAAAGCGCTTTATCTGGATGGACTACTACATCGTCGAACGGGGGGCGTTCTGGAACGCTGTGCTCGCCGTCCTCGAAGAAAAAGCGAAAGCGGGAACAGACGTGCGCCTTATCTACGACGACTTCGGCTGCTGCCTTACTCTGCCGCGACATTATCCGAAAGAGCTTGCCGCGCGGGGTATAAAATGCTTTTCCTACCACCCCGTACGCATTCTGCCCGACGGCACGCTCAATCGGCGCGACCACCGCAAGCTCGCGCTGATCGACGGCGCGATCGCATACACGGGCGGAATCAACCTTGCCGACGAATACGTCGGGGAAAAGATACGCTTCGGGCATTGGAAGGATTCCGCGGTTCGCTTGACGGGCGAACCCGCAGTTCAATTCTGCCGCCTGTTTGCAAAATCTTGGAGCAAACGTTTCCCGAAAGACGAAAGCGCTCTTTTTGAACTGCTCTCGACAGCGCCGAAAACGGAAGGCGCCGTGCCCTGCGCGCCCTTCTGCGACGGCGGGGAACGGAAAAACGGAAGAACGGGCGCGCGCGTTTACCGCCGTCTTTTTTCCTCGGCAACGAAAAAAATTTACGCCTTTACGCCCTATCTCGCCCTCGACAGAACGCTCCTCGGCGCGCTGCAATCGGCTGCGGCGGCAGGCGCGGACGTGCGGCTTATGATTCCGCATATTCCCGATAAAAAAACAGTGTTTCTGCTCACCCGCTCGTACGCGCGGGAGCTGGAAACGCACGGTGTAAAGGTGCGCGAATACACGGACGGATTTCTGCACGCCAAAAACTGCGTGTGCGACGGACGTCTTTCCGTCGTTTCTTCATACAATCTCGATTACCGCAGCATGTATTTACAGGCGGAGTGCGGCGTTTTGATTTCGGACGAATCTTTTGCGCAGGCGCTCGAAGAAGATTTCCTCGCCGCATGGAAAGCGGGCTCGCCCGTGAAAAAGGCTTCCGCCGCGGAAAAGCTGCTCTCCCCCCTTTTCAGACTGTTCGCGCCGATGGCGTAGACGATAGGACTCTACATGATAAAATTCATCGCGACCGACCTTGACGGCACCCTCCTCGACGAAGACAAAAAACTTCCCGAAGAGATTTTTTCCGTCATCGAAGAGCTGGCAAAACGGAATATCCTTTTCGCTCCCGCGAGCGGAAGGCAGTATGCGAACTTACGTAAGCTGTTCGCCCCCGTCGCAGATAAGGTGGTTTTTATCTGCGAAAACGGCGCGCTCGTCAAATACAGAGAGGAAACGCTGCTCCTCGATCCGATCAAGGAGACGTACTTAAAAGACGCGTTGGACGAGATCCGCGCTATCCCGCATCTGTTTCCCATGCTGTGCGGAACGGACTTCGCTTACATAGAAAACAACGAAATGCCTTTTTTCCAATACGCCATGCTGTCTTATACCAACTGCATGAAGATATCCGATTTAGACGAGGCGATCGGAAAGGAGGAGATATGCAAAATCGCCGTTTACGACGAACTTTCCGCCGCCGACCGCTGTATCAAAATCCTGCCGCCACGCCTTCCGCGCCTCAGAACCATTCTTTCGGGCAAAGACTGGTGCGACGTTTCCGCACCATCCGCCGGCAAGGGCGAAGCGGTAAAATTGATTCGGAAGCATTTCGGGTTCAAACGGGAAGAGTGCATGGCGTTCGGCGATCACATGAACGATTACGAAATGTTGCTGGAATGCGGGAAGGCATACGTGCCCGAAAACGCATATCCGCCCCTCAAAAAGATCATACGCCGCACCGTGCCGCCGAACAGCGAAGGCGGCGTAATCAAAAAAATAAAACAACTGCTGCAAGAGGAATCGAATCATGAAACTCGTTATCGCTTCTGATATTCACGGCTCGGCATACTGGTGCCGCCGCTTAAAAGAACGTTTTTTAGAAGAAAAGGCGGAAAAACTGCTACTTTTGGGCGATTTACTCTATCACGGCGCACGAAACCCCCTTCCGGCGGAATATAATACTTTGGAGTGCGCGGCGATTCTGAACGGTTTGAAAGACCGCGTTTTATGCGTGCGCGGAAACTGCGACAGCGACGTAGACGGCATGGTTCTGGAATTCCCCATCGAAGCCGACTTCTGCCTTCTCTCCCTCGGCGGGCGCACCGCCGTCGCAACGCACGGGCACAAGATGCCCGCCCGTCTTACAAAGGAAACAATTCTCATTAACGGGCATTTTCACGTGCCCGCGTTTGAACAGAGAGAAGATTGCCTTTACGTGAACTGCGGCTCCGTTTCCATTCCGAAGGAAAATTCTCCGCATTCCTATCTCGCCGCGGAGGGAAATCAATTGCTGTGGAAAGATTTAGAAACGGGAAACGTTTTCCGAAAGGAAACCTTGTAACGCGATTGTAAACGGCGTGAAACAAAAAACAAATTTGCGTTATTTTTCTTTTTCACTTGACAATCGCTATCCGTGCGTGTAAAATGAAACTATAAAATTATGAAAGGAGATGTAAAAGTTATGGCTAAAAGAGGTAGTTTAGGCAATTCTTTCCAATCTTTGCCTTGGATCCTGCGCGTTCTTCTGGCAATATTCCTCGACTGCGTGCTCGGTATCATTCGTCTCGTCGACGGCGTTATCGAAGGAAACGTATTGAAAGTAATCCTCGGTATTCTTTGGATTTTCTACGGTCTCGGTATCGGTTGGATTCTCGACATTATCTTTACGCTGTTCAACATGAGACCTCTCTTTATGTAAGTCAAAAAAACCAAAAAGAACCGCTTTCCCAAGCGGTTCTTTTTATTTTATCAATGAATTACAAATCGAATGCGATCGCGGTAACGTCGTCCTCGAACTTTCCGCAAAATTCGGTGATTGCCGATTTCAAGCGCTCGATAAATTGCTCGGCGTTTTCCGAACGCTGCAAAATTCCTTCCACTCGCTCGATCGAGAACATCTCCCCCTTTTCGTTCTTGCTTTCGGTTACGCCGTCGGTAACGAGCGCCAAAATATCGCCCGAACGGAATCCGATATGCCTGTCCTCGTACCCGAATTCGGGAATCCAGGTGGAAATGGGCGGGGAGTTCATCACGATCTCGTCGATCCCGTGCCCGCTTTTGAGCAGTATTGGCGCGTTGTGCCCCGCGACCGAATAACAGATTTCCCGCCGCTCCGCGTCAATGCGCACGGCGACGGCGGTAACGTACGAACGCTCGTCTAGATTGAGCTCCTGAAACTTTGCGTTCAGTTTTTTTAAGGCGAGCGAGGGTGATGGCTCCCCCCTGTCCCACCCCGCTTTGACGAACGCGGAGAGCATTCCCGCGGAAATGCCGTGGCCCGAAACGTCGGCGATCAAGCCCATCGTCTCGCCGTTGACCTCGTATACGTCGGGAAGATCCCCGCCGATTTCGCGGCAGGGAATGTACATAAAGGAGTAGGGCACGCGCCCGCCGCCCGAAGCGGGCGGCAATAAGCGCTGCTGAATATCCTGCGCGGAGTGCATCTCCCGCGCGATCTCCATTTCGTACGCGTTGTCCACGATGCCGAGAAAGAGCTTTCCCAAGGGCTTTACTTTGATGCGGAAGGCGAGGTTGGTTCCGTCGCCGCTCTTCATGATGAGCTTGCGGAAGGCGAGGCCCCCGTGCGCCGCCGCGTCGAGGAACAAATTGCGCAAGGGGCAATATACGCAGCGAATTCCGTCGCCGCAGACGCCCGTCTGCTCGCCGCAGCCGGTAACGTCTTTGAGCGTCCCCTTGCTTCTCATCGAAGGGAAATAATCGAGAAACGCCTTGTTCGCGTAGCGCACCCGTAAATTTTTATCCACGACGATTGCCGCCGTGGGAATATTGTTGAGCACGCTTCTGTATAAATTCACCCTTTCGACCTCTGAAAAAACCTTCTTGGGCTATTATATAATATTTCACGGAGAATTGCAATTTTTTTTATAATTTGGTATACTGTTTTTATAAATTTTTCATCGAGGCGCCCATGCGTGCGATTCTTCCCGATAATTTAATCAAGCTGGCGGAGCTGTGCCGCCCCCTTTACCTCGTGGGCGGGAGCGTGCGCGACTTTTTGTGCGGCTATCCCCTGCCCGAAAACGCCGACTGGGATATTTGCTCTCCGCTCCCCGAAGAAAAAATTCTCGCCGCAGCGAAGCGGTGCGGTTTTTCCGCGCGTTCGGTTTACAAGAACACGGGTACGGTTAAATTGACCGACAAAGAAGGACGCGGCTATGAATTTACCCGATTCCGTTCGGACAAATACGTGCGCGGCGTTCATACCCCCGCGGAAATCATATTTACGGACGACATGGAAACGGACGCGAAAAGGCGGGATTTTACGGCAAACGCCGTCTATTACGATATCGCGGAGGGTGCGCTGCGCGACCCGCTCGGCGGAATTGCGGATATAAAAAAGAAAATTCTGCGCACCGTCGCGCCCGCGGACAAGGTGTTCGGCGAGGACGGGCTCCGTCTCATGCGGCTGGCGCGGTTCGCGGCGCAGCTCGGTTTCACGCCCGACGGTGAAGCTTTATGCGGCGCGAAAAAACACTGCGCGCTCATAGATGACATCGCGCCCGAGCGCGTCTTTGCCGAGCTGAAACTCATTCTCTCGTCCGACGAAAAGCACGATTTGAAGGAAGCGCCCTACCGCGGGCTCTCCGTCCTGAACAAAACGGGCGTGCTCGCGCATATCCTACCCGAGCTTGCAATGGGCGACGGAATGCGCCAACGCCCCGACTTTCACGACCACGACGTGCTCGAACACTCCCTGCGCTGCTGCGCTTACGCGCCCGAAGAGATTCGCTTCGCCGCCCTTTTGCACGACGTCGGCAAGCCCTTCTGCATGGCGCGCGACGGAAACTTTTACGCGCACGCCGAAGAGGGCGAACGTATGGCAAGAGAAATTCTTTCCCGCCTGAAAGCGCCCGCTAAACTGATTTCCGAAACGGCGCGGCTCGTGCGGCTGCACATGCGCGATTTGGACGGCAAAATGAAAAAAAATAAAGTCCGCCGCGAAATGATCGAAAATTACGACCTTCTTGAAAGGTTGCTTACCCTCAAACAGGCGGATTACACCGCCTGCAAGGACGATTTCTCCCCCGCGCCCGCCGTCGTCAAATGGCGGGCAATCCTCGCGGATATGAAGCGGGAAGGCGTGCCGATGCGTTTAAGCGAGCTCGCCGTAAACGGCGCGGAGCTGCAAAAAGCGGGCGTGAAACCCGAACGCACGGGGCAAGCGTTGAAGGAACTGCTCTTTCACTGCGCCGAAAACGGCGCGCGAAACAATAAAACCTATCTGCTTCGCCGCGCGGCGAAGCTTTACACGGAGGAGGAAACATGAATACCGCACTTTTGGTGATAGCCGTCGTCCTTTCGGCATTTTGCGCCGTCATGCTCGTATATATCGCGCTGAAAAAGAACCCACCCGCGCGCGGCGACGACGCGTCCGTAAAAGAAAGCCTGCGCCGTCTGGAAGAAAAGACGGACGCCATCGGAAACCTTGCCGACTTCAACGCCCGCACGACGGAAAATTTAAGCCGCGCCACGGAACAGCGCTTGAACAACATACAAAACCGCCTTTCCGAAGACATCAAATACATCGTGGAAACCAACGCGCACAACTTAGAGCGCATCCGCCGCACGGTGGACGACAAGCTGACCTCCTCGCTCGACGGAAAGCTATCCGAGAGCTACGCGCGCATTTCCGAACGCCTGGAAAAGATGTACGAGAGCGTGGGCGCGATGAAGAGCGTTTCCGATAACGTTGCCGACATCAAGCGCGTGTTCTCCAACGTAAAACTGCGCGGGACCTGGGGCGAAGCGCAGCTGAATACCCTGCTCGAACAGATGCTCGCGCCCGAACAGTACCGCGCTTCGGTCAAGCTCAACCCGCTTGATAACACGCTGTGCGACTTTGCCATCCTCCTCCCCTCCAAGGACGGTGAAACGGTATATCTGCCCGTAGACAGCAAATTCCCCGTCGAAGAATATCAGCGCCTGTGCGAAGCGGGCGAACGGGGCGACAAGGAGGCGGAGGAACGCGCCCGCAAGAACTTAGAACGCGCCGTAAAGACGCAGGCGGATTCCATTTCCAAAAAATACATCCTGCCGCCCGCGACGACCGATTTTGCCGTCATGTATCTGCCCGTAGAAGGGCTGTACGCCGAGGTACTGAAAATGGCGGGGCTTTCCGACTTTCTGCACGCGCGGCGGGTCATGCCGTGCGGACCGACCAACTTCGGCGCGCTCCTTTCCACCTTGCAAACGGGTTTCCGCACGGCGGCTATCGAAAAGCGTTCGGGCGAGCTGCGGCTCATGCTCGACGCCTTCCGTTCCGATTTCGTAAAATTTGCGGCGCTCTTGGATAAGACGCGCAAGAAATTGCAGGAGGCACAGGACACCGTGGACAGCGCCGCCAAGCGCACCGACAGCATCGGCAGAAAACTAGACTCCTTCCGCGGCATCGCTCCGCCCGAAGAAAACGCGGCGTTCCCGCCCGATTCGGACGAATAACGCCCCCGCCCCCGTCTTTTGCATTCGGCTTGCCTATCCGTTTTTGCTTGCATTTTACGCTATTCCGTAATATAATATATCCATGGGTATGTTACAGAAAATCGAAGCGAGGCAAGCCGTTCCGTTCGACTATGCGGACGCGGATTTTTCCGCCCCCGTACGCGTACAGGGCGCGGAGAAGCGCGTATGCGGAAGCGCGTTGAAAGTTTGCTCGGACAAGAGGTATAAACTCTTTACCGAAACGAAAGACTATATCAAAATACTTTCGGGCGGCGGATTCGTCAAATGGTCGCGCGGAGAGACGCCTTTTGCAGCGGGAGATATTTTTCTCGCCGAAGCGATTGGAGAATACGAACTAAGCGGGGCGTGCGAATTCATCGCCGTGCGCCTGTAATCGAGGAGAAATATGAAAAAGAAACACAACCGGTACGACGAAGCTCCGTACGCAAACGACGGACGGCAAAGCGGAAACGCGCCCCGCCCGTACACCGAAAAAGAATTGAAAAAGATGCCAAGAAAGGAACGCAAGGCTTACAGGAAAGATCTGTACGAGCGGCAGGACGCGCTGGAAGCGCAGCTCGTCGCAAACGGCGCCATCGCCCCGCGCAAAAAGCGCGAAGGGCGGAGCTTCCTCTGGAATATCATCGCCGTATGTCTCGCCTTCTTTCTGGGGCTTTTGGCGGCGCTCGGCGGGCTCGTGGGCGGCGGCTATTTCGCGCTCACCAAGTTTTCCGCAAAGAGCATTCTCGGCGAAAACTACGCCTCGCTCATCAAGGAAGACTACGCGGAAAAGTCGCTCGCGGAAATCGGCGGAGAATTTATCAACGACCTCTCTTCCGGACTGGACAGCTTGGGCAAAATCGGAAAATACACCCCCGTCGTGGAAAACATGCTCGGCTCCGTAACCCAACAGTTGGAAACGCTGGGCATTCAGATCGACGTAAACGAGTTCATGAACGTCCCCTTTTCCGAGTTCGGCGCATACATGCAGAACGAGGTTCTTCTCAAAACGGAGCTCGGAAAGGCGCTTAAAGTGGACGGCAATTCGAGTAGCCTTATAAAGGCGATCTGCTACGGACAGGAAGGCGAAGATTACACGGTAGACCCAGAAACAATGGCGATTACGCCCACCGAAACGGGCAGGGGCGCGACGACAATCGAGACGCTCACGAGCGACACCTCGTTTATCGGCGGGCTCGCCGTGTCCGACATTCTGGAAGTGGGCGAAAGCTCGCCCGAATTCTTAAAGGCTATCCAAGACTGGACGGTCGAAGAGCTTTCGCAGTCGGGGCGCATCGAACGGCTCAAGCTCAAACAGGTCATCGGCATGGAAAACAACACCTCCGCCCTTATGAACGCCATCGGCGAATGGCGCATTAAAGATTTGACCGACCAAACCAAAATGGATACCCTCCTTTTGAGCGACCTGCTTATAATCGACGAAGATTCTCCCATGATTCTGCAATCGCTCAAAAACGTTACCCTCGGCGACTTCCATACAAAAATCGACAAACTCCGTCTCGGCGATATTCTCGGCGAAACGGCAATCGAATCGAATAAACTGTTAAAACCCCTGAAAGACAGCTCCATCGGCACCCTTTCCGAAGATTTGAAGACACTCACCGTGGAACAGGTGTTCGGCGCGGAGATTTTCTCTTACATGGAAATCAACGGCGGCGTAACCTACCTCGACATGTATGCCGATTACGCGGCGCACTACACGGAGGAATCGTACAACGCTGCGGGCACGGACAAACGCCCGCAGGCGATTGCAGACCCTTCCGCCGTGAAAACGTACTACACAATAAACGGTTCCGACGTGCGCGCCCTCAAAGGCTTTTTTACGCACGAGGAGGGCGGCGCGTATACCCTTCTTCCCGAAACCATTTCCATTCGCAAGGAAACGACGGCGGGAGTCCCGCGCTACTATGCCGAAACGGAACAGACGGTCGTTCCGCAATATAAATTCCAAATCGTCAATTACGAAACGAACGGGCTGGACGAACTGCCCGCGGGCGCTTCGATCGGCACGGATACCGACCCCGAGACGGGAGAAAACTTTTACACGATCACCATGACCGTCGAAACGGAAAGCGGCGCTTCCTTGCAGACCTTCCGCATTTACGAAGACGGTCTCGGCTTCTACTATCGGAACGGAAAATCGCGCGTCGATTTGGAACGCGTCGCGGTCAGCTATTTCTATACGGGCGCAGACGGCGCGGAAGTCGTTTTCACCGTAACCGAATCGGGAACCGTGCAGGACAAAGACGGCAACCCCGTTAAGGTTTATCTCCGCCGCGGCGAAGACGAATACTTTATCAAGACGGAGCGGCAGGCCTGCCTGCAATACTACGTTCCCGAGGACGGAGTAAACGAATATACCGCTGTTTACGGCGAAGAGGACGTTACCGAATGCTACGAATACGAAAAGGGCGGCGCAATCGTCCGGCTCGACCGCTTTCTGACGGGCGTTTGGTTCCTGCTCCTCACCGAAGAGAAAGCGGACGGATCGATAGAATATAAGACGGACACGAACGTGCTGGATATGAGCAGCCTCGTCGGTACGACGACGGCGCGCGTTACCGCCACCGCCCTGTGGGAGCTTTACTTTCACCGTACGCTGGAAACCAATCCCTTTGTTAAATTTCTCGTACCCATCACGCTTTCGGACGGAACCGCAGTACAGAATCTCAACCAGCTTACCATTGTGCAGACGATCGAAGCGGTGCAGAAGCTTTCGGGCAGGGGGGCATAAATTTAACGGTAAAAGGTAAATATTTTTGAAATGGACGGAAAAAGGCGTTGACTTAATAGGGAAATTATTGTAAAATAGTAAAATAAGCGGAAAAAATCCGCTTACAACCTTGCATGCCGATATGGTATGCCGAATAGACCGGGAGGTGAAAAAAATGCAAAAGTACGAAATGCTCATTCTTTTGAACAGCGAGATGACGGAAGAAGCGAGAGAAGCGGAACTCAAAAAATACGCGGACATCGTAACTTCCATGGGCGGAAACGTAGAAGCGACCGACAAGTGGGGCGTTAAAAAGACGGCTTACCCCATTCGTTACAAGGCGGACGCTTTCTTCGCGCTCATGACCTTCGTTGCAGACGGAGCTGTCGTTGCCGAACTCGACCGCGTTGCGGGGCTTTCGGGCGACGTATTGAGACGCATGATCACAAAAGTTGCGTAAAGAGAGGAACACATGAACAAGGTATTTTTAATCGGGAATTTAACGCGCGACCCCGAGCTTACCGAAACCTCGGGCGGGGTAAGCGTATGCCATTTCGCAATTGCCGTAAACAGGAACTATACTTCCGCAGACGGCGAACGGCAGACCGATTTCTTTAACGTAACGGCTTGGCGCGGTTTGGCGGACACCGTTGCGCGCTATACCAAAAAAGGACACAAGGTCGCCGTTTCGGGCAGCGTTCAGATCCGCAACTATGAGGACAACCAGGGCGTAAAGCGCACGGCGGTGGACGTGATCGCGCAAGACATCGAATTCCTCACCGCGAAGAGCTCCGGCTCGGGCGACGATTTTTACGATGCCCCCGCCCCCTCCTCCGCGCCCGCAAAGAAGAAGCCCACGCTTCAATCGTTCGACGACGACGGAGACATTCCCTTCTGATTATAAGAAAATAAGGAGACTATCATGGAAGAGACAGTTCAGGAAGTTGCCGCAGAGGTAACGGAAAACACCGAAAATACGGAAAATAAAGAAGTAAAAGAAAACAAAGAAAGGCCTGCGAAGAAGAACTACAAAAAATCTTACAGAAAGGTTTGCCTTTTCTGCCAGGAAAAGACGGAAAAGATCGACTATAAGGACGTCGCAAAGCTCAAAAAGTTTGTTGCGGAAGGCGGCAAAATCCTGCCCCGCAGAATGACGGGCACTTGCGCGAAACACCAGAGAGAGCTTGCAAGCGCAATCAAGCGCGCGAGAGTCGCGGCTCTTCTTCCCTTCAAAGCGGAATAAAATATCGGCGGGGAATCCCCGCCGTTTTTATTTATAAAATTACAGGCGGGGAATCATATGACGGACATTGCGGAATGGCTGAAAATTTATACGGAGCAAGTAAAACGCGCCTTCGGCGGGCGCGTTTGCTTTTTGGGATTGCAGGGCAGCTTCGCGCGCGGCGAAGCGACGGAGAGAAGCGACATCGACGTCGTTTTGATTCTCGATAAACTGGAAAAAAGCGACTTGAATATCTATCGGGACACGCTCGATCAATTACCTTGCAGGGACCTTATCTGCGGTTTTATTGCGGGAAGGGAAGAACTGCTCGTATGGGAATCTTCCGATCTGTTTCACTTCTATTACGATACCGTGCCTGTATTCGGCACGCTCGATTTTATCCTCGGAAAAATAGACGGCGCCGCCGTAGCGCGCGCCGTTCGGACGGGCGCGGGCAATGTTTACCACGCCTGCGTTCATAATTTTCTCCATGAACAGAGCGAGGAAGTTGTGCGCGCTGCCTACAAATCCGCCGTATTCGCCATACAAGCCGCTGCGTTTGCACGCACGGGGATATATTACAGAAGGACGGCGGAGCTCCTCTCGGCGGCAGCGCCGCGCGAAAAACGTATTCTTGAAACTGCGCGCACATTAAAAAGAGGCGACGTCTCCGACCTCGACGCGGCGACGAGCAATCTGCTCGAATGGGCAAAGGAAGCGTTGGGGGAATTCAAACAATGAACGACTGGTTTACCGTCGAAAAAATCGACGACAATACGCACGTTATTAGCGAATACCGCCATTGGGAAGAGACGCACTGCTACTTGCTGGAAGGCAAACAGCGCTGCCTTCTGATCGATACGGGGCTCGGTATTTGCGATATTTTCAAAACGGTGAAAGCGCTTACAGAAAAACCGATTACGGCGGTTGCGACGCATATCCACTGGGATCATATCGGCGGGCATAAATATTTCCCCGAATTCTACGCGCACGAAGCGGAGCTCGAGTGGCTGAACGGCAAATTTCCGCTTTCCGCCGAAACCGTTCGGGAAATGGTCAAAGAACGCTGCGATTTGCCCGAAGGCTTCGACGTAAACGATTACGAAATCTTTCAAGGTAGGCCGACCGAAATTTTACGCGGCAACGAAACAATCGACCTGGGGGGAAGAAAAATTACCGTATTGCACACGCCCGGTCATTCACCGGGGCACATGTGTTTCTGGGAAGCGGAACGGGGGTATCTCTTCACGGGCGATTTAATTTATAAGGGCACTTTGTTCGCTTACTACCCTTCCACCGATCCCGAAGCCTATCTCCGTTCGCTGGAAGCGGTTTCCGCGCTACCCGCAAAACGGCTGTTTCCCGCACACCATTCCCTCGATATAAAACCGGAAATCGCCGTTCGCATGCGGGACGCTTTTCGCATATTAAAAATACAAAGAAAATTAAAGCACGGCGCGGGCAAATTCGATTACGGAGATTGGTCGGTTCTGCTATAAAAAATAGTTACGGTGTATTTCATAAAGTCAAAAAGCGCCTACCTCATTGTGAAAAAAAATGCAAGTCTAAATTTCAATTTGACCTTCTGGATTTGAAAAAAGTATAACGCACTACTTCGTAATGAAGCAGTGCGCTATTTGTTTTCCACGGAAATCTTTATAACAGATACCCTTTGATTTGCATTTTTTACGCCTGATACCCGAAGTCAGCCGTCTTTTTCGTAAAAAATTCTTCGTACACGGCACGGATGGCGCGTTCATAATTTTCGTTATCCACGCCGACGATGATGTTCAGCTCGGAAGAGCCCTGATCGATCATTCTTACGTTTACGCCCGCCCGCGCGATGGCATCGAACAGCCGCGCGCTTGTACCCACGCTCCTGCTCATTCCGTGCCCCACCACCGCGATGAGGGATATATCGTCGAACACGCGCACGACGTCGGGATTAACCGCCTGCTCGATTTCCTTGGTTATGATTTCCAGCACGCCGTTTTTCAAAAGCGCGCTGTCGATGACAAAAGACATCGTATCGATACCCGAAGGCATATGCTCGAAGGAAATTCCGTGCCGTTCCAGCACGCCGAGCACCTTATGTGCAAACCCGATTTCCGAGTTCATCATCGACTTTTCCACAAAGATGACGGTAAAATCCTTCTTGCCGGCAATTCCCGTAACGACGCGCCCGCCGAAGCGGTATTTCGCCGTAGGTACGATATCCGTTCCCTCGTCCTCGGGGCGGAAGGTATTCTTGATCCTGATGGGAATATCGGCTTCGCGCACGGGGAAAATAGACTCGCTGTGCAAAACGTTCGCGCCCATATAGGAGAGTTCGCGCAGCTCTTTGTAAGACAGCATGCGGATATTTTCGGGGTTTTCCACGATGCGCGGATCGCAGGCGAGAAAACCGCTTACGTCCGTCCAGTTCTCGTAGCAGTCCGCCCCCACCGCGCGCGCGACGATAGCGCCCGAAACGTCGCTCCCGCCGCGGGAAAAGGTTTTAACCTTCCCCTTACGGTCCTCTCCGTAAAAGCCGGAAACGACGGCGCAGCGCTTGCCTTTGAGCGCTTCCGCGGTAAGGCGGAAGGTGAGCTCCCCGTCCAGATTTCCGTTTTCGCCGAATTTCACGACGGCGCGCGCGTCCACGAACTCGAACCCGAGGAGCGCTGCCATCACGCGGGCGGAAAGGTACTCCCCGCGGGATGCGGTAAAGTCCTCGCTCTTCTCCTCTTCGATTTCTCTGCGCGCGTCATCCAAGATCGTTTGCATATCGAGGGAAAGCCCCAATTCGGAAACAATGCCGCAAAACCGTTCGCACACCTTTTGAAAGGCTTCGCCGCAATGCCCCGTCTCCTTAACGTCGGTATGCGTCCGATAGAGCAGATCGGTGATTTTGGTATCGCCGCCGAACCGCTTTCCGGGCGCGGATACGACGACGAAGCGGCGCGCCTTATCTGCTGCGATAATATCCGCAACGCGCTTCATATTGATCCCGTCCGCCATGGACGTGCCGCCGAACTTGCAAACTTTAATCATAACTGATTTCCCGCCCCTCCGTGTAGTAGCGTTTCTCGGCGCCTTCTCCGATGGAAAAGGTCTTTTTGGGAAGATTTTTCCCGCCTTTCAGATAGGCGAAAAATTCGTCCTTGTCAATGACTTCGAGCGCGATTCCCGCGCAGTTGTCCGCGCGCGAAAATTCCGCGATTTCTTTGTCGCCGTGAATGTAATCGACTTTCCCCGTATTCGCGCGCATGAACGCTTCAATTGCTCCGTCTACCCGTTCCACCGTTTCGGGAGAAGCGGGAAGCGCGGGGAAGAGCAGATTCCCCTCTCTCCGGCAAGGAAGCTCCTTCATGAACCAATCGCAGAATGCTGCGGAATCGACCTCTTTTACCAGTCTGTGAATGGGATGGAAAATCACCGCCTTGTCGTATATGTTCACCAACTCGACGAGCATGAAGCGCGCGGGATGGCTGCGGCTCTCCCGTTCGGGCATATCCGCCTTGATTTCCTCCCAATAAGCCTTTGCCGCCGCAACGGAATGGTTTCCGTCGGCAACCGCAAAGCTCGGCTCCCCCTTTCCCTGCAAATCGGGGATAATCTCCGCCGCGATATCTTCGGGAATAAAATATCCCGTCAGATGTCCGCCGCCCTCCATGAGGTCGAAGTCGTAAAGCCGTTCAAGCTCCTCCTCTTCTAGAAAATGCATCGCCCTGTCTTTTTTGTCCCTGTAAAATACGATAGCGTGCGGAAATTCCAACACTGCGCCCCGACGAAGCGCCACGCGCGGCGGAAGGCGATCCTTTACCACCTCTTCCGAGGAGCGGATAGGAGAACTCTCCCCCGCCCCGCAGGTGTACGCTTCCAAATCAATGCAAGCGACGATCCCCCTGCGCGTGCCCGAAGTCGTCGTGCGCTCGGTTAAGACAAAGCCGCGGTCGAGCTTATACATCCACTCATCCTCGAGCGCGGTATACATGCTCGCGTGAATGTCGCGAATGCGCTCCTCGTCCTCTTCGCCGAGGTAGACCTCGGGAAGAATAAAGCGGAGTGAAGAAGGCGCGCCGCCCGTATTCCGTGCGACGCGTTCCCAATACGCCCTGTCGGAAGTGAACTGATCGCATGCGATGACCGACCACTTGCGATAGCCCTTCCGCGGGAGCAGAATTCTCGGTATTCTGATACAACTTTTCATAAAATGGAATTGATGAGGATGACGGTTATGACCGCCAGCACGACCGCCAGAATTTTAAGCGGGATGTACCTTGTAAACGCCTTTTTCAACGCTTCTTTGAATTTCATTTCTTACCCTCCGCGTTAAATTCCTTCCAATAATATTCGCGTAAAAATTTCTTCAATCCGTCTGAATCGACGTAGCGGGTGATCACGCCCCGCTTTACGACGGAAACGATTCCCGTTTCTTCCGAAACGATCACCGTCATGACGTCGGCAACTTCGGTAACGCCGATCCCTGCACGGTGGCGGGTTCCGTAGTCCTTGGGAAATTCCCGCTGGGTAAGAGGAAGGAAGCACCCCGCCGCCTGAATTTTATCCCCGAAGATGATCATCGCGCCGTCGTGAAGGGGCGCTTTTGGAATAAAGATACCTTCGATAAGTTGGTTGGAAATGGCGGAGTTGAGCGTTACGCCGCTCTCTACGATTTCCCGCGGGAGATTACCGTTGGAAAGTACGATGAGCGCGCCGATATTGTTTTTGGAAAGGCTTTGAACCGCCTTTACGATTCCCGCAATGCACTCGTCCGCACGGACGGAAATGCGCGTTTTTGCCGCCGCGTCCGGCTGGGCAGCAGTGGGTTTTGCGATCCGCCACACGCTGCGCTTGATTTCGATATTGAACAGCATAAGGAAAAAGAAAGACAGCAGCATGAGGAACACGCAATAAAAGGTAACGTCGAAATTCGCAGAAAAGACGGCGACGACGCCCATCAAAAGGACGAGAGAAGCATAAACGGCGATCAGCCGCTTGGCGTTGTTCTCGTACAGTACCTTAATGACGTAATACATCAAAAGGAATAATATAATTCCTTCCACGACGTACGTCCAGTGAAATTGTAAAAAGACGTTTTTAACCGCCTCCCAAATTTCCGCTCCCGTGTGCATAACCGCTCCTAGAATCCTTTGTATTTTATTATACTTGTTTTTTGTGAAAAAAGCAAAAACTTTTTCTTCTTATTTTGTTCTATCCGAAAAAAATTTTTGCAATCGCGGCGGAAAGTGCGTTGGTTTTGGTGTAAACGCCGCTCTTCGCCCCGCTCGAAAGCTCGTATAAGCGCAGATACAGTTCCTCGACCTTTTCCCTGCCAAGGCGCGCCGCCTGTTCCCTGTTCTTCTGCACGGCGTACGGCTTTATGCCGAGCGCCTTTGCCGTATCCGCGTCCGACCCACGCATGGCGGAAACCTCATACAGAGTCCTGTAATGCGCCGTCAGGGATGCGAGCGCCGCATTTTCGTCGTAACCCTTTTTGAGAAGCTCGTCGAGAATTTCCGAAAAGGCGGAAAAATTTCCGCGCGAAGCCGCTTGCGTCAGCTCATATATTTTATATTCGGTATCCTTGGCGATATATTCCTCTATCTCCGCGCGCGTAACCGTTCCGCCCTCGCCCAGAACGAGCGCCAGCTTTTCCGTTTCCTTTTTCATGCGCGCCGCGTCGGAATTACAATAGCGCACCATCGTTTGAGCGGCGTCGGCGGAAACGTTCAACCCCGCGCGGCGCATGACCCCGAACAGCCATTTTGATAGTGTTTCCTCGCTCTCGCGCGAGCAGTCCACGTAGGTTACGCCCGCCTTGCGCTTTATCTCGTACGCGCCCTTTTTACCCGCGTTCACGACGAGAAGAACGGTGGAAGGACAGGGCTTTTCCGCATACCCCTTCATAACCGTTTCCCACTCCCGTTCCGTCGGATACCATTCGTAAACCCGCGCAATCCGCCTTTCGTCGAAAAAAGGGAGGGAATAGAGCGCGTCGCGGAACGCGGAGAGCTTTTCCCCTTTTAACGCTTCGCCCTCGTAGCGCACGTCGTTGAGCGAAGGCTGCGACAGCGCGCACGCTTCGCGCACCGCCTTGACCGCATGGTCGCGAAAAAACGCCTCTTCCCCTTCGACGAGATACACGGGCTCGATTTTCTCTTTCAGGCTCTTTGCGAGCTGCACGAATTTCATAGCGCTTTGATTATACCATTCTTCAAATAAAATATCAAGCCCCCGCTATCCTTTCCGATAAATAAATCGGCGCCGAGTGATTGCGATTGCTCGAAATCCACCTCCACGGCGACGCTTTCCGCAAACAGCACGAGTTTTCCGTTGCTCTCGTAGCGAACTTTCATTTGTCCGACGGAGAATTCTTCCCCGAACACAACTTCCGTTTTCTGCAAGCCCGTTTCAATTTCCTCGCGCGCATGGATGCAATCGGCGGAAAGAAAGGCGGCGACGTTGATTGCGGGCATTTCGTCGGACGAAAGCACGATGGCGGCTGTAAGCCGACCGCCGTAGGTGCGGGTGAGAAAATCGCGGCAATCGGAGAGGGAAATTTCGCCGTCTATGACGAGCACGCTCTCGCGGGGCGTACGCACGAGGAGCGCATGCCCGTACCCGCGCGAGTATGATTGAAGTTTTACGCCGACGAATACGGCGTTCTGCAAGGTTACGCAAACGGCGAACAGCACGGCGAGCGAAGCGGCGGCAACCGCCCGCACCCGCACGGTCAGGCGGAAGCGCTCGGAAAGAGCAACGCAACCGACAAGCCAGACGACGGCGCCCGCGCCGAGCGAAAATCCCGCGAGCACGAACGATAAATCGGCAAAGGAAAACACAAACAGCAAGAGAGAAATCATGCCTTCCGGAACGAGCAGAAAGAATGCTGCGGCGGGCGGTATGACGAGCGAAAACAGCGCGCAGACAAGCAAACCGAGAAATAGCACGGGAAGCGCGGGGATAAGAAAGAAGTTGAGCACCGTTCCCCAAACGGAAAAGTAACCGAACGCTTCCAGCAAGACGGGAAAGGTGAAAATCTGCACGGAGAGATTTGCGGAAAGATACCCGCCGAGAAATTTGGGCAAACGCCCGAACGCACGGGAAAAACTTCCCGAAAAGAGAGCGAGCCCCAGGCACGCGCCGAAGGAAAGCCGAAAACCGGCGGAAAGCCATTGCGCGGGAGACGCAAGAAGCACAATCAGCGCCGCAAGAGAAATCGACTGCAAAAAATCCGTCTTTCTGCCGAAGGCGTTCCAAGCGCCGACGATCCCGCACATGACGACGGCGCGTACCGAAGAAACGGTAAAACCGCACAGCGCCGAATAGCAAACGGCGAGCGCGAGCGCCGGCAGAAAGCGGTATCTTCCCAACGGCTTGCAGATCAGCATAACCGCGCCGAATAAAATTCCGATATGCAAGCCCGAAACGGCGAAAATATGCGCGATACCGCCCCTGCGGAAATTTTCCGAAATCCCCTCTTCCATACCGCGCGAATTGCCCGTGAGGAGCGCGTAGGAAATATCGGCGCCGTCTTTGCTCATATTTGCGTGCAGACTGTCGTAAAGGGCGGCGTTAAGCGCGTGAAAGAAATTGTTGCTCCGCCCGATTTTTTCAAACTCGGAAACAATTGCCGTATAACGGACGTCAGACGTAAACAGGGAAACGCCGTATCCGTCCGCGCCGCGTGGAAGAGGAACGCGCTTGACTTGCGCCGTGAAGCGGATCACGTCGCCCGTGCGCACGGAGCCGCTCAACCGTACGCGGCATTTTCCGCCCGTGCTCTTGCCGTCGAATGTAAGCTCGGAAATGTCGGCCGACCAATACCCGCCGCCTTCGGCAAAGGAAATCACCGTACCCGTAACGCGATTCTCCCCTTCCGCCTCGCCCGAAAGAAAGCGCACCGTATAGCCGTGCATCAGCCCCGCGCCCAACCCGCCGAGCACTGCCAACAAAACGGCGAGCGCGGCAATTCGTTTTATTTTGATCGGACGAAGAGCAAAAAAGACGAAAAACAGCATAAAGCAAAAATCCGAAGGACGGAGACCGCCCAAACGGATTTTACAGTACAAGAAAATACCAAACGCCAGAAAGAGCGCGGCGAATAAAAATAACCTGAAATTGATTGTGTTTTTAACTTTTAAGACCTTTTCTTCCGTTTGTTCTTGCATTTTACGCGAGGGAGATCCTGTCGGATACCGAGCGTACGAACAGTCCCTTCTGTTCTCCCAAAGAAACGCAGTCGCGCACAAAGGAGATAAATCGCTCGCTCGGGCGGAGCACGTGGAATACGTTACTTATCAAAACGAGCGCTTCGTCCATATACAGGCTAACGCGGTCTTCCAGCGCGCCTTTGAGGAAGGAAACCACCTCGAACGGCGTGAAGTCCTCTTCCGTCTTGCGGAGCGAGGGAAGATTTTCCGTGCGGAAACGTCCGATCATAACGGCGCGGTCGTTCTTGTAGAAATAATCCCTGCCGAGCACGCGCTCGCGGCGGAAGGCACATGCGTCGATGAGCGCATCGAGACGGCTTTCCACCTTTGCTCCGCTCTTGGCGATACCGAACGTCGCAAGACAGCGCTTTTTCAAAAAGTCGCGGGAAATGGGCTCTTCCGTAATGACAATTTCTTTAAGACGCGTCATGATTTCCGCGTCATTTTCTCCTCCCGTGATAAACGCCGCCGTTTCCGCGCCCGTTTCCTTTACGGCGCGATACGGCTTTTTATACTTAGCGAGCCATGCGCCCACCTTTTTATCCGCGCCCGTGAGTTTATCAAGCATATCCTTGACGCGCTTGATCTCACGCTTGGGGTTATTGAAGTAGTTAACGCAATTAACCCGCATCACGTTCCAGTTGGCGCGCTTCAACGTTTGCACCTGTAAGACATTTCTGTCTTTGACGGAGAACTTATCCGTACCGTCGCACACGACGGCGAGGATAAATTTGTGTTTGTTTTTCGGGTCTACGACGGCAACGTCTATTTTGAAATCGGAAGCGCCCACGCCGACGCGGCACTCGTACCCGTAACCGGAAAGCTCGGCGGCGATAAACTTGCCGATCCCCGCGCCGCCTTTGACGGAAGCGGAATTGACGGCGAGCGTCGTCCTGCCGCGCTCGGCAAATTCGAGGAACGCCTTCAGCCCCGCTACTCCTTTGGAAGAAGTCTTGGCAAGGTCAATCATGCCCGAGGTCATCGTGGAGAACACGAGCATTTCCTCGCGCGCGCGGGAAACGGCGACGTTGAGCCTGCGCCAGCCGCCCGATTGGTTGAGCGGGCCGAAATTGAGCGATACCCTGCCCGTCTTGTCCGGTCCGTAGCAGATAGAGAACAAAATCACGTCGCGCTCGTCGCCCTGCACGTTTTCCAGGTTCTTGACGAAGAGAGGTTCGTCCCTGTCATATGCCGCGGCATCCAGCTTATGCGCGGCAATCTCCTTCGTAAGCATACGCTCGATGTCGTCGCGCTGCGCGCCCGAAAAGGTTACCACGCCCATACTCAGACGGGATAAAACGGGGTCGGAAAGGCGGCGGAGCACCTCTTTGACAAGCGCTTCCGCCTCCTTTTTGTTGCGCTTGGTAAAGCCGCGGTCGTACGTGCCTTCCACGGGGATGAAGCGGCACTTGTTTTCTAAGGCGTCTGGCGAAGGGAAAGTGCACAGCTTATTGTCGTAATACATGCCGTTGGAAAAGGCGATGAGAGATTCGTGCTTGCTGCGGTAGTGCCACAAAAGGTGCCGCTCGGGCAGTCCCAAAGCAAGACAATCGTCGAGAATGCTCTCCAAATCTTCGTTTTCGAGGTTCTCCTCATCCACATACGCCGAATGGAAGAAGGTCGTCGGCGGGAGCTGTTTGGGGTCGCCCACGACGATCGCCGACTTTGCGCGGGCAATCGAGCCGACGGCTTCCGCCGTGGTCATTTGCGAAGCCTCGTCGAAAATGACGAGATCGAACAGATCGGCTTCCGGCTTTAAGTACTGCGCGACGGTAATGGGGCTCATGAGCATACAAGGGCTTACCCGTTTGACGAGCTCGGGCACTTCCTCGAACAGAGCGCGAAGCCCCGAACCGCGCAGGTTGCTCTTGGAAAGACGGGTAAAGGCGTTGACTTCTACGCTCAGGCTGTCCGCCCCGTCGCGCGAAGGCAGGCGGGAGATGAGCAGAGAGCGTATCTTCTCCTTGGAAAGGCGGGAGAATTCGTCCCAGGCAAGGCGGAATTTTTCGATTGTTTCTTCCAGCGTTCCCACCGTCATGCGGGAAAGGTCGGGGTCGGCGGGAATATTGATTTCGAGGAAGTTTTTGTATACGTTCTTCTCGAAACCGGAAAGAATATTTTCCCCGCGCAGCCTGCCGCTTTCCAGCGCTTCGGAGATGAAATTCAAGCCGAGCTTACCCAGCTCCTCCGCCGTCTTGCGATACATACACCAATTGGGGAGCATATCCACGTTGTCGATGAGCGCGGAAGCTTTGGACGAATAATAATCGAGCACATCTTCGTCGCGTATTTTATTTTTATCGGCGTTGATAACGGCGATAAAGCTCTCCTGCGCGTGCGTAAAGCTCTCCGCCGCCTTAACGTATCCGTCGAGCACGGGCTTGGTATAACCGCACTGCGCGCGCACGCACATTCCGTTGAAGGCGTCGGGATTGTAATCCATGAACACGCCGGCACAGCGCTTATGCAGGTTATAGAGCTCCGCAAGAAAATCCGCCCTGCGCTTGAAGTTGATGGTTCCGCCGCGATCGGTGAAATTTTTGGAAAGGCGGGTGTTGCTCTTAATACGCTCCATCGCGCCGTAAATTTCCACGACGGTTTCCAGAAATTTAGGAACGTCCTCATCCGCAAGCGGTCTGACCGCCGCTCGGAACAAACGCTTGGCAACGGCGGAAGCCGCGCGGGACAGTTTATATTCCCCGCCCTCTTCGCAGAACTTTTTCAGTTCTTTGTATTCTTTGTCGGCGTCTATCAGCGTCTTGAAATGCTTGTAATAATATTCGAGACAGTCGTCCAACCGCTTATTGGCGTTAAAAAAGAGATAAAACTCCTCCTCGTTCACGTCGGTAAAATATTTGGAATATATATCCGTGGAAAGGCTCTTTGCGATTTCCGCGAGCAGATTGAGTTTTTTCTGCGTGAGCGTGCTCACCTTCTGACGGTAAAACTCGAGGAAGAGCGCGAGATAGGCCTTCAGGTGCTTGATTTCGGTAATGACGACCTCGCACGAGCAGAATACGTGATCGCGCAGACTCTGCGTGTACTCGGTGTGATTGACGTTCTCGAAGGGAGAATTGAACACGCCGCCGCATTCCTTCGCCGCCGCAGCGGCGGAGAGAATCATGCTCTTGCACTCGTCCAGCTTCCGCTCGGTGAGCGTGTCGTAAAAGGAGCTTTCGATGTCGAGAATGTCGGGCGCGTTTTTATTCTTCAGATAAAGGAGAATGGCCTGATAGACGGAAATCCCCAGTCTGCGCTTTTTATGCAGCGCGAGCATGGGCGCTTTCAGCTCTTCCCGCAGGGCGATGATCTCCTCCGCGCGCGCGGAAAATCCGCCCGTGCCCTCTTCATCCGTCAGATCGAGCGTGTTTTCCATGCGCTTCAACACGTCGGCTTTGTCCGCCTTATTGGAGTGCAGTTCCAGGCAGAACTCGCCGATTCCAATGGAATCGAGGCGCTTTTTCACGACGTCGAGCGCCGCCTTCTTTTCGGCGACGAAGAGCACGCGCTTGCCGTCTGCAAGGGCGTTCGCGATAATGTTAGTGATGGTCTGGCTCTTGCCCGTTCCGGGAGGTCCGTGCAGGACGAAGCTCGCGCCCGTCTTGGAAAGCGCGATCGCCGAATACTGCGACGAATCGGCAGGGAGCGGAATGAGCGTTCTGCTCGGCAAATCGTCGTCCTCCTCCGCGGAAGGGTCGAACTCCTGCTTTTCCGCGCGGTTATTGAGGAGCGCCGACACGATGGAGTTTTGTTTCAGTTCGCCGATGTGGTTTCTGATGTCGTTCCACATGAGAAAGCGCTGGAAGGAGAAGGTGGAAAGATAAACGTCGTTCACAACGTCCCAACCCTTCATGGACGCCGTTTCGGCGCGCACCATAGCGAGAATTTCGGAAATTTTGAGCGCGGAGACGTCGCCGCCCAAGCCGCGCACGTCGATATTGAATTCCTGTTTGAGATATTCGAGCAGCGTGGAATTAACGAAATACTCCTCCCGCTCGGTCAGTTCGACGGAAAAGTCCTCGTTGCCCTTGGATCGCCGTATCCCCGCGGAAGCGAGCACGAGCGGTGCGTACTTGGTCTGCCCGTCGTCTTTTCCCACATAGCGCAGGAAACCGAACGCAAAATATAAAATTTTCGCGCCCGTTTCCTCGTCCGCTTCCTTGTTCTTGCGCATGAGGCGGACGGCGGTTTCAGACAACGTCTTTCCGTCGCAATAGGCGCGGAGCATGCCCTTGCGCTCTTCGAGGGCGAGAAGTTCGCGCATGTTGTCGGCGACGTTCGCGCCGAAGGGCGCATCGCTCTCCTGCGCTCCCACCTTCAGCTTCATGCCGCCCCGCTCCTGCAAGACGGACACGAGCGCGTCCGCGTCGGCGGAACACAGATGCAACGCATTTTTACCCGAAAAGTTGAGAAGGGAGTTTTTCGCCGTAAGATCGAGAAGTCTGCGCTCCCACTGCTTGTTTTTGGGCT